>NZ_JACHIF010000005.1:450266-466029 GCF_014203045.1 Prosthecobacter dejongeii
GGGTGGTGGTTGGTGGTGGTTGGTGGTGGTTGGTGGTGGTTGGTGGTGGTTGGTGGTGGTTGGTGGTGGTTGGTGGTGGTTGGTGGTGGTTGGTGGTGGTTGGTGGTTGGTGGTTGGTGGGGTTGGGAGGGTATGGGGTGCCGTTTTTTTTACAGGATTAACAAGATGACAGGATTAACAGGAGGGGTGTTTGGGGGCTGGTTTTTTTGGGGGCACCCCGTCGTGCACGGAGACGATCTGGGGTGGAGGTCTAACGGGAAGTGTGGGATGTGGGGTGGGCGCATGGCGCCCATGGGCAGCGGGGTGGAGCGAGGGGGCGGACGGGGGCGGGCTCAAGGAGTGAGGCCATCCAGGCCTCATCGAGTGGGGAGGAAGAGGGCTGGAAGTGCTCACGCCTGGCCGGTGATAAGGGGGCGGACGAGGGCGTGATCCCGCAGGCGCGGGACGCAGAACTCAGCACGCAAGATCCCGCAGTCGCGGGATAGGCGCATGTGCGCTCCATGGCGGACGGGGGCGTTTTGGGGCGGACGGCATCACTCGGAGAGTGATGGATACTGTACCTGCGCCCTGGAGGGGCGGGGCTTGATGGCCAGGTTCGCTCCCTCGGCCTCCGTCCTTTCTCTGCTCTCTGCTCTCTCATTTTCCTTCCCTCCTCTCAGGACTCGGGCTTGCCTACGCGGGGTAGATCATCTAGGGGTAAAAATTCGTTTTATGAGATTTTTGCCCTACTGGTCCCGCTCACTCGTCCTCCTGGTTTCCTGCATGGTGGGGAGGGTGGATGCCCAGGGGACGGCGGGGGCGCTGGAGACGACTTACGGCACGGCGGGCGTGGCGCTGACGGCGGTGGTGGGGCAGACTCTGCAGGGCACGGCGGTGGAGGTGCAGGCCGATGGCTGTGTGCTGATGGCTGGGAGTGTGTGGGATGGCCTGGGCGCGGCCCGCATGGTGGTGACCCGGTTTTTGCCCACGGGCCAGGTGGATGCCAGCTTCGGCACGGCGGGCTATGCCACGTATTCGGATGGGGGGCAGGGCTTTACGGCGCGGGCGATGGCGGTGCAGGCAGATGGCCGGATCGTGGTGGCGGGGGATTCGGGCAATACGTACTTTGTGCTGCGGCTTTTGGCCAATGGGGTGCGGGATACCAGCTTCGCCGTGACCAGTTTCACCCACTCCACTTCTTCCCAACTCACGGATGTGGCGCTGCTGCCTTCGGGGCGGGTGGTGATCTCTGGCACGACGGGACGCCTGGGGTACTCAGACACGGATGGGGAGATCTTTTGCATGCAGTCTTTCGGGGGGCGGTATTCGTCCTTTGGCTCCTCGGGGCATTTTCTCTACACGGGCTCTGGGGACCAGACGGTGACGGCGCTGCTGCCTCTGGCCGATGGCAAGCTGCTGTATGCTGGGGGGGCGGGGGGCTCCGCCGCGTATGCGGGGCGGCTGAATACGTCTGGGGTGGAGGATGCCACCTACGGCACGGCCAGCGGGCGGCGGTCTGTCTCCCTGGGGGCCAATACCCAGAGCGCCCGGGCGATGACGCTGGAGCCGAATGGGAACCTGCTCCTGGCGGCTACGAGCACTCTTTTGGGCCAGGAGATGGCCCTCATCCGCCTGACGCCGACCGGGGCGCTAGACCCGTTTTTTTCGGAGGATGGGGTGATGTCGGTCACCTTTGGCGCGGGCACCTGGGTGCCAGCGGATGTGCTGCTGCAAAGCGATGGCCGCATCCTCCTAGCGGCGTCTCAGCCGGGGGCGGCGGCCAGCCCGACGATGCGGCTGCGGCGCTTTGAGTGGACGGGCGCGGTGGATGCCAGCTTTGGCACGGCGGGGGATGCCAGCTTCACCCATGGCAGCGGGGGAAATACGGCCCTGGGCCTGCGCACGCTGCCGGGGGGAGATCTGCTGCTGGGCTGCACCACGGTGGTCACGCCGCCGCTGCGCAGTCTGGCGGCCCTGCGGGTGCAGCGTGGCCCGGTCTCTGCCACGCCCGGCATCGCCATCACGGCAGATCCCGTGTCTCAAAGCGTGGCCCAGAGGGGCAGTGTGACGCTGACGGTGGGGGTGGATGCCGCGCCTGGCCTGCCGCTGATTTACAGTTGGTACGGTCCCTACGGCCTGCTGGGCCGCACCACGGAGCCCAGTTATCTTGTTTCCAATATTCAGCCCTACCAGGAGGGGGGCTACCATGTGGTGGTGGCGGGCAGGGGCGTCAGTGTGACCAGCCAGACGGCGCAGATCCGCGTGCTGCACCCGCCGGTCATCGGCTCTGCCCCGCCAGCCGTCACGGTGGTGCCTTTTAATAACAGTCGCGTCCTCACCCCTGCCTTCAGCGGGCGTGCCCCGGCCACCATTCAGCTCCTGGAGGGGGAGACCGTGCTCAGCGAGCAGACGCGGCCTTACTCCGGCAGCTTTGAGGTGGTGGTACAAGGCGGCAGCACGGAGGACCGGCGCACCTACCGCCTGCGCCTGACGAATGACGATGGCGAGGTGACCAGCCAGCCCTTCGACGTGATCACGGCGGGAGATCCCTACCTGGCACCCAGCCCGGATGTGCTGCTGGCCGTGGGGGATGCCCTGAGCCTGCAAGCCCAACTCTTCACCTATTACGATACCCGCCTGACCTGGAAGCTGAATGGCAAGGCCCTGCCGCCGCCCCCGCTCCCGGATTTCTACAACCGCCCTGAGGCCCGCCTGGCCGATGCGGGCACCTACCAGATCCTGGCGAAAAACCTGCTGGGCAGCTACACGCGGGACCTGCGCGTGAGTGTGGCAGATCTGCGGCCCCGCCGCAGCATCGCCGCCCAGGGGCTGCGCTTTCAGCTCACCCTGCCCACGGCCGGGCCCGGCCTGACCTACGAGTGGAAAAAAGACGGCCAGCCCCTGCTGCCGCGCGCTGGCCTGAGCGGCCTGGACGGGCCCACGCTCACCTTTGACAGCCCCACTCCAGACGATGCCGGGGCCTACGTGTGCACCGTGCGCCTGGGCACGCAGGCGCTGGAGAGCAATGAGCAGACGCTGAGCGTGGCGGCTGCCGCACCCACCCTGGCCGCCTTCACCCTGCCGCCGGGGCAGATCGGCGTGGCCTACACCGCAGAGCTGCCCATCCCGGCCCTGGCAGATCACTTTGTCATCCAAGGCCTGCCCCCCGGCTTCACCTACGATGCCGTCACCCACACCCTCAGCGGCACCCCGGCCAAGTCTGGCCGCCACGCCCTCACCTTCACCGCCGTGAGCCCCCTGGGCAGCTCTGCCCCGGTCACCGTGGAGCTGGTGATCCCCATCCTGCCGGAGAGCATGCGCGGGCGCTTTTTTGGCGTCCTCGGCGGGGCCTTTTACAATGAGATGGACCTCACCATCTCCCCAGACGGCGTTTACAGCGGCAAGATCACCCTTTGCAGCCACAATGGCCGCCTGGTCCGCGTGGCCTTCAAGGGGAGCCTGCAAAACGCCAGCGCCATCGGCCAGAGCAGCGATAGCTACATCGGCACTGCCTCCCTGGCCATCAGCGGCGTGCTGCCCCAGACGGGCCGCAGCGAGCTGGCCCTGCGGCTCACGCCTGGGGACGGTAGCATCGAAGCCACGCTGAGGATCCCCTACCAGTATGAAGACTATGAGAGTGAGGAGTCCCTTTCTGGCTACCTCCAGCGCTGCCCTTACACGGCCAAGGCCCCGCTGAGCCCCGCCCACACGGGCGTGTTTAACCTGGGCTTCGCCGCTGCCAGTGGCGACGGACGGCCCGGCGGCAGCGGCTTTGCCCGCGCCACCGTCACCCCCGCCGGCCAGATCACCCAGGTGGGGAAATTGGGCGATGGCACCGCCTACACCGCCGCTGCCCCCGTGATGTACAACCACACCATCATCGGCGTGCGCCACCTGTATGGAAATCGCGGCAGCATGACCTACGAGTACTCCATCCAGCCCGGCACCCAGGGCCCCGACTACCTGAATACCAGCCTCAATGGAACCTTTTACTGGGTGAAAACGGCCGCCAGCTTCAGCGGCCAGGCGAATTTCCCCATCCAGTTTAGCGACAGCGTGTCTGTGGAAGCGGGTAGCAAATACCTGGGCCCGAACCACGCCAGCGGCCTCACTGGTCCC
Source organism: Prosthecobacter dejongeii (assembly GCF_014203045.1). NCBI lineage: Bacteria > Pseudomonadati > Verrucomicrobiota > Verrucomicrobiia > Verrucomicrobiales > Verrucomicrobiaceae > Prosthecobacter > Prosthecobacter dejongeii. Next base: position 454,365 of record NZ_JACHIF010000005.1, read on the forward strand.
CTCATGATGAATGCCAGCGCGGGTGACCAAAACGTGCAGCTTTACAGCCACAACGGCATGTCCAGCATCGGCAGCCTGGGCAGCAATCACAGCGTCGTCTTTCCCAAGAGCGAAGAGCTGAACCCCCTGGGCATCAAGAGCCTGAAATTCAGCCCCGCCACCGGCCTGTTCAGCGGCAGCGCCAGCATCCGCTCTGAGGAAGAAGTGTATGACTACGAAACGGACACCTCCCGCATCGTCGTCACAAACACGCCGTTCACCTTCCAGGGCATCGTCATCCGCGCGCCGAACAGCCTCGGCAGTGTCGGCGTGGGCTTCTCCCTGCAAACGGAAAGCTTCATCCGCAACGACAACGACAAGATCATCCGCCTGAAGCGCAGTTACGGCCTCCAGATCAACCCGCAGTGAGGGGGGCGGAGGGGGAAAGGTAGGGCGGGTGGGGCCCCAGGTGCCGCGGGGCGGGGCCAGGGGACGGACGGGGGTGGGCTCAAGGAGTGAGGCCATCCTGGCCTCAGTGTTCGCCCCAAACAGGATGGTCCGCTCCCTTCCGATGCCGGAGGCATCACAGCCGATAGCTAGGGGTAAAGTGAGTCCCGCCTGCGGGACGAACGCACCCCTGGTAGCCCAAAAAGCACCTTCTCTCAGGGTCGCATCCTGGAAGGATGCCAGCCGTGTCGCCAGGTCCACCAACCTCGAAAAGGTGCAATCGGCCTTTCTCGCGCCCCTCCGGGGCGCGGCGGGTGTGGACGCGTTTTTGGTTAGGCGGGGGTCCGGGGGTTCTCGGTGCAGCGCACCTTCACCCCCGGCTATTGTTCTTTCGCCCCTCCGGGGCGGGGGGAGGGGGCGGACGGGGCTTGGCTGGGGCGGACGGCATCACTCGGAGAGTGATGGATACTGTACCTGCGCCCCGGAGGGGCGAAAGAAAAGTAGCCGGGGGTGGAGCGAGGCTTGGCGAGCGGGAACCCCCGGATGGGTGGGATAACCAACGATGTGGGCAGTGGTGCGCCCTGGAGGGGCGCGAGAAGGGGCGATTCACCCCTCGCTGCACCCCGGGGATGTTAGACCGAGCGTACGCCGCTGGCATCCTTCCAGGATGCGACCTTGGGTGGGGTGACGTCTTTGCACCACCAGGGGTGCGTTCGTCCCGCAGGCGGGACTCACTTTACCCCTGGCTATCGGCTGGGATGCCTCCGGCATCGGGGGATGGGGCAGATGGGGGAATGAGGTCGTCAGCGGCTGTACAGTATCCATCACTCTCCGAGTGATGCGTCCGCCCCAAACGGGATGGTCCGCCCCCTCCGAACGAGCGCTGGAAGTGCGGGGTGGGGCGAACGGGGGTGGGGCAGAGGTCCGTGCGCGCTGGGGGAGTGAGGCGAATAGGATATTCGCGCTCCGGTCGGGGGTGTGCGGGGTCGTGGGGAGGTGAGGGGTGGGCGTCTCGGTCCGAGGGCGTTTCTCGCGCCCCTCCGGGGCGGGGGGAAGTGCAAGGGAGCGGACGGTGCGTTTTGGGGCGGACGCATCACTCGGAGAGTGATGGATACTGTACTGCGGACGGGGGCTGATTGAGGGCGAATGAAGGTGGTTTGGTCTTTTGCTCACGGAGGCGAAAAGACGTCCCCCCTCGCCCCGCTTGCGGGGAGCAGGGCCAGGGGTGAGGGGCGGTGGGATGGTCTCGGGGGTCGAGGGCGGAGGTGTCGTTTGAGGGAAAAGGGTGCCTTTTGCGGACGAGGTTTTTCGTGCTGCGACCACCCCTCACCTGGGCCTCCTCCCCGCAAGCGGGGAGAGGGAGGGGCTTTTGGAAGCTCGGGATGGAGGAGCGGACGGGGGTTTCTCGCGCCCCTCCGGGGCGCACCCTTGGTGGACGCGTTTTTGGTTAGGCGGGCATCCGGGGGTTCCGCTCGTGCCTCGCTGCACCCCCGGCTATTGGTCTTTCGCCCCTCCGGGGCGGGGGGCGGTGCAAGGGGGCGAACGTGGGTGTGATCCCGCAGGCGCGGGACGCGAGGACGCAGAACTCGGCACGCGAGATCCCGCAATCGCGGGACAGGCGCATGTGCGCTCCATGGCGGACGGGGGGCGCTTTGGGGCGAACGCATCCCTCGGAGAGTGATGGATACGGTACTTGCGGGCGATGAGGCCAGGATGGCCTCACTCCTTGGGGCTGGGGGTTCGGGTTGGCTCAACTGGGACTGCGCCGTTCATCCTTTCTCTGGCGCTGGTAGTCACACGTTTTGTTAGGTGGGTTTTTGGGGGCTGGCCCTTTTTGAACCCCAAGCTCGGCGGGATGCGGTTTCCGTGGTTTTTGTCTTTTCTGGGGTGGGCATTCCGGCCTCAAAAAAAAAGAGAGCGGGCTGGGGGGCCCGCTCTCGAGGAGGTTTTTTTGTTCGCGGGTGTGACCACCCGCAAAGGGTTATGCAGTGGCGAGGTCTTCACCCACGGCGAAGCGCACGAAGCGGCGCACGACGAGGTTTTCACCCAGCTCGGAGATTTTGCTCTTCACAAAGTCACCGATGGTCTGGTCAGGGTTCTTGATGAACGGCTGCTCCAGGAGGCACTGGTCAGAGAAGATTTTATCAATCTTGCCCTGGATGATTTTTTCGGCGATTTCGGCTGGCTTGCCCTTGATCTGGTCTGCGGCGATGTCGCGCTCTTTGGCGATGAGGTCGGCAGGGATCTCTTCACGACCGAGGAACTTGGGGTTCGCGGCGGCGATGTGGAGGGAGATGTCTTTGACGAAGGCCTGGAAGATTTCGTTGCGGGCCACGAAGTCGGTTTCGCAGTTCACTTCGATGAGCACGCCGATGCGGCCTGCCATGTGGATGTAGGAGGCGATGATGCCTTCCTTTGTCTGGCGGTCGGCCTTCTTTTCAGCCTTGATGGTGCCTTTTTTACGAAGGATGACTTCGGCCTTTTCCAGGTCGCCATCGGCTTCCTTGAGGGCAGCTTTACATTCCATCATGGCGGCATTCGTTTTTTCACGAAGGGCCATGACGACTTTTGCGGAGATTTCAGCCATGTGTCGGGATGGGGGAAGGGGGTGAGGAAAATTACTTCTTCAGCTCAGCAGTCGCGGTGATGACGGGGTCGATCAGCTTCTGGAGAATGATGCGGATGGAGCGGATGGCGTCGTCGTTGGCGGCGATCGGGTAGTCCACTTTGTCTGGGTCGGCGTTGGTGTCCACGAGGGCCACGATCGGGATGCCGAGGCGGCGGGCTTCATGCACGGCGATGTGCTCGCGGGCGGAGTCCACGATGACGACGGCGTCTGGGAACTTGTCCATGCCACGCACGCCACGAAGGTTGCGCTCCAGCTTGATGCGCTCGCGGTTCAGGGAGGCGAGTTCCTTTTTGGACATGAGCTTGAACTCAGGCTTCTTCTCGATCTCTTCGAGGTAACCCAGGCGGGCGACGCTCTTGCGGATGGTTTCGAGGTTGGTGAGGGTACCGCCTAACCAGCGATGGTTCACGTAGAACTGGCCGCAGGCTTCAGCAGCTTCGCGGATGGCTTCCTGAGCCTGGCGTTTGCAACCGACGAAAAGGATGCGCTTGTTTTTGCGGGCGAGTTCGGAAAGGAACTCAGCGGCCACGTCGATCTGCTTGATGGTCTCCTCGATGTTGAGGATATGGATCTGGTTGCGGGAGTCGAGGATGAAAGGCTTCATCTTCGGGTTCCAACGCTTGGTTTGGTGACCGAAATGGACTCCGGCTTCGACGAGTTCTGCGAGTGCTTGGGACATGTGGGTAGTTGAGGGTGCCGATCTTTCGCACGTGGAGCTCCAGGGGAGCGGACGCTCAATGCCGGGGTGGCACAGATCCGAAAGAGGGGCGAGTTTGAGGTTAAATTCCCTGATCCTGGGCAAACGTGCCTGGGAAAAGGGGCGCAAAAGTAGGGGCAGAAGCGGATTCGGCAAGTGCTTTTTCGTGGCGCGGCTGTCACGCCGGGCGCGGGGGGGCGGGGAGCGGGGGGATTGCGCCCGTCCAGGGGGGAGGTGCCAGGGGGCGGACGGCGGTTTCTCGCGCCCCTCCGGGGCGCACCTTAGGTGGCATCGTGGGTGGTTTCGTCATCCGGGGGTTCCCGCTCGTGCCTCGCTGCACCCCCGGCTACTTTTCTTTCGCCCCTCCGGGGCGGGCTCAAGGAGTGAGGCCATCCTGGCCTCATCGAGCGGGGAAGAAGAGGGCTGGAAGTGCTCACGCCTTGCCGGTGCCAGGGGGCGGACGGCATCACTCGGAGAGTGATGGATACTGTACTGGCCGACGTGTGCGGGCTCAAGGAGTGAGGCCATCCTGGCCTCATCGAGCGGGGAGGAAGAGGGCTGGAAGTGCTCACGCCTTGCCGGTGCCAGGGGGCGGACGTGGCGTTTTGGGGCGGACGCATCACTCGGAGAGTGATGGATACTGTACCTGCGCCCCGGAGGGGCGAAAGAAAAGTAGCCGGGGGTGGAGCGAGGCTTGGCGAGCGAGAACCCCCGGATGCGCGGAATAACCAACGATGTGGTCAGAGATGCGCCCTGGAGGGGCGCGAGAAGGGCCGCTTGCACCCTCGCTGCACCCCGGGGATGTTAGACCGAGGCCACACCGCTGGCATCCCTCCAGGATGCGACCTTGGGGTGCGGCGACGTCTTTGCCCAACCAGGGGTGCGTTCGTTCCGCAGGTGGGACTCACTTGACCCCAGGCTATCGGCTGCGATGCCTCCGGCATCGGGGGACAGAGGGGGCGCACGTGGCGGCGCTGGCCGTGATTTAAACCCAGGGCCACCCCCACGGAGGCATCCAATCCCGGCGACGGGGGCGATTTTAAGGGGACGACTGACCCCACTTTTACCGGGCCCGAGACAGGCGACCTCGCCCCCCCTCCCTTCCTGAAAGCTCGCCCAAGGCGCCACCGCCCCCCCCTTTTAACCTCCCCTGTTTATGCAAGAATCCATCCTTCTCATCCCGCCGACTGACGAGCAATCCGTCTTCAGTTTCCACTTGGTCGAGTCCCTGCTGCCGCGCTTCATCACCTTCCTGGAGCAAAAAAATCTCACCCCCTGGCGCACGCCCACCGCCCTGGATAAAACCGGGCCGGATGGCCAGCCCCTTTATCAAGTGGATGTGGATAGCCCAGCCACCCAGGCCATGATGGAGGACCTGCGCCAGGAGTTCTTGGGCGACGAATAAAGGCGACCTTTCCCCCACGGCGCGCCACTTTTCGTTCGCACCTGGGGTTTAGACCGCTATTCTGCCCGCCCTTATGCTCCAAGCTGGAATCGTCGGCCTGCCCAACGTAGGCAAATCCACCCTCTTTAACGCTGTCACCCGCACCCGCAAGGCGGAGGCAGCCAACTACCCCTTTTGCACCATCGAGCCCAACCAGGGCGTCGTCGTCGTGCCCGATGAGCGCCTCGCCGTGCTCTCCAAGCTCAGCGGCTCCCAGAAACTGGTGCCTGCCGCCATCGAGTTCGTGGACATCGCCGGCCTGGTCAAAGGTGCCAGCCAGGGCGAAGGCCTGGGCAATAAATTCCTCAGCCACATCCGCGAAGTGGACGCCATCGTCCACGTCGTGCGCTGTTTTGAAAGCGGTGACATCACCCACGTGGACGGCAGCGTGGACCCCATCCGCGACATCGAAGTCATCAATACCGAGCTCATCCTGGCCGATATGGACAGCGTGTCCAAGCGCAAGTCCCGCACGGATAAAGACGCCAAGCGCGGCATCAAAGAAGCCCAGGCCGAACACGCCCTGTGTGAAAAATTGCTGCCGCACCTGGATGCCATGAAGCCCGCCGTGACGCTGGAGCTCAATGATGAAGAAAAGAAACTGCTCAAGAGCTTCTTCCTCCTCAGCGGCAAGCCCTGCATCTACGCCTGCAACGTGGCCGAAGAAGAGCTGGCCGAGGCCTCTAAAAACCCGGACCAACACCCCCAGGTGGCCAAAGTGCGCGAGTACGTGAAGCACGCCCACGCCGCCAGCGCCACCGTCGTCAGCGCCGCCATCGAGAGCGAGCTGGGCGAGCTGCCTGAAGATGAAGCCAAAGCCTACCTGGCCGACCTCGGCGTGGAAGACAGCGGTGTGAACCTGCTGATCAAGAGCGTGTATTCCCTCCTGGGCCTGCAGACCTACCTGACCACTGGGGAGAAGGAAACCCGCGCGTGGACCATCACCAAAGGCATGAAGGCCCCCCAGGCCGCTGGCGTCATTCATGGCGACTTCGAACGCGGCTTCATCGCCGCCCAGATCGTGCATTTCGATGACCTCACCGCGCTCGGCTCCGAGGCGAAGGCCCGCGAAGCTGGCAAGCTGCGCATCGAAGGCAAAGAGTACGTCATGCGCGATGGCGACGTGGTGGAATGGCGCTTCAACGTCTGATCTTTTTTTTCAGATTTCCGCACCTTTTCTAGGGGCAGGCCACCACCGGCCTGCCCCTTTTTTATGGGGGGAACCTTCGCTGTGACCTCGGTCTCACACTGTCTCCCGATGCCGGAGGCCTCACAGCCGATAGCCAGCGGTGTGGCCTCGGTCTAACATCTCCGGGGTGAATCGGGGGGGGCAGCAGCCCTTCTCGCGCCCCTCCAGGGCGCTTTTATTTTGACGCGCTTTTAATTAGGCGCAGGTCCGGGGGTTCCCGCTCGCCAAGCCTCGCTCCACCCCCGGCTACTTTTCTTTCGCCCCTCCGGGGCGCAGGTACAGGATGAATCACTCTCCGAGTGATGCGGTCCGCCCCAGACAGGCCACGTCCGCCCCCTGGCACCGGCAAGGCGTGAGCACTTCCAGCCCTCTTCTTCCCCGCTCGATGAGGCCAGGATGGCCTCACTCCTTGAGCCCGCACACGTCCGCAAGTACAGTATTCATCACTCTCCGAGTGATGTCGTCCGCCCCCAAACGCATCGTCCGCCCCCTGGCACCGTCCCCGCGCCCCGGAGGGGCGAAAGAAGAGCAGCCGGGGGTGAAGGTGCGCAGCACCGAGAACCCCCGGACCCTCGCCTAACCAACAACGCGTCCACACCCGCCGCGCCCTGGAGGGGCGCGAGAAAGGCCGATTGCACCCTTTCGAGGTTGGTGGACCTAGCCACACGGCTGGCATCCCTCTAGGATGCGACCTTGGGTGGGGTGACGTCTTTGCACCACCAGGGGTGCGTTCGTCCCGCAAGCGGGACTCACTTGACCCCTGGCTACCGGCTGGGATGCCTCCGGCATCGGAAGGAGGCGGACCATCCTGTTTGGGGCGAACGGCATCACTCGGAGAGTGATGGATACTGTACCTGCGCCCTGGAGGGGCGCGAGAAACGCCCTCGGACCGAGCCGTCCACCCCTCACCTCCCCGAAGGCCCGCAGGCGGAGCGCGAATATCCTATTCGCCTAACTCCCCCAGCGCGTACGGACACCTAACCCACCCTCGTTCGCCTCACCTGCCCAACGCTTCCAGGGCTCGTTCGGAAGGAGGCGGACCATCCTGTTTGGGGCGAACGGCATCACTCGGAGAGTGATGGATACTGTACTGCCGCAGGCGATCTCACATACCCACTCGCCCACCCTCCAACAAATCCGCTTCGTCACGATTGCTATTCCTCAGCCCCCTGGCTAGGCTCCCGTGATGAAGTATGGATTTTTGATCGCCCTCAGCCTCATCGTCACCGCCGCGCCTGCGGCTGTGCGCACCTGGACAGAGGCCGCTACGGGCAAAAAGATCGAGGCCACGTTTGTCTCCGCCACTGGCCAGACCGTCACCGTCACGGTGGCAGGCGGGCGCAGCTTCACCCTGGAGCGGGCCCGCCTTTCCCCGGAAGACCAGGCCTTCGTCCAGCAGCAGCTCACCACCGCCGCAGCGCCGCCTGCGGCCACCGCGAATCGAAAGGCTAAAGACCGCTTCGAAGACGTCAAAAAACTCACGGCGGAGGACATCCCCGTCAGCGGGCTCGCACACCCCGCCCTGGCCGCTGTGGATGCTGCCGTGGTCCAGTTCATGGTGGAAAAAGGCGTGCCCGCCGTCACCTTTGCGCTGAGCAAAAAGGGAGAAGTTGTGCATGATCGCGCTTTTGGTTGGGCGGATGCCGGCTTGAAAACGCCTCTGCAACCCGGTGTCAAAATGCGCCTTGCTTCCCTCACCAAACCCGTGGTCAAGGCCGCCATCCAGACGCTGGTGGCTGCGGGCAAATTGAAGCCTGAAGACCGCGTGTTTGAGCTGCTGGAACTCGCGCAGTACAAGGAGGCCCAAGGCTGCGACCCTCGCTGGTCGAAGGTCACCCTCCAGCAACTGCTGGATCACCAGGGCGGGTGGGATCGCGAGGCCGCAGGCGACCTCACCACCCGCAGCACCGCCATCATGGCGCTCTTCCGCCTCAAAACTGCCGAGATCGAGCCGATGCACGTCGTCCGCTACGGACTCACCCTGCCGCTCGACTTTGACCCGGGTGCCAAAGAATCTTACTGCAACTACGGCTACATCCTGCTGGCGCGCGTGGTGGAAAAAATCAGCGGTCAGCCCTTCATCGGCTACGTCCAGTCCAGCGTGGGGCAGGCAGCCAAGGCCTCCTCCTTCAGCCTGAGCCGCACGGATGCCCGCGATCGCCAGCCCGATGAAATCTGGTACTGCTACCACCCCGAATACCCCCAGGAAGAAGTGCCCCTCACCTTCCGCACTGAGGCCCGCGACGGCGCCGGCGTCCTGGCCTGCACCGCTGCGGACTACTGCCGTTTTTTAGAAACCTACTGGATCAGCGGCCAGGTGCGCGCGCCCGGCCAGCGCGCCAGCTACGCCTTTAACGGCAGCCACCCCGGCGTCACCGCCGTGTGCGCCCAGCGTGCTGACGGGCTGAACTACACCGCCCTCGCCAACCGCCGCGAAGGCGCCCCAGCCGACTGGAACGGCGACCTGCGCAAACTCATCGACACCGCCCTCGAAACCGTGGCCGTGCAGGTGAAATGAGGGGGGGAGGGTGCATTCCCAAAAAGCCCTCAATTCTGGGAAGGCGAAAAGGGAGAGAAGGCTCGTCAAAACGAGTTCTCTAAATTCGTTTTAGCGTTTGCGAGGAGACTTGGCAGCGGCTTTACTCGGCCGTTTTGACAGCCTTGGATAAAAGCGGATCACTCAGAATATTGGCGATCATGGTAGAGACTTTCTGGGGCATTGTGTTTTCACCTGCTTTGTCTTCATCCGCAGGAGATTCGTGATAGAAGTTTTTTCTGAGTTCCACTCTACTGGCCTCCAGGCATTTTTCGAAATCTGGACTTGGGGGGAAGTCATCACAAAGATCTTCGTAAATGAAAGGAATGCAGAGGAGGTTTTGAGTGCCTTGCAGCCAGTGCTTGAGAAAAGTCTGGAGACTAGCCGGGGCGGCGGGTGTTTTCCCTGTAAAGGTGTCTCTCAAACGATTCATCTCAGCGGAAGATGCGATGTGTTCAGCCTCTGGATGGCCATGACAGTCTAACCAAATGATTGGGTAAGGCTTTCCTTGCAAGACTCCTTTGAGAGGAATTTCCCCTTCAAAAAATAGCTGCATGGTGGTTTCATCCCAGTCGTTAACCAGCATGAGGTAAGCGAGATCTGCGGAGAGAGCCAGCTTGCGTGAAGAGGCGTATTCTTTGACCCGAAAACCTGTATCTACCAGTGGCCCGATGTAATCTCGATCATCGCTACGGGTGCCGCCGCTATTCTCTTCATCTTTTCCAGCGGAACTGATTAATGGTATCTCAGCATTGCCGACGGGAAACCCGACGAGCCATGCGGCACCTTTGAGATCCAGGGTTTTAAGTGTTGCGTCGGAATTCGCATGCCAAATGCGCACTTTTTTTCGCATGGTGCGACTCAGGGCTTTGATGTACTGAACGGCTGATTTTCTATGTTTGAGTTCAACCGTGAAAATCAGTTCATCTCCGAGGGCTTTCCACAGCCTGAGAAGGGGTAACTTAGAATCTAAGCCAGTAATCTCAGTATTGAGTAGATCCGGGAACTCTTGGAAAAAGTTGATGAAAAGGTTCAGCCAATTCTGATTGCGGTCTTTGCTTTCACGCTGCTTGAAGTGGGTGGAGCCGACGATGTCCACGCTCATGAAGAGCTTTAATTTCGGGCGAGAGAGTTCCTGAAACTCGTCTTCAGAGAGGTTGGATTTAATCCTCATGCTAAGCCAAGCCCCTTTAGCCGGATTTTGACGACGGCTTCAGAGACTTGATATTTATGGACGATCCGGGGAATGCTGTGATCGAAAGCTTTCCAGTCTTGGCGGAACTGGGTGGAGGGTAAGAGGAAAGCAGCGGCAAACCAATTCGCCTCCCACTCCACACGGGTGCTGCCCTCTCGACCAATCCGGATGGCCTTTTTGCCACCCTCGGAGTGCAGAAAATAATGGCCCAACTCATGAGCGATGGTAAAGCGGTTCCTCAGATTGCCGGTGTAGGCAGGCAGGCGGATGATAAAAGCGGGAGTTCGCCCTGGGAATACTTGCAGGCTACCGCTGCCACTGTCGGTATCCCAAGCATCGTATTTCACTTCCCCACCCAGGCGCTCCACGTAGGGAGCAAGCTCGGAGCCTGGAATATAACCCAGTTTGGCCGCAACTTTTTCAGCAATCTCATCCACAACGATTTTTTGCAGATTAGCAGGTTGAGGTTCTACAGAATCAATGATAGGCGCAGGCATAGAGGTAACCTCCTGAAAGAGAAACGAAGTTCTAAGATGGAGCAAGGGAATTATTAAGACACAGCGATGGGCTGGTGTGTTGCCTTTTTCAAATGAGCCGCCCCCTTTTCAAAACCCTTCGGCTTGCGCGGCGTGGTCGGCGGGGGTGCCTCTTAGAGAGGGCCATTCGCCGTAGCAGAAGGCGATGCCGCCGCTGCGGAGGCGGTCGGCGATGCGGTCGCCTAACCAATGACGGGTTTCTTTGGCGGGGCGGTTGCCTAACAAGAGGGTGCGGCGGGCGGTTTTGTGCCGGTGGTCGAGGATGGCGAAGAGGATTTCTTCGCCGTCGGCGGGGAGGTCGCGCAGGCAGATTTCATCCAAAATGAGGAGGTGGGGGCTGCGGTGGCGGTGGAGGACGGTGTGGGTGCTGTCCTCCCCATAGGCGCGGTGGTAGGCGCTGAAGAGGGCGGCGCAGTCGACCCAGCGGACGCTTTGCCCCTGGGCGAAGGTGAGGTGGGCGAGGGCGGCGGCGAGGTGGCCTTTGCCGATGCCGGGGCTGCCGGCGAGGAGGAGGTTGCGGATGCGGCCGGTGGCGAAGAGGTGGGCTTTTTCTAGGAAGGTGCTGGGGGGGACGTGGCCTTCGGTGAGGCGGGGGTGGGGGCGGTCGGTCTGGAAGTTTTCGAGGGTGGCGTGGCGGACATCGGGCGGGATGCCGGCGGCCTCCTGGCGGCGCTGGTGGCGGGCGGCCTGGGCGGCGGCGTGGCACTGGGGGCAGGTGTAGTGGGGCTGGCCGCGCTGGTGGGAGGCGGGGTGATCCAGCACGGCGGGGGTGTGCGGGTGGCGCGGGCAGGGCTGGGTGGCGGGGGCGGCGCGGAGCTGGGCGTGGAAGGCGGCGCTGCGCTGCTGGAGGGTGGTGAGGAGGTGATCGAGCGACATGGGCGTAAGCAGAGGGTTGGCGGTGGTTGGCGGTGGTTGGTGGTGGTTGGCGGTGGTTGGCGGTGGTTGGCGGTGGTTGGCGGTGGTTGGCGGTGGTTGGCGGTGGTTGGCGGTGGTTGGCGGTGGTTGGCGGTGGT
>NZ_JACHIF010000006.1:300000-396266 GCF_014203045.1 Prosthecobacter dejongeii
TTCAGCAGGCTAAGGAAGTCCGATTCTGGAGAGGTGAAAGTCTTGTGCGCAGCCTGGGCTTGCTCGCGTTTATCTTCGGGGCGCTCGCGCGGATCGGGAATGCTCAGGCCGGCGGCGATGATGAGCATGTCCTCCAGACAATCTTCTTCACGAGCCTGCAGCAGCATTCGGCCCAGGGTGGGGTCGAGGGGAAGATTGGCCAATTCCCGCCCAGTGGCCGTCATCTCATGGGTTTCACCCAGAGCGCCCAATTCATGCAGCAGGTCATACCCGGCACGGATGGCAGCGCTGACGGGTGGATTGATGAAAGGGAAAGTTTCGATCTCGCCTAACCGAAAGGCCTTCATCCGAAGGATGACTTCGGCGAGATTCGAGCGTTGGATTTCCGGCTGGGTGAAACGGGAGCGTTTGTTAAAATCCTCCTCTTCATAGAGGCGGATGCACACGCCATCCTGCACACGCCCTGCGCGGCCTGCGCGCTGATTGGCGCTGCTCTGGCTGATGGCTTCCACCGGCAGCCGCTTGGTGCGAGTGCGCGGATTGTACCGGCTCATGCGGGCCAGCCCTGTATCCACCACGTAGCGGATGCGGGGCAGCGTGATGGAGGTCTCCGCCACGTTCGTGGCGATGATGACACGACGCTTCGACCCAGGAGAAAAAACACGCTGCTGCTCATGCGAGGCCATTCGGCCGAAAAGAGCTAGGACTTCGATGCCTTTGCCCAATCGGCCATCCAGTGCATCGCGCGTCTCGCGGATGTCTCGTTCGGTGGGCATGAAAACGAGAACATCGCCAGAATCTGTTTCGATAAGCACTTCTTCAACCGCCGCAATGGCTGCATCGAGATGGTTGGGATCATCATCGTTGTCCCCCACCGGCTTGTAGCGGATGTCCACCGGATAAAGACGGCCCGAGACTTCAATGATGGGCGCACTACCAAAGTGGGCGCTGAAGGCCTCCGTATCAATCGTGGCGGAGGTGACCACCAGCTTCAGGTCCGGCCTCTTTTCCAAGAGCGATTTCAGATAGCCTAACAAAAAGTCAATGTTCAGAGAGCGCTCGTGCGCCTCGTCCAGAATGAGGATGGAGTAGGCACGCAGCAGGGGGTCACTTTGGATCTCGGCCAGCAGAATCCCGTCCGTCATGAACTTGATGCGTGTGTCCCGCGTGGTGTCATCGCTGAAGCGCATCTTGCAGCCCACCTCGCGGCCCCAGTGAACATCGAGCTCCTCAGCGACACGTTTGGAGACGCTCATGGCGGCCACACGTCGCGGCTGCGTACAGCCGATCACACCACGGGCTTCCCCCAGCACCTCCAGGCACATTTTGGGCAACTGCGTGGTTTTACCAGATCCGGTTTCCCCGGCCAGGATGACGACTTGGCTGGAGCGGATGGCCGCGAGGATGTCCTCACGACGGGCGGTGATGGGAAGGTCGGCAGGGTAACGAATCAAGACGGGGGCAGGCTGAATCTGGGGAGTTACAGCCTTTCACAGCCACGCCCATATCGCAAACGATCCGTGACTGTGGCGGCAGGTCTTATTTTCTGGCGGGTTCGGCTTTTTTCTTGGCTTCATCCAGCCGATTTTGCAGCTCTTCAGTCTTCTTTTGTAACTGCTGCACCTGGTCCCAGAGGTTCTTGAGTTCGGCACTCCCGGGTTGTTCGGCTTGCAGGGTTTGCACGGATTTTGCGGCAGCTTCCCTCACTGGGTCGGCATAGGGGCCTGCTTCCGGTAACATGGCTTGGAGAACTGAGAGGGCCTTGGGATCTCGCAATGTGCCCAATGCTTTGGCGGCACCGCTTCGCAGCTCTTCTTTCGGGTGGGAGAGGTGTGTCACCAAAAAGCTACGCACGGCATCTCTGTTTTCCTGTTTCCGCGCGAGGAAGGCAACGGCATCCAGCGCATTACGATAGTCCCAAGTGCGGAATTCCTGAGGGTCATCTTGAAGCTTTGCGAGGATGGCTGGCACCGCGCTGGCTTCATCTTGGGCGCGATAGGCACTTATCGAGGCAGCGGCGAGGGTGTTCTGATAGGTCTTGGAATCTAGGTGCTTTCTCAGGGCAGTGGCAATGGCAGCATCGCCTGGTCGGGTCCCCCAGCTCTTGATAATGGTCGTCAGGATGGCCGGATTCTTTTCCGTCTCGGCATGGGTGACCAGTGCCTTCTGTGCGTCTGGGTGCGGAATGGAGGTCAGGGCCTCGACCACAGCCGAGCGGCTGCGGGCATCGGTCTGGCCAGTCAGTCCGGCGATGAGAGCACTGCGGGCTGCGGGGGTGGCGATTTTTGCCAAAGCGTTGGCGGCCATGCTGCGCGCGGCATGAAACGCATCCTCCTTGAGCAGGCGGGCCAGTTTGTCCACACTACCCTGGTCCTTACGTGCTCCCAGGATCTGTGCCGCCAACATCCGTCCGATGACATCGCTAACTAATTGTTTGTCCAGCATGTCCCCGGGCGGTTGGAAGTCCACTTTCGCCAGAACGGTGTAGTCTGGGTCCACCCGCATGAGTTCAGGCTGGGCAGGTAGAGCGAAGTAAAAGGCTTCTTCCGCCTTGGTAATCTTCGCGGTGAATTTGATCGAATCTTTCTGGTCTTTGAGGCTGAATGATAAGGGCAGGGGGAACTGAAAAAGGCGTACTTGATCCGTCACTTTCTGTGTTTGCCGCACTGTCACCTTGGCTTGTTTGCTGGCTGCATCCCAGGCGTAGTCCACTTTCAGTTCAGGGAAACCCCCGTGATAAACCCATTGATCAAAGAATGCATCGAACGACAGGCCGCTGATTTCCTCCACCACCTCATGCAAATCATCGGTGCTGACAATGCCATTGCGATGACGCTCTAAATACGTGCGGATGGCGAGACGATAAAGCTCTGGCCCTAGCTGGCTGCGCAGCATGTGGAGGATCCAAGCGCCTTTCGGATAAACACGCGTGTCAAACTGCTGCATCGGGTCGCCATAGTCTCGCCACACCGTGGGGCGGGTGTCCTTAGCCTCCAGCACTTCTTCGGCCTCTAGCCAGAGCGCGTATTTCATTGCGTCATCACCACTTTTTTCCTGCTCATAAAGCACCGTGTAGTAGCTGGCGAATCCTTCATTTAACCACAGGTGAGACCAGTCCCGACAGGTCACCAAATCTCCAAACCATTGATGCGCCGTTTCGTGGGCATCTAGCCGATGCAGGCTGCGAAGGGTTTCCGTATCTGAATTGAAAAGCATGCTGCTGGCTTCAAAGGTGCAGCTTGTATTTTCCATGCCTCCGGCGATGAAGTCGTGGCAGTAAACTTGATAATATTTGTCCCACGGGAAGGGGACACCGATCTCTTTCTGGAAGAACTCGATGATCTTGCGGGTATCCGCAAAGGCATTGGCTGCCTGAGCTTCATTGGATGGCGGCACCAGCATGGCCAAGGGGAGATCGCCCGCTTTATCCTCAATCTTGTGGAAGTGGCCGGCAGCCAGCGCGATGAGGTAATTGACATGCGGCTTGTCCTGTAGCCAGTGCCAGGTGGTCAGCTCTCCTGCTTCTTTTTTATCCACCAGCTTGCCATTGGATACCACCTCCATGCCTTTCGGAGCATGGCAGATCACCTCGCTCGTGAAGCGCTCGTTTGGGTAGTCGTAGCAGGGAAACCAGAAGCGATGCATGTCTGCCTCGCCCTGACTCCAGATCTGGCTGTCTCCTGGCTTGTAGCCCATCTCGGGCGTGCGGAAATACAAACCACGAGTGGGCTCGGCACTGTATCGGATGCTCACACTTGCCTCCGCGCCTGGCGCGATGGGCGTGGCAAACACAAGCGTCAGCTTTTCCTCGGCGACGATCTTGTCTGCCAGTTTGGCGCCGGTGACTTGCACGTCGGCAATGGCGAGGTCCACCGCATCCAGTTCCAGCTTGTCCAAAGGAAGCGCGATGGGTTTGAAGGTCATCGTCATCGTTCCAGCCACGCTGCGTTTGGTGAAATCCGGAGTGACGTCTAACTTCAAGTGCTGAATGTCCACCCGGCGGTCCCGTGCATACTTGCGGCCTGGGGTCAGCTTGGTCACGGCGGGCAGCAGGTGCTTGGCGCAGTGCTCGCAGGTGTGAAGTGAGTCCGCCCAAGTGGTGGACGAAATGAGGAGCGAAAGAAGAAGGGGCCACCGCATAGGCTGCCACCATGGAGGAAACGGCACCTAGCTGGCAATCCTGGACTTTGGAAACCGACTCTTTTTGACCATTTTCTTCTTTCACGCCTTCTTGACTCATCGCTGCTTTCCTGGCCTCTTGCCATCCCCCATGCCTGCCCCTGCTGCCCTGCCTATTTTTGAGATCCGCGATGCCGTCGTTTCATGCCTGCATGATCCGAAGGTGCCGAACATGCTGATCAAGGCCCCCACAGGTTCTGGCAAGTCCACGCAGGTGCCGCAGTTTGTCCTGGATGCTGGCATCCTCAAGGATGGGCAGCGCTGCATTGTTCTCCAGCCTCGCCGCATCGCTGCACGCATGCTGGCCCAGCGTGTGGCCAAGGAACGTGGTGCAAAGCTGGGGGGTGAGGTGGGGTATCAGGTGCGGTTTGACAACGTCACCTCCCGAGACACCCGCCTCATTTACGTGACGGAAGGGGTGATGTTGCGACTGCTGATGGAGGACCCCGAGCTGGCTAAGGTGGGCTGCATCGTCATTGATGAATTTCATGAACGTCATCTCGATGGTGACCTCGTGCTCGCCTGGGCCATCGCGCTGCAGCGAGCTCGCCGACCTGATTTAAAGATCATCGTCATGTCGGCCACTTTGACGCCCGGCCCGCTGACGGAGTTCATGGAGCCCGTGGAATTGCTGGAATCTCAGGGCCGCACCTTCCCAGTGCAGGTGCGTTATCAAACCCCCAATAGAAACGCCCGCACAAATGAAATCGAACCCGTGTGGGAGCAGGCCGCGCGTGCCTGTGAAGCACTGGCGGGCGAACTCGGCAGCAGCGGTGACATCCTCGTTTTCATGCCGGGTGCTTTTGAGATCCGCAAGACGATGATGACTTTGCAAGGCCGCAGCTTTGCCAAAGGCCGCCGCATCGTCGCCCTCCATGGGGAGCTGTCTCCTCAGGACCAAGATGCCGCCGTGACGCCCGGTGAGCAGCCGAAGATCATCGTCAGTACGAACGTCGCTGAAACCTCCCTCACCATTGAGGGCGTGCGTGCCGTGGTGGATGCCGGGCTGGCTC
This sequence comes from Prosthecobacter dejongeii, assembly GCF_014203045.1. NCBI lineage: Bacteria > Pseudomonadati > Verrucomicrobiota > Verrucomicrobiia > Verrucomicrobiales > Verrucomicrobiaceae > Prosthecobacter > Prosthecobacter dejongeii. Next base: position 305,193 of record NZ_JACHIF010000006.1, read on the forward strand.
GCATCGCCAGCTACGATCCGCGTCGTGGCATCAATACACTCACCATCCAGAAGATCAGCCGGGCCAGTGCGGAGCAGCGGGCTGGGCGTGCGGGACGTCTAGGGCCGGGTATCGCTGTGCGACTGTGGGCCGAGCGCGAGCACATCCACCGTGCAGAAAGTGAAGCGCCTGAGATCCAACGCTTGGAGTTAGGCGAAGCCCTGCTGGCTCTGCATGTGGCTTCGGACAAGGCCAAGCTAAACATCCAATGGTTCGAGCGGCCTGCTGAAGCGGCCCTGGGCCGTGCGGAGGGATTGTTGCAGGACCTAGGGGCGATTGCCCAGGGCAAACTGACCTCCATAGGCATGAAGATGTCCGCCTTTCCCACACATCCCCGTTTTGCGCGCATGCTCATGGCAGCTTCCGAAAATGGCTGTGTGCGTGAGGCTGCCCTCTGCGCGGCCATGGCCCAGGGACGTGACATCCTCATGGTGGGGAAAAACAATGCTTCTCACAAAAACGAGGACTTTTGGGAGCCGGGGGATCTCACGGAGTTCCAGGCGCTCATCCGGGCCTTCATTCGCGCCGAGGCCATGAACTTTGATCCCCAGGCCTGTATCCCGCTGAATGTCCACGCCATGGCCTGCCGTGAGGCTGCACGTAGTTACGATCAATTCCTCCGCCTTTCCCAACGTGCGGGGCTAGTCATCAATGATGAAGTGGCTTCTGCTGAATCTTTGGCAAAGACTTTGTTAGCCGCGTTCAGCGATCACCTCGGCGTGGAGACCAGCAGCGGCAGCCGCATCTATCGCGTGGCGGGTGGCTACAGTGGAAATTTGGCCAAAGATGCCCACATCAAACCACCGCGTCTGTTGGTGGCCTCAGAAATCACTGAGGTGCAGGGTAAGGCGCTGACCGTGCAGCTTAATCTTGTCACCAAGGTGGAGGAGGAGTGGCTGCGCGAACTCTTTCCCGATGACTTCAATGTGGGCAAGCGTGCTCAATACGACGCAGTGAATCGCCGTGTCATGAACCTGGAAGAGGTGCGCTTTCGCAGTCTCGTCCTCAGCAGTCGTGAGAAGGGCGAGCCTGATCACAACACCGCTGCCACACTGCTGGCTGATGAAGTCATCGCAGGTCGTCTCACCCTCACCCTTTGGAATGAACGGGTGGAGCAGTGGATCACTCGGGTGAACTGCCTAGCCAAATGGATGCCAGATCTGGAAATTCCCCCCATCACGGAAGAGGATCGTCGCATCATCATTGAGCAAGTCTGCCATGGGGCGACGGCCTATCGCCAGCTCAAGGACAAGGACGTTTTTCCCGCATTGCACCAGTGGCTAAGCCATGCGCAGCGAGATCTTTTAGAAAGCTACGCGCCGGAGCGCCTCAACCTCAAAAATGGCAAATCAGCCCGCATCGTTTATGACGAAAAGCAGCCGCCCAGTGTCAGCGTCGTGCTCCAGCAAATGTACGATGTGAATGAAAACCCGAAGGTCGCCAGTGGCCGGGTCACCGTCACCGTGCATCTCCTCTCACCTGCTCAGCGTCCCATCCAGACGACAGGCGATATTGGCCGATTCTGGAAAGAAAGTTACCCTGCTGTCCGCACCCAGCTTCGCGGTCGCTATCCCCGACATGAGTGGCGGTGAGTGGGGAGTAGGTTTTTTCAGGAGTGCGATTGAAAAAGGTTTTAGCTTTCGCAGGCGTCGTCACAAGATTTCATTCAATGGCTATTTCTAGAGGAACCAATTTAGAATCTTATGCCTAGTCCCACACCGCCTGATAACAGCAATCCCCTGCCAGTGACGGTTCAGTTGAGTTTCGACGATATCAAAAACAACTTTTCCAAGGCTGACGACCTTCAGTTGCGCGTCAAAGGTGGAATGTTGTCAGCGAAGAAAGACAATGAAGGTGTGTTTGGGGTTTTCACCCGAGGTGCTCAAAAACAGGCGGCTGAACTCGCCCTAACGGATGCTTTTAAAGTCACTACGGGAGTGGCTCCTTCGGCAAAGATTCAAGGGCAGATTCACGATGTTGTGAACCTTGACGGCAAATCTGTCAAAACTGGGTTGGATCTGGTGCAGCGAACTTGGCATGATGAACTCACTCGCCAGTGTGTTCAAAACTCTGCCAACACACCAGACGCAAATCTGAACGGGTATCTCTCAAAATTGGTGTCAAGCGCCGTTGAAACTGAGGCAAACAGGGCCGTGATGAACGGTCAAACACTCAGCGCTGCGGGGGGGCGTCAAATTGCGTTAGATGCGGTAAAATCCATTGAGGATATTCGCCTTGCCGCGACACCTGCACTTGCAGCCCAGCAGGCTCTGGCTGCAATGAATCAGCCTGGTGCGTCCAAGGATGTGGGGGCTGCGGCATTTCACGCACTGAATAGCAGAGGGGACATCACTCAGCAGGAGTTTCAAGATGTCTGCTGCGCTAGGCTACAAGTGGAACTCAATGGAGCGAGCGCCAGCACCCTTTTGCGGGAAGATACCATCTCAGCAGAATTCGCGCGTGAGTTTGTATTGACGAATGCGACACCGTATTTTGACAATGTTGAAGCCGATGCGCAAGCGCTGCGAAATAACTTAGGGGTGCTCACAGGTCCGCAAATCGGCGAGCAACTTTTGCAATCCATGGCCGCGCATGCTCCTCAAATGGCTGGCGTGCAACCCTTCCTCCATGGGCTACACCAGACAGCTCTTCAAAACCCTAATTTAGGGCCAGAGGCAGGGGATCGCATCGTTGTAAATGTGGTTTTTCTTCGTGGGGTGAGTGGCCAACTGACCGGTAATTTGACTCCGGAATTAGCGGACAGCGATCCCGCGAAGGCTGCGAGTGCAAGAACTCTGCTGAATGGGGTGAAAATCGCTCAGACTTTTGCCTCCACAAGCTACCTGCCGGATCCCCTTGCTGTATCGGGCCCACTCGATCAAGGGGCTGCTGATATCCGACAAGGTGGAGCTGCTATGCCGGCCTGGGATACGATGATGGATCAAATTCGTGGTCCCGTGGCTCCCGTCGGATTGGCGGTGTTGCCAGCCATCTCACCACCCGCGTCTCCCCCATCATCGTTGTTGGTTTCGTCTCCAGCATCTCCCCCATCCTCTTTGTTGGTTTCCTCACCTCCCTTGGCCTCATCCGATTCATCTTTGAGTTTGAAAGAGGATTCTTCGCCCGTGAGACCTGAGTACGATCATCCTTTTGAAAGAGAAATGGAAGATCGTGATTTGGACATGGAACAAGATGACATTGCCGATTCTTTGAGTGCAGGCGGTGCTAAAGCGGATGATGGGCCTGCCAAATTAGAGCGATCACAAAGCGTGTCCGACATGTACAAAAGCGAGTTCCAGAAAAATAAGGAAAAGGCATCCGCCCCAAGCTTGGAAGTGAAGACACCGCTGACGCGGACGACATCCCATCTCTAAGACGGCGATCGGGAACTGCTCAATCAAGGACTCAGGGCATCCTCATCCCACCATCTCCAGGAAGATCTCTTCAAGTCGTAGCCCTTGCTTCTCATGGGCGGCGCGCAGTTCTTGCAGGGTGCCGACGAAGAGAAGTTTGCCCCGATTGATGATGCCGATGCGGTCCGCCACCTCTTCGGCGATGTTGAGGAGGTGCGTGCTCATCAGCACCGTGGCTCCTGCCTGGGTCTGGCGTTTGAGTTCTTCTTTCACCACACGGGCGTGGATGGGGTCCAGGCCCACCATGGGTTCATCAATGACGAAGACCTTCGGGTCATGCAGTAGGGCGCTAGCGATCGCTAACCTCTGACGTGTGCCATGGCTGAGATTCTCGATTCGCTGACCGCAATGCTCATGCAGGCCAAATTGAGTGAAAAGCTCGTTGGTGCGCTTGGCGGCGTGTTGAATGTCCATCTCAAAAAGCTCGGCGATGAAATGCATGAATTCGGGGGCGCTCAGCTTTTCATAAAACACCGCTACGTCCGGCACATAACCCAGCATGGACTTGGCCTTGAGCGGCTCTTTTTGGATATCAATCCCACAGATGCGAACCTGGCCACTCATCGGTTTCATGAGGCCCGTCAGTAGCTTGATAGCCGTGGTCTTACCTGCGCCATTGGGGCCTAAAAAGGCGAACAGTTCTCCAGGCTGGATTTCCAGAGACAGGCTGTCCAGCGCCTTGAGGTCGCCGTAGTGCATGGTGAGGTTATCAATCTGGATCATGAATGCTTAAACAGTTTTTCTCGGGACAGTGTTCAGTATTCAGTTTTCGTCGGCTTTGAATACTGAATACTTTCTTTCTGGCCAAGCTCGCCCGCCCGCCCATCATACAGGCCACTTTATGAAAATCGTCCTGCTCGATGCCTACACCGCCAATCCAGGAGACGTCTCCTGGGCACCTCTGCAAGCCATCGCTGAATGCGAGATTCACGATCGTACACCCGTGACAGAAACCGCCGCGCGCTGTGCCGGTGCGGAAGTGATTATTACCAACAAAGCACCTGTCACCCGTGAGATCATCGCGGCCTTGCCTGATCTTAAATACATCGGTGTCACCGCGACGGGTTACAACATTGTGGATGTGGCGGCGGCTAAGGAGCGCGGCATCGTCGTGACCAATGTGCCAGGCTACAGCTCGCCCGCCGTGGCCCAGCTTGTTTTTGCCCTGCTGCTGGAGCTGACCAACCACGTGGGCCATCACGCCCAAACCGTTGCTGAAGGTCGCTGGCAGAGTTGCCCAGACTTCTGCTACTGGGATTTTCCCATCATTGAGCTCAGTGGTCGCACGCTCGGCATCATTGGTTATGGCGATATCGGTTCTGCTGTTGGTCGCATCGCGGTGGCTTTTGGCATGAAGGTTCTCGCGAGCAAACGTGACTGGAAAGTGGCTCCTCCAGAAGGGGTGACTCCGGCCAGCATAGACGAAGTCTTTGCGCAGAGTGATGCCATCAGCCTGCACTGCCCGCTGACCGATGCGACCAAGCACCTGGTCAATGGCCGCACCCTCGGCCTCATGAAGGAATCCGCCTTCATCATCAACACAGGCCGCGGGCCTCTGGTGGATGAGGCCGCCCTGGCCGCCGCACTGAACAGTGGCCGCATTGCAGGGGCTGGCTTGGACGTTCTTTCGGTGGAGCCGCCTAAGGATGGCAATCCGCTAATAGGAGCCAAAAACTGTCTCATCACACCGCACATCGGCTGGGCCAGCCGTGAGGCGCGTGTCCGCCTCATCGCGGCTACGGCTTCTAATTTGCAGGCCTTCCTCGATGGAAAACCCGTCAATGTTGTCGGTTAATCCCGCCGCCATAAGTCAAAAAAACGTGGAGGAGAGCGCCGTCGCGATCCGCCTCCACGCTCTAAATCTATACCCTTAGATCTTAGGCACGTTCAGCCACTTGCGCTCGGCCCAGCTTTGTAGGCCTAGTTCTGCGAGCTGCACGCCCTTAGCACCTTCACGCAGTGTCCAACGGAAAGGGGTATCGAGAGCCACATGCTTGATGAACATCTCCCACTGGATCTTGAAGGCATTGTCATACTCCGCCGTATCCGGCACTTCCTGCCAGTGGTTGTAATGGTTAATCGGGCTGTCAATGTCTGGGTTCCACACTGGTTTTGGCGTGCCTGCCATGGATTGGAACCAGCACTTGCGCAGCCCCACCATGGCCGAGCCGTGGGTGCCATCCACTTGCAGCGTTAAGAGATCATCGCGCCGCACACGCACGTTCCACGAGCTGTTGAACTGGCACACCACATTGTCGGCCGTTTCAAAGGTGGCGTAGCAACTGTCATCGGTGTCGCAGTTGTACGTCTCGCCTTTCTCGTCCACTCGCTGAGGGATGTGTGTGGCCCCAAGGCAAGATACGGCTGTGACTTCGCCGAACAAATTATCGATCACGTAACGCCAGTGGCAGAGCATGTCCACGATGATGCCGCCACCATCGGCCTTTCGATAATTCCAGGAAGGGCGCTGCGCAGGCTGTCCTTCATGCTCACCGGTGAAGACCCAGTAGCCAAATTCACCGCGCACGCTCAGGATGCGACCAAAGAACCCCTGCGACTTTAGGAGCGCGAGTTTGCGCAGCCCTGGCAGCCACAGTTTGTCCTGAACCACGCCGTTCTTGATACCCGCTTTCTCACAGACTTCAGCTAGGCGAAGGGCTTCAGCCGTCTCCACTGCGGTTGGTTTTTCGCAATAAATGGCCTTGCCAGCTGCTGCTGCCATTTGCACGAAACGTGCGCGGTGCAGGGTGCCGGAGGCATCAAAGAAAATCGGGTAAGCAGGGTCTGCCAGCACCGCAGGGAGATCTGTGCTGGTCTTCAAGGGCCCTGTTTTGGCACAGCTATGTTTCGTCGCCAGTTCCTGCAACTTGCTCGCACTGCGGCCCGTGAGGATCGGATCCGGCATCAGGGTGAGTTCATCGGAAACCTTGATGCCGCCCTGGCGGATGATGGCCAGGATGGAGCGCACGAGGTGCTGATTGGTGCCCATGCGTCCCGTGACGCCGTTGAGAATGATGCCGATGCGTTGGATGCTCATGTGAAAGAAGGTTGGGCAATCGCATGGATTGCGTGTTGCTTTTTAAATCATATATGATATATGGCAAGTGCGTTTTTCAATGCGTCTTTTCTTCAGCACCCATGCCTAAAGCTTTTTCCAAACCCGCTTCATCTGCCCCCTTGGAGATTCCTGCTGCTGTCATCACGACCAAACAGCGTGCCGTTTATGAAGCTCTACGAGGGGAGATCATGGGGGGCGTTTTGCAGCCGGGGGAGGTGCTGGTGATTGATGCCTTGGCGAAGCGATTTCAGGTCAGCATTATCCCTGTGAGGGAAGCTCTGCGTCAGCTTCAGTCGGAGAGACTGGTCGAAATCCGGGCTCATACAGGCGTTCGTGTTACTCCGGTGGATGTGTCGGCGCTGGTTGAAATCTTTGCGTTATTAGGCGCTCTGGAGACGGCGTCGGCCATCCATGCACTACCGCTGATGACCAGCGCGGACTTGGCCGAGCTGGAGGCCATCCTTCAGGTTTTAGAAAGCACGGCAGCAAGTGGTGACACGGCGGGTTTTGAGCAGGCTAATCGCCGATTTCACCTTCTGCCCTGCCGCATCGCGGGCTTCACACGGGCCGAGCAGGGGTTACAATCCATCCTGGCAGAATGGGAGCGTCTTCACCGTCTCGCCTTCAAGGGTACTCAGCCACCTAGCCCTGAGCAGGCGAATAAAGAGCACCGCGCCATCGTGCGGGCCTTTCGTCAAGGCGATGCGGAGAAGCTCACGCAAGTCATCCAGCGGCATAATGCCACCGCTCTTTCGCATTATCAAAAGCTCATGAAGTGAACGGGGCAGTGGAGTCCTAGAGATGAAGCACTCCTTAGGTGTGGTTTTGCAAAGCCTCCTTCCTGGGTTGACTCTCATCTCGCTTGCCCTTTCTTGGCGGCCCCAAAACCATGATCCGCGTCCGCTTCGCTCCCTCCCCTACTGGTGACCTCCACGTCGGTGGTGCCCGCACTGCTTTGTTCAACTGGCTCTTCGCTCGTAAAAACGGCGGCACCTTCATTCTGCGCATTGAGGATACCGATGGCGCACGCAATACCGAAGAAGCCTCCGCAGGCATCCTCAAGGGGCTGAAGTGGCTGGGACTGGACTGGGATGAAGGCCCCGAAAAAGGCGGTGATTATGGCCCCTACTACCAGAGCCAGCGCAAAGAAATTTACGACCGTTACCTCGCCAAGCTGACTGCCGATGGCCGCACCTACGTGGAGGAAAATGGGGCCGTTCGGTTCAAGTTCAGCCGCACCGCCATCACGGTGCATGACCTCGTCTGTGGTGATGTCACCTTCGCTCCGACGGAAGAGCCAGACATGACGCTCCGCCGTCCCGATGGCAGCTACATCTTCCACTTCGTCAATGTCGTGGACGACATCGAAATGAGAATGACGCACGTCTTCCGGGGGGAGGATCACCTCTCCAATACCTGGAAACACATTGATCTCTTCAATGCCTTCGGGGCCACCCCGCCTACTTATGCACACATTCCTCTGATCTTGAACAGCGACAGCTCCAAGATGAGCAAGCGCGATGCCGGCAGCGCCATCGAGAGCAGTTATATGAATGGCGGCTTCCTGCCCGACGCAGTTTTTAACTACCTCTGCCTCCTAGGCTGGACTCCTCGCACCGAGGCGGAAGTGCTGGACCGCGCCACGCTGACCAGCCTGTTTGAACCTGCGGAAATCCATAGCTCCAATGCCCGCTTTGACATGCAGAAATGCAGTTGGTTTAATGCGCAGTATCTCCGTGCCCTGAACCCGGAAAATCTCTTTGCCGCCACCCGTCCCTTCTTGGACAAAGCAGGTCTCATCATCACCGATGAAGCCATGGCCGCTGCCGCTGTTTATAGCGTGAAAGAAAAGGTCAGCCTGCTGACGGAGATCCCCGATTGGGTGCATTATTTCTTTCGCGAGGACTATCCCTTTGAGGCGGATGTGGTCACTAAGCTCAAGGCCAAGCCTGAGAACCCGGCCTTGCTACAAGCTGCATCCACAGCCTTCGCCGCACTCACAGAATGGACGGAAGCCAGCGTGCACACCGCCATCGAAGACGCGGCGAAAGCAGCGGGTGTCAAACCTGGGGCGCTGATGCCCTTGCTGCGTTTTGCCCTCAGTGGCCAGTCCCGTGGACCAGGAGTTAGCACCATTGCGCACCTCATCGGTCAGGCGAGTACCTTAGGGCGCATCGAGCGCACGCTGGGCCTCTAAAAGAAGATCAAGACAAAGCCTCGCAAGCAATCGTTTGATCTGACCGCAACTCTCGAGAAGTCCAAAGGTTTATCCCTTTGGCCTCCTCCGAGGTTGCGCACCCCTTTGATCCGATGAAACTTAACGCGATGACACGATTTCTGGCAGTCTCTGGCCTCTTGCTAGCCCTGGCAACGGTCGCCCGCGCTGAACCTCCACCACCACCCAAAGGAGAGCGCGGGGACAAGCCCTCTCCACACTACGGCCCGCCTAAGGAAAGGGGGGAGCGGGGAGATCGTGACCGCGGCGATTGGCGTGGAGGGATGTCTGGTTTTGGTGGGCGACCTCCCATGCGGCATGATGGCTTTGACAAGCTTCCCGACGACGAAAAAAAGCGCGTCCGCGAGGCTCTGGATAAAGTATGGAGTCGCCCCGAAGTCATCGAAGCGAAAGACAAAGCTATGCGTGCCAATGAAGAGATGAGGGATACCATCCGCGAATCTCTCAAAAAGATAGATCCTGAAGCAGCGGCGATTTTGGCCAAGATCGAACCCAAAGATCACTTTGACCCTCGGGAATTACCCAAGCTCCCCGCCACAGATTCGACCGATTTTCCTCGGATCATGGTGCAGCGCCTTGGCATGGAGTTGATGAGTTTTTCCCGCCCTGAGCGCCGTGAAGAAACTCGCAAACTGCATGAGCGCGTGGTCGCTTACCCTAAGGTGCGTGAGGCCATCACCCGGGTGGAAGGCACGACTGGTGAAGAGCGCGTGCAGGCCGTGCAGAGCCTACGCGAAAGCTATCGCGAGGCTGTGGGCAAAGAATTCCAGGCTGCTAGAGAACGCCGGGCTAAAGAAGGCGAGGCGGGAAGCCCGCCGCCGCCTAAACCCTAGGCCTCTACGGCTGCTTTTCAGGCTTCATCGCCGAGGCGTTTGTCTCCGACGAGGTAACCCTGGACGTAATCTCGCACCGCTTCATTGAGGGTGTATAAATCCTGGGTGAAGCCGGAGGCGCGCAGTTTGGTGATGTCTGCGCAGGTATAATACTGGTACTTGGACTGGAGATGCTCAGGCATATCCACAAACTCTATGTTAGGCTGCTGCCCCAAGGCGGCAAAGATGCCCTGAGCTAGCTGCACCCAGGTGTGTGCCTGGCCAGAGCCCAGGTTAAAGAGGCCATTGGCCTGGGTCTGCTCTGCCAGGTGCAGAGTCATCTGGATGGCATCTTTGACGTAAAGAAAGTCGCGCATCTGCTCGCCATCCTTGTAGTCAGGGCGGTGAGATTTAAAGAGCTGCACCTTCCCGGTGTTCAGGATCTGACCATACGCCTTATGCACCACGCTACGCATGTCTGCCTTATGGTCTTCATTGGGGCCATAGACATTGAAATACTTCATGCCCACCACCTGGCTGAGCATGCCAGTGCGCTGGGCATGGATGTCAAAGAGGTGCTTGGAATAACCATACATGTTCAGCGGCCGCAGGCGGTGCAGATCCTGCAGTTGATCATCCATGCCGTGGGCGCCATCGCCATAAGTTGCGGCGGAAGAGGCATAGACAAAACGGGTGCCTTTGGCCAGAGACCACTCACACAGGATCTTGGTCAGCTCATAATTATTGCGCATGAGGTAGTCGGCATCCTTCTCCGTGGTGGCTGAGCAGGCCCCGAGATGCAGGATGACATCAAATTGCCCCAGGCTGTCAGGAGAGGTGCGGATGTGCTTTTCCAAATCTCCACCATCCACATAATCATGGAAGCGCAGAGGGACGAGATTCTTCCACTTTTCATCCGTGCAGAGACGGTCTGAGACGATGATGTTTTCGCAACCACGGCGATTCAGTTCCCAGACGAGGGCGCTGCCGATGAATCCGGCGCCACCGGTGACGAGAATGCGGCTTTCAGGGGTGATGGGCATCCGTAGGCGATAGCGAGGGGCGATGGATTTCGCAACCTCCACTTCTGAATGAACCTGCAGAAGCGCCGTTACAGCGATTCCCGCCAGACCGCCGGGTGCAGAAAGGTAGCTGCCGCAGCCTTACCAGCTTCACTGCCTGCGACGGTATCCATCGTCATGCCATCCCGATAGAGCAGGGCAGGATAGAGGAAAACTTCATCGGCAATCTGGAGGCGGGGAATCAGGGCCGCTCCATGGTGCTCCACCTCCCAGTTGAGCAGGAGAGGTTCTTCGTCCGTAAAGCTATCCATCGGGCGCTCGATCCAGCCGACTAAACCACTGTCATTCACGAGATCCCAAATTTCCCCAGTTTCCAGATCCACCCGCACCGCGAAGCCATGCATGGGATGTCCTTCAGCACTAACTTCAGATGTCTTTGCCACCAGGGCGATCACAATCTGGCGGCAGGCATTTTGTGAAGGGACGATGTCCACCTGAAAGCCAAAACGCAGGGGGTGATCTGGCACCAAAATCTCTCCAAAGCTGAGAAGATCAAAGTTGGCGAAGGCCATTTCCGAACTGACGAGGGGAGCGGGAGTTTGCATGGCGAATTTCAATAACTTGTCAGCATTTTGTCATGATTTATCTAAAATATCAACTGGTTATGGTAAACTTTAAAAACATTATAATATTAACATATCTGAAATAATGTTCCTTCATAAGCGCGTTGCTGCGCGGGGCGTTTATTGCCCAGCAGTCTGCAAGCGACTCAAAATCAAGTCTTTAGGTGCAAGACTCAGGCCAAGTCAGTGAGCCATCTCACCACGGGCACATCTGCCGGGGCCAAGTCGGGGCGCAGAAGATTTTTTTGAAAATCCCAAATGAGCTCGGTGTGCTCATGAGCCTGGGGCTCTGGGCTTTCAGAGGTCAATTCACACAAGAAGGGAAAAAGGCGAATGCACCCCCACGGATACTCATGCAAAAAGGCAGGGCCTGCCTGAAGGATGCGGACCTCACAGCCCAGTTCCTCCATGAGCTCCCGGTGCAGGGCTAGCGCAGGAGTTTCGCCTGGATCGACTTTCCCCCCTGGGAATTCCCACAGACCTGCCAGCCGTTTGCCTGGTGGGCGCTGGGCAAGGAGGATGCGGTCTTGGCGTCGGATCACGGCGCAGACCACGTCCACAGGCATGGCGGGAGAGAGAGTCATTTTTTCACTGACGTCAGGAATCAGCCGCGCATAGTCCAGGGATGCGCCCAGAGAAAGTCAAATTCATGCTGTTGGCGGCGGATATGCGCCGCGCGGTCCGTTTCTACACCACCGTTCTCGGTTTTCAGTCCGTTTTCGTGAGTGATTTCTGGTCGGAAGTGGCCTGTGGCGATGCCATTTTGGCTTTTCATGGCGGGCACGATGGCAGTGTGAATGCAACGGGTCTGAGCCTGCAATTTGAGGACGTTCTGGAGATTGCCGTCAATATTGAGCGTGCAGGTGGGAAGATCTTGGACCTGCCTCAGCAGCGAGATGGAGAACCTATTTTGTTAGGCCGTTACCGTGATCCCGAGGGGAATGAGGGATTCATCACCCAGTATGTGGGGTGATGAATCATTGATGCGATTCAAGATTTAGGCACATGCGGTACCAGCACATCCGGTGCCTGGTTCCGCTGGCGAATGCGTTTGCTGGCTTCCTTGGCGAAGATTTCTTGAGAGCGCAGCGCTTTACCAGTGGCTCCCGCTGGCGCGGCCCAGGTGCCATCGGGCTTTAACATGCGTCCTCTGGAGGTGTCTGCGAAGTGCGTTTCCAAAATGTGTGTGAGACGTTTTTTCGCTTCTTTATCCTCCACAGGGACCAGTAGCTCCACGCGTTTGGACAAGTTACGGTTCATGAAGTCAGCGCTGGAGATGAAAATGACGGGTCTCCCTCCTTGGCGAAAGTGGTAGATGCGGGCGTGTTCTAGGTAGCGGTCAATGATGCTCAAAACGCTGATGTTTTCACTGAGCCCCTTCACCCCAGGGCGCAGGCAGCAGATGCCACGCACATTCAGGCGCACCTTCACACCTGCCTGAGAGGCTTCATAAAGTGCGGTGATCATCTTCCGATCTTCCAGTGCATTCATCTTCAGCATGATCTCCGCTTCCTCACCCTGGCGGGCGCGCTCCGTTTCACTGTGGATCATGGAAAGCAGGCGCTCCCGCAGCCCAAAAGGAGCCATGGAGATGCGCTCAAAATGGACGAACCGTGAGCGGCCTGTGACCGTGTTAAAAAAGGCACTGGCATCGCTGCCGTAGTTTTGGCGGCAGGTCAGATAGCTGATGTCGGTGTACAATTTCGAGGTGGCTTCATTGTAATTGCCCGTGCCAAAGTGCATGTAGCGCACGAGATGCCCTGCCTCCCGGCGCATGACCAGGCAGATCTTGGCGTGTGTTTTCAGGCCACGGACACCGTAGATGATTTGCGCTCCGGCATTCAGCAGGTCTTCAGCACGTTCCAGATTTCGTGCTTCATCAAACCGCGCTTTCAACTCCACCAAGACAGTGACGTGTTTACCCGCCTGGGCAGCGCGGATGAGAGCGCTGATGATGCGGCTGTTTTTGGCTGTGCGGTAGAGGATCTGTTTGATGGCGATGACGTCGGGATCTGCCGCTGCTTCTTCGATGAGTTGCATCACCGGATCAAAGGTCTCGTAGGGGTGATGCAGCAGGATGTCGCCACGTTTGATCGCATCGAACATGCTCTCTCCGGGCTGGATTTGGGGGGAGGACTGGCTGTCCCAAGGTTCCACCTTGAGGTCCTCAAAACCTGAAAGACCTGAGATCACAAAATAAGCCCGTAGATCCAGCTCACCGGGGATGGTATAGACTTGCGCTGTTTTCGCCCCACAAAGATCGCGGATGGCTTTCACAAGTTCTTTTGGAGCACCGTCTTCGATCTCGATACGGATGGCCGGACTTTGAAGCCGCGCCTCAAGGATGTCTTCCATCTGGCTCGCGAGGTCGAATGAGCTTTCATCATCCACCGCGATGTCTGAATTTCGACTGATGCGAAAACGAGCGCTGGCCGTGACTTTTTCCGAAGGGAAATACAGGTGCAGAAAGAGGGAGAGCAGGTCCTCCAGATTCAGGTAGGCATGCAGGCCGCTTTCCACCTCAGGCACTAGGACATGACGGGGGAGGTTTGAAGGCAGGGTAAAGAGCACCAGACGCTGTGTGGTCTTGCCATCAGACTCAGACTGTACATTGCACAACAGCGCGATCTGAAGGGCAGGCACAGAAATGCGCGGCTTATCATCATCCAGTGCGATAGGAGAGAGCACGGGGAAAATGTACTCATGAAAGTAGGACTCCAGATGCGTGCGCTGGGCGAGCGTCAGTTCATTGGCGCTCAGCCTGCGGATACCTTTTTCCCGCAGCAGTGGCAAAAGCTCCTGGTTCAAGATCTCATACTGCCTTGCGACGAAGGCTGCGGCCCGCTGTTGGATCTTTTCCCACTGCTGGGTGGGGGTGAGGCCGGAGGGATCTTTGACCCGTCGTCCCTGCTCACGCAGGAACTGCAACGCGCCGACACGGACCATGAAAAATTCGTCCAAATTCGAAGCCGTGATGGCCAGGAATTTGACCCTCTCCAGCACAGGCAATTCAGCACGAGCAGCCTCAGCTAAGACGCGCTCATTGAAGGCTAGCCAGCTCAACTCACGGTTGAGGAAATGTTCGTCTGTCAAGGCAGGGGACTGAGCCTGCTGCTTGGCATCAAGGCTTGGTGAGGAGGATGTCATAGCCGTAAATTTCGCGGAAAAGGTCACACTTGGAGTTGATGGCGATCTGCTCGACGGTCGTGTCATCCACGCCTGGCGTCAGGATGTAGAGGCGGCTGCCTTCGGGCCGGAGTTGGATGGTCTTGATGCGCTGTGCATGAGTGCGATCCAGCGCATCGGCAATGCGGAGCAGAGCGGCGAGTTTAAAGACGATCATGCGCTCTTCTCGGGTCAGGTCGGAGAAGGTTGGGTGGTTAGGCTCAGGATTGTAGCGGCGGTGGTAACGGGCCAGCAGGGCCACCATTTCCCCATCGGAACTGCTCAGACCAAAGATCTCAGTTTGCAGAAGGATGTAGAGACTGTGTTTGTGGTGCTCGCGCGGGCTGATGAACATGCCTACTTCATGCAGGACAGCGGCGACTCGCAATACCAACTCATACTTGGCATCCAGGGCATGCAAGTGCTGAAGTTCACGGAACAGTTGCTGGGCAAAGCCTGCCACATGATCAGCATGCTTACGGTCGGTCTTATAGCGCACGCCGATCTCGCAGGCGGCCTGCACCACTTCATCTTGGAAATTGGCCGAGTGCGGGCTGGCAGTCATTAAATCCAGCATCAACTCCCGCTGAAAGTCCCCCTCAGGGATCCATAGCGCCTCATCGCCAAACCGGCGTGCCAGGGCCAGGTTGGTCTGCAACGCCGGCACAATGCCTTCTCCACCCGTGTAGTGGACATGCAGTTTTCTCACCAGCTCGTCAGGATTCAGGACGGCGAGCTTTTCTGTGAAACGTTCCAGCTCTTCCTCGGTGATTCGAAAGGCCCCTTGCTTAGCCGTCGTCAGCTCTGCCGCCACACTTTGGATCTCTGCGCCGATGGCCACATGATTATCAATCTGGTAGCCAGAGTAATCCTGGGCCAGATGGTCCACGACCCCGCGGATGTGCTCTTCGAGGTGGGTCAGATGCTGGGCAGATTCACCGTCTGCTCCAGCCACCGCTTCGCGAGCCCGGAAGATGCCTAACCGATAGTTGCTATACGCAGCCAGTCGCCCATCCTTGAAATACAGGGCGCGCGTATTGCCTGGCCCGATGTGAGAGACAAAGGTGTGTCCCTCCCGCAACTCCGGGTTCTTTTTCAGCATACGCAGGCCGATTTGATAGACCAGTCGCGTCATATCGCCATCGTCTATCAATCGTGCGATCAGGCCGGTGCTGACTTGCAGGCGATTGAGGAAAATCTCATGGTTGCCTGCCTCAGAAAGAATGTTCGTGTTATACAGGCGGACGTTAGCCAGAGGCAGTCCGAATTCCCGTACGGTTAACAGATAGTCTTTCAAGATTCCGGCGGCTTGTTCCACCGTCGCGCGGGTGATGTTGCCAGTGCGGAAAATATCCCTAGCCATGGGCAGCGGCTTATCCAGATGTTCCAAAAGGCTAAAGCTGCCTGAGTCATTGCGTGTGCCGATGATGAGCGAGAGCGACGCCGCACCGACGTAAATGATGGCGTGTTCTGAAGACGATAACACAGGCGGGACGGACATGACAAAAACTGACGAAAGGTTGGTGAGGAAAAGTGACTCAGGGCCGGAGAAATGTGAGCCTGACCCTACAGCCACTGGTATGGGAGGCCATAGGCTAGGGTTTCTGCTCGCGCAACCAGGCGACGCTGCCCACAGCCACGGCATTACCGCCTAACTTGGCCAGGGAATATTTGATCCCACGGCTGAGACTTGGCAGGGCATAACGGTTGACCTCTTCCTTGAGTAAGGTCAGGTAAACCTGAGGGATCTCCTCCACCAAGCCCCCGCCTAAGGTGATTTGATCAGGAGCTAGCAGATTGACCACGGTGGCGATCCCCATACCCAAATAGGACACACTGTTGCGGATCATGGATACCGCAGCAGGCTCGGCGGAATTGTAGGCTGCGGAAAGGGCCTTGCTGCGGATCTCGCGCAGATTACCTCGGGTTTTTTTATCCAGTTCGGGTAACTGTCCTCGGTAACAGGCGATGCCAGCCTGGGATGCCACTGCGAGGCGACTGGTGAGGTCTTCGATCATCACCGCCCCTGGCACGGCGCTTCCTAAATGAGTGCCAGGCACATAGACCATGCCTAGTTCCATGGCGGAGACACTGCGACCCATCACGAGTTTCCCATCATAGACAAAACCAGATCCCACGCCTGTGCCGGGGAAGATGCCCAGAAGTGAGCGGGCTCCTTTGCCTGCTCCCAGTTTGTATTCTCCAAAGGTGCCTGCATCCACGTCATTGAGCACCGCCACTGGCTTTTTAAAAGCAGTCTTCAAAATGCCAGCCAGTCCCATGTTCTTCCAGCCCAGATTTGGGGCATTGATGAGGATGCCTTTTTCGGGATTGACCAAGCCTGGGCAGCCGATGCCGATTCCTTGCAGCCCTTTCGGGTCCACGCCCGCAGCCGTTATCGCTTCTTGAATGACGGTGGTGATTTTTTTTCGCCCCTTGATCTGGCCGTCCGATCCATTGGTGGACTTTCTCGCAGTGCCCAAAACATGGTAATCCTCATCCAGAACGCAGGCCAGCATCTTGGTTCCCCCGAGATCGAATCCGATCCAGAAAGGGATGGATTTGAGCGTCAGCTTGGCCTCGGTTTTGATCTTTTTGCCGGGCTTCTTCTTCAGTTTGATTTTGGAGGTGGCGTTGGCTGGCATAGGATCACGAAGTTCTTAGAATAGAGCATCGGCTTTGACTCCACAGCAAGCAACAATCCTGGCGACTCAAGGGCTGTTTCGCAGTGAGACCTAGCTGGTCATGCGCTCTGCGTGCGTAGAAAAAGAGGGCTGAGAATGGACTCGGTTTTTTAAACGATCCATAAATGCAAATTTGGATCTGATCTCTCCATTATCCTAGAGCTAAATGGCACGCATGATGCTCAGCACATTAGTATCGCTGACCGCCTGACAAGGATTCGTTTGAGACCGGATTACCCTGCCAGGCGGATTAGCGAATCAACACTAACGCGAATCAATACGATGAAATTAAAGTGCTCGTTGCAAGCGATGCTCAAAAAGTGCCTTTTGGCCACCTCTGTCATGTCCCTGACCTCAGGCGTACTTCTGGCTGGAACTCCGGCAGTCGCTTCAGTGGAGGAGCCTCCTGCGCCACCTTTGGTCACAGGTACTCTCTCTCTTCTCATGGATTCGCATTTCGTTTCCTATGGGCAAGACATCTGGGGCGCAGGCCAGTCTTGGGAGGATCCACTTTTTCACCCTTCCTTGGCGATTAACTTTAATCTTGCCAGCAATTTCACTTTCTTCGTGGGAACCTGGATGGACATCAATGATAATCTAGAATCGAACTCTACCCTCGGTAATCGAGTGCAGGAAATCGACGTCTGGGCGGGCATGTCCTACACCATGGACAAATTCAAGTTCACGCTGATTAACCAATATTGGAACTACGGTGGCAATACGGAAAAAATCATCGATTTCCGTGTGGATTATAGCGGCATGCTGAATCCTTACCTCTTACTCCACGGTCGTTTTGATCGCGGCGCTGCTGTCAATTTTGGCGAAGGTCTGGTGGTTCAGGTGGGGATCAACCCTACCACGAAATGTGGCCCAGTCACACTCTCTGCGCCTATTGCGCTGAGCTATGACACCCATGATTATCACGGTGGCCAGGCAGGTTTCGGCTTTGCTTCGGCAGGCCTGAATGCAACACTGCCTTTGTCCAAGCATGTCGCTCTGACGGCTGCCGTGGATTATTTCTACACCAATGACAACGTCATCGTGACCAATCCTGATGAAGGCTTCGTCCGTGGTCGTGCGGGTGTGGTGATCACTTTCTAATCACCCCTTCTTCGGGCGCATCAATTGTCCTGGTGGGCAGATCTGATGCGCTCTTTCCTGAACCCTGCTTTCTCTCAGTAGGCCATCTTAGCTCAGACTTTATTCTTCACTGAATCATGAAATTCACTCGTCAATTTTCCCGTTTCGCCTGTGCAGCCGCTCTCGCTGCTCTTACTCCACTGCTCCATTCCCAGGAGACCGTTAAGGTCGGTGTGCTCCACTCATTGAGCGGCACCATGGCCATTTCTGAAACTTCTCTTCGAGATGTGCTACTTTTCACTTTTGATGAGATCAATGCCAAGGGCGGTGTCCTGGGTAAAAAGATCGAACCCGTTGTTGTGGACGGAGCGTCTAACTGGCCTCTCTTCGCTGAAAAAGCCAAACAACTTCTAGAGCAAGATAAAGTCTCTGTGACTTTTGGCTGCTGGACCTCGGTCAGTCGTAAATCCGTGCTGCCGGTCTTTGAGTCTAACAAAGGATTGCTCTTTTATCCCGTGCAGTACGAAGGTGAGGAAATGTCCCCCAACATCATGTACACTGCGGAAGCCGTGAACCAGCAGGCTACCCCTGCCGTGGATTACATGCTGGAAAAGGGATTCAAGAAATTCTACCTGCTGGGTAGCGACTATGTGTACCCACAGACCACCAACTTAGTGCTTTTGGAATACCTCCTCAGCAAGGGTGTGCCATTGGAAAACATTGGTGGCGGCTTCAAAAAAGACGAGTCCGGCAAGATCATCTCGGCTGGGAAATACACGCCTTTTGGCCATACGGACTACCAGCAGATTGTCTCTGAAATCAAACAGTATGCTGCCGGTGGTGACACCTGCGTGATCAGCACTTTGAACGGGGATACAAACGTTCCTTTCTTCAAAGAGTATGCAGCAGCAGGCCTCACGGCTGAAACCTGCCCTGTTGTAAGCTTCTCGATCTCGGAAGATGAATTCCGGGGCCTGCCTGCCAAGCAGTTAGTGGGGCAACTGGGATGCTGGACTTACTTTCAGTCCATCAAATCAGATGCAAATGAGAAATTCATCACGGATTTCGAAGCTTGGCTGGCTAAGAGCGATGTTCCTGGAATCGTCAAGGATGGTCGTGTGACCTGTTCCCCTATGGTGCTCAGTTACGTGGGTGTTTATCTGTGGAAAGCAGCCGTCGAAAAAGCCGGGACTTTTGAGGTGGAGAAAGTCATCGCCGAGCTTGAAAAAGGCATTAGTTTTGAAGGCCCGGCAGGCACCGTGACCAGCCAGAAAAATCATCACGTGACGAAAAATGTCTTCATTGGTGAGACCAAGGCCAACGGGCAGTTTAAGATCCTCAAATCTTATGACAATGTCTATGGCGAACCCTTCTTGAAGGGGACTTTCAAGACAAAATAAACTTCGTTTTAGCGCTGCTCATTTCTCCTCTCTTTGAAGTTGAGTTGATGTGAATTTGGGGCGGTCCGTTGGGTCGAGGACCGCCCTTTTTTATTATCGAGCTGACCCTGATTCGGCAGAGCCACTGGCATTAAATCTGCACTGTGAATCGAAGACCGTTTGCCCTGCATTTGTTATGAATAAAGCCTGGTTTTTTAGCATTATGGCTGCTCTGAGTTTCAGCAGTCTTTCCTGGGCCCAAGAGGCCAAAAGTGTGCGAGCCATCATTGCTGAGGCTGTGGTATTGACGGAAGACAGCGATGCCCAGGTGAAACTTGTTAATTCGTTGACGGGGATGACTGATCCCGAACTGGAGCCTTTGCTGGATGCCTGGAAAGGTGGATCCATTTACCTCGTCGAAGGTGCCGATGATAAATATATTGCTGTCACTCTGGCGGGTGATCCAGATGCCACCAAAAAAGAAACGGCTCTGCGGTTAGATACCAAAGAACCTCTCAAAGACGCTCAAGGTACTGTGGTCCGCGTGGCACCAGCACGGGCTGAGATCGCTGAGACGGATAGCAGCATTCGCCGCGCCATGAAGTCGCTGCTCGACCTTTCCAAATTGACAGCGCCTAACGCTAAGGATCGCATGCTCGCCATTACTCAAATGGGCATGGAACGTGATGTAGCAAAGTTACCCATTCTCGAGGAGCGGCTCAAAGTTGAAACCGATAGTTCTGTCAAACGAGCCATTCAGGAAGCCATCGCCCTCACCCAGTTGCGAAGCCCAGACAAAGCGGTGCGCCTCGCAGGCTGTACTTCGCTCGCAGAGATTCACCCGCTCAGCGCCAAAGATTCTCTGGAGAGCGTGGTGAAAGAGGCTCTGAAAGCCGGAGATAAAGAACTGCTCATCGCTGCCAAAAAAGCCTTGGAGGCTGTTGAAGCTCATCGGTCGATTGTGAATTTTTTAGGCACCTTGTTTCGGGGACTTTCTTTGGGCTCGGTGCTCCTGGTCGTCGCCATTGGTCTAGCGATCACCTTTGGTTTGATGGGGGTCATCAATATGGCGCATGGCGAGCTCATCGCGGTGGGGGCTTACACCACTTATGTTGTGCAGTGTCTGTTTGCGGAAGGTTTAGCTCTTTCGCCCTTTGGGATGAAACTCAGCCTCCCAGGTATGAATGCCTCAGGTTGGCTGTACGAAATGTATTTTGTCATCGCGTTGCCCATGGCCTTCATCATGGCGGCCTTGGTGGGGCTTGCATTGGAGCGCGGAGTCATTCGCTTTCTTTATCGGCGCCCACTGGAAAGCTTGCTCGCCACCTGGGGTGTTTCGCTCGTTCTTCAGCAACTCTTCCGCCTCGTTTTTGGGTCTAACAATGTGCAGGTCAATAGCCCTTCCTGGCTCAGTGATAACTGGACCATCAACGATGTGATCTTCGGTTGGAACCGAGTCTTTGTGATTGGCTTTGCCATCTTGATCGTTTTTGGCACCTGGGCGCTTTTGAGTAAAACTCCCTTGGGTTTGTTGATCCGAGCGGTGATGCAAAATCGCAACATGGCAGCCTGCCTCGGTGTGAGAACGGAACGCGTCAATATGATGACCTTTGGCTTTGGCAGTGGCTTGGCGGGTCTAGCGGGTGCCTTCCTTTCCCAAATTGGCAATGTCGGTCCCAGCCTGGGACAAAACTACATCGTGGATGCCTTCATGACTGTCGTTGTCGGCGGGGTAGGTAGCCTGATTGGTACGGTGGCTAGCGCCATCGGCATCGGTGTGGTGGATCAGTCCCTCCAGCAGATTTTGGGCAATCCCGTTTTGGGTAAAATCCTCGTCCTCGGGGCCATCATTCTCTTCCTTCAATGGCGGCCTGCGGGTTTGTTTGCCACGAAAACTCGCAGTCTGGAATCCTGATCAACCTTCACTGACCTCTTGAAATCATGACGCATTCCTTGCTCGTCCGCCCCATTGCTAAAAGAGAGTGGGCCATCACCGCCATCGTGGCTTTTTTCCTCATCGTTGTCTTGCCTCTGCTGAATCTGGGCGGGTTGGTGAGTGACTTCACGATTAACCTCTGGGGCAAGTATCTCTGTTATGCCCTCCTAGCCATTAGCGTGGATTTGCTCTGGGGATACACGGGTCTGCTCAGCCTGGGCCAGGCACTGTTCTTCTCGCTCGGCGGATACATGATGGGCATGTACCTCATGCGGATGATTGGTACGATGGGGCAGTATAAGAAAGATATGCCAGACTTTTTAGTCTTCCTGGGCTGGGAGCGATTGCCGACTTTCTGGACTCCGTTCAGCAGCTTTTCGTTCGCTATGATCATGATGCTGCTAGTTCCAGGCATTGTGGCTTACATCTTTGGTTGGTTAGCCTTTCGCTCACGAGTCAAAGGGGTCTATTTTTCCATCCTCACTCAGGCACTCACTTATGGAGCATCGTTGATGTTTTTCCGCAATGATATGCTCATGGGTGGTAACAATGGTTTCACGGACTTTCGATTTATCCTGGGTTTTGACATTCGCAGTCCAGGCACCAAACGCGGACTGTTCATCGTCACTGCCATCGTTCTCACCACGGTCTATGTTGGGCTCCGTTGTCTTACCCGAAGCCGCTTCGGCCTCGTCCAACAAGCAGTGCGCGATAGTGAGAATCGCGTGCTCTTCAGTGGCTATTCTTCGCCTAACTTCAAGCTCTTTATCTTCGTTGTCAGTGCCTTGATTGGCTCCATCGGCGGGGCGCTGTATGTTCCTCAGGTGGGCATTATCAACCCCAGCGAAATGACGACGGAGAAATCACTGGAAGCTGTGGTTTGGACAGCCGTGGGTGGGCGAGGTACTTTGATTGGTCCCATCGTAGGAGCCATCAGCGTCAATGCGCTCAAAAGCTGGGCCACGCGTGCTTACCCAGACCTATGGCTCATCATCCTTGGCGGGATGTTCATCATCGTCGTTTTGTTCTTGCCTAAGGGCATTGTGGGTATCCCAGGCATGGTGAGTGATTGGTTAAAGAAAAGAAAACCGCGAGCCGACGAGTCCGAGGTCATCTCGATCAACAAGCCCGAGGAGGAAGCCGCTTAACTTTATCGCCATGGACAATCCTCTCATTCTGAACGCCGAGGGCGTGAATAAATCCTTCGCTGGATTTAAAGCCATCACAGACCTCAACTTTTATCTTACCGAGGGAGAACTGAGAACGGTTATCGGGCCCAATGGTGCGGGCAAAACGACCTTTCTGGATCTTATCACAGGGCGCACCAAGCCCGACACAGGCACCATCACCTTTGGGGGACTCACGGAATTATTACCCCTGAGTGAACATGAAATTGTCCGACTCGGAGTTGGCCGAAAATTCCAGACCCCCACCGTTTACACCGAGCACACCGTTTTTGAAAATCTCCTATTGTCCCTGGAAGGAGTGCGCGGGGTTTGGAAGACGCTATTTAGTAAAACTACCAGCACGGATATTGACCGAATTGACGAAATCCTGAAAACGATCAACCTCGGTAGCCGCCGCACGGATCTAGCCGGTTCTTTGTCTCATGGGCAAAAGCAGTGGCTGGAGATCGGGATGCTGCTGGCACAGAATTCAAAACTTTTGCTCATTGATGAACCTGCTGCCGGGATGAGCGATGACGAAACTGCTCTCACTGGCGAGCTTCTGCTCAAGCTCGCAGGCAAACACAGCATCATCGTGATCGAGCATGACATGGTCTTTGTGAAGCAGATCGCTACCGGGCGCAAGGTGACGGTGCTGCACCAGGGCAGTGTGCTCTGCGAGGGCAGTGTGGATGCTGTGCAAAATGATCCTCGGGTGATCGAAGTTTATCTCGGACGCAAAAAAGCCGCCTAACAACATGCTTAATCTGACTTCTATTCATGCTTCCATTGGCGGTAGCCGCATCCTCCGTGGGGTGGATATGACGGTGCCTGCTGGTCAACTTTGCTGCCTCATGGGCCGTAATGGTGTCGGTAAAACAAGCACGCTGCGCACCATCGTGGGATTGTTCAAACCCAGCAATGGCACTGTCGTGCTTGATGGTACCGACATCACCAAATTAGCACCTGAAGACCGTGCGCGGTTGGGGCTGGCTTATGTGCCACAGGGGCGTGACATTTTTCCATTTCTCACCGTCGAAGAAAATCTCATGCTGGGTGCCACGGCCCGAGGGCTGAAGAACAAACAAAAGCTGGATCGTATCTTCACCCTGTTTCCCATCATCAAGGAATTCTTGCCTCGTAAAGGGGGCATGCTCAGTGGCGGTCAGCAGCAACAGCTTGCCATTGCGCGTGCCCTCTTGACGGAGCCGAAGGTGCTGATTCTGGATGAGCCGACGGAAGGCATTCAACCCAATGTGATTGACCAAATCGGTGATGCTTTGAAGATCCTTCGCTCGGAAGATAAAATGAGCATTCTGCTCGTAGAGCAATACCTCGATTTTTGTCGTGAATTGGCCGATGTGTTTTACATCATGGATCGTGGCACAGTGGTTGCTCAAGGACAGAACAAGGATCTTACGGATGAAGTGGTGAAAAAACACCTCACTGTCTAACCTCGAGATCTTATCCAACCATGCCTAACCAGCCTTTGTCCTTCCATCTTTCACTCTTGCGGCGCTTCTCATTGTTCGCTCGGTGGTCTGTTTTATTGTTATTAACGGTCGCTCCTCTGCAGGCTCACCATTTGCCTCCTGGTATGGAGGATGTGGATGAGTTCGAAGATGGAATGGCCTTCCTCGCTGGCGTGAGACATCCGTTGCTAGGTCTGGAGCACGGGCTATTCGCATTAACCGTGGGGGTTTTAGTGGCGACGGGCGGAAGATTTCGTTCTCAAGCCCTCGCGTTGACTTTTTTGGCAAGCCTTTTGGTCGGTGGTTGGGCAGGTGCCCAGGGGCTTGTTCTTTCAGGAGTTTCTTTGGGCAGCGCCTTGGCCTTTGCTAGCCCCTTACTTTTGTTCGCGAAGCGATACCGCCTTCATCCAGGTTATCCGCTGGCTGTCATTGCGTGTGTCTCCCTTTTGCAGGGGAATGCTCATGCACTAGCTTGGCCTTTGGAGACGGGTTTTACCGCCTACCTTGCCGGGCTGTTGTTGACCAGCTCCGTGCTAGCCTTCACAGGTTGGTTTGTCGCGCTCTGTACGCAGTCTCTGCGCCGTCCTGTCGCAGCTCTCTCTCATTGATCACCTGCCATGCATCTGTCCCCTCGTGAACAGGAAAAGCTGTTGATCGTTGTCGCCGCTGACGTGGCTCGTCGTCGCAGAGATCGTGGTGTGAAACTGAACTACCCAGAGACCATCGCCATCATCAGTGCAGAGATCATGGAAGGTGCGCGCGATGGGCGCAGCGTTTCAGATCTCATGAGCTATGGCACCACCATTGTGAAGCGCGACGAAGTCATGGAAGGCATCCCTGAAATGATCCACGAAGTCCAGGTGGAAGCCACCTTTCCCGATGGCACCAAACTGGTGACTGTTCACAACCCCGTGCGCTGACATGATCCCCGGAGAAATCATCCATCCTCAAGGTGTAGGCGACCTCAATGCCAATATCGGATTGGCCACGAAAAAGCTCGTGGTCGCTAACATGGGGGATCGTCCTGTCCAAGTCGGCAGCCACTTTCATTTTTATGAGGTGAATACTTTTCTCGATTTTGATCGTGCAGCCTCCCTCGGTTTTCGGCTGAACATTCCCGCAGGCACCGCCGTTCGTTTTGAACCCGGCGATACTCGCGAAGTCGAAGTCGTCGCCTTCGCCGGAAAACGCGAGGTTTATGGCCTCAACAACCTCGTGAATGGCCCCCTGCCCGTATGAAGATCACGCGTAAACAACACAGCAGCATGTTTGGCCCCACCGTGGGGGATCAGGTGCGGTTGGCAGACACGGAACTTTTTATTGAGGTCGAGCGTGACCTCATTGCGGAGAAAGGTGGCTACGGCAATGAGGTGAAATTTGGCGGCGGAAAAGTGATCCGCGATGGCATGGCCCAGTCCTGCTTGGCACTGGATGCGGACTGCCTGGATCTGGTCATTACCAATGCCACTATCCTGGACGCCGTGCAGGGAGTTATCAAAGCCGACATCGGGATCAAATATGGTCGCATCGTCGGCATTGGCCATGCGGGCAATCCCATGTTGCAAGATGGCATTGATATGGTCATTGGCGCAGGCACGGAAGTCATTGCTGGGGAGGGGTGCATCATCACCGCAGGGGGCATTGACACCCACATTCACTTCATCTGCCCGCAGCAGATTGACCATGCGCTGGCCAGCGGTGTCACCACCATGATTGGCGGCGGCACGGGCCCAGCTCACGGTACTTATGCCACCACTTGCACGCCCGGTATTTGGAACATGCATCGCATGCTGGAGGCGGCGGATGAGTACCCCATGAACCTCGGTTTTTTGGGCAAAGGCAACTGCTCCACACCAGGCCCGCTGCGGGAGCAAGTCCTCGCTGGAGCCATCGGCCTGAAGCTACACGAAGACTGGGGCACCACCCCGGCTGCCATTGATACCTGCCTGGGCGTGGCGGATGAGCTCGATGTCCAGGTGGCGATCCATACCGATACCCTCAACGAGGCCGGTTTTGTCGAAAGCACCCTCGCGGCCTTTAAGGGCCGCACCATCCACACTTACCACTCAGAAGGCGCAGGTGGCGGACATGCGCCTGACATCATCCGCGTGTGTGGCGAGGCCAATGTGTTGCCTTCTTCCACCAACCCGACTCGTCCTTTCACCGTGAATACGATTGATGAGCATCTCGACATGCTCATGGTCTGCCATCATCTTGATTCAAAGATCCCTGAAGACGTGGCGTTTGCGGAATCTCGCATCCGTCCCGAGACCATTGCTGCGGAGGATCTGCTGCATGATCTGGGGGCCATCTCTATGATGTCCAGTGACAGCCAGGCCATGGGCCGTCTCGGCGAGGTCATCACCCGCACTTGGCAGACAGCGCATAAAATGAAGGTCCAGTTTGGCAAACTGGAAGGGCCGGAGCACCAAGCCGCCGATAACTATCGCGCCCTGCGTTACGTGGCCAAGTACACCATCAATCCCGCCATCACTCATGGCATCTCCCATGAAGTGGGCAGCATCGAGGTGGGAAAACTGGCTGATCTCGTGGTCTGGAAACCCGCTTTTTTCGGGGTCAAACCCGAGGTCATTCTGAAGGGAGGACTCATCGCCATGGCGAACATGGGAGATCCCAATGCCAGCATCCCGACCCCGCAGCCGATGATGTATCGCCACCAATTCGCTGCCCATGGTCGGGCCAAGTTCAGCACCAGCCTCACCTTTGTTAGTCAGGCGGCTTTGCAGAGTGGAATTGTGAAAAAACTGGGTGTTTGCAAGACTCTCAGTGCGGTGAAAACCTGCCGCACTGTCAGCAAGCATGACATGCTTTGGAATAACTATCTGCCAAAGATCGAAGTGGACCCAGACACCTACACCGTGAAAGCTGATGGACGCGAGCTGCGCTGCGAACCCGCCAATGTCTTGCCCATGGCCCAACGTTACTTTTTGTTCTGATGATTTTGATTCAACGGATGCTCTCAGACACGCCGATGCGGCCTGTCACAGAGCAGATCGAGTTGCTCATTGAACGGCGGCTTTTTCTCAAGCGCCGCTGGCGCGGCGTGGCGGCGGATGGAACGGAGTTCGGCTTTGACCTGGAATCCAGGCTCCAGCATGGCAGCGTCATCCACCAGACGGAGACTGCGGAATACATCGTACGCCAGCAGCCGGAACTCGTGTATCAGCTTCAGCCAAGCACCCTGGAGGAAGCAGCCCTCATGGGCTGGAAGATCGGCAATCTTCATCTGGGTGTGCAGGTGGTGGATGGCGTCATTCGTATCACCCATGATGTGGCGGTGCTGCAGCTCTTTGAGCGGGAAGGCTGGGCCTTTGAAGAGATTGAAGTCGTCTTTAACCCCTTACGTGTCACTGCCCATGCTTCTTGAATGGCTGCCCTGGCTCTTGCAGGTGAACGACTCCCAGTTTCCTTCGGGAGCCTATGCGCATTCCATGGGGCTTGAAGAATTGGTGCAGCGGGGAGCGGTGAAAAATCCCGATCAATTGGAGACCTTCCTTCAGCAGCAAATCATTCCTGGACTGCTGGCTTTCGAACTGCCCTTTTTGGAGAAAGCACATGCCTTAGCGGCTTCGGGAGATCATGAGAATCTGCGCCTTCTGGATGAAGAGCTGGATGCGTGGAAACTCGCGGCGGAGCTCCGTCAGGCCAGCCGCCAGCTCGGCTCTCGCCGACTGTCTTTGGTGCAGAAGCTGGATCCAGATCCCTCCCTGGCAGCCTATGGGGAAAGTGGGGCTCCTTGTCACCACCTCATCGCCTGTGCATTAGAGCTGCGTCATCTACCTGTTGCCGCTGCGCTCTGTGCCTTTTCCCTTCAAAGCATCAGTGGTTATGCCATCAGTTCCATGAAGCTGATGAGGTTGGGGCAGGAGCGCTGCCAGCTCATCATTCGTGGAGCCATGATCTCTCTGGCCCCTCATTTGGAAGGCCTCATCGCCACCCCCGCCGAGCGCATCGGCTGGTTTAATCCACTTCTCGAAATCGCCTCTCTGCGACATGCGCGAGCGAACGAACGACTTTTCATTTCATGAGCAACCCACGTCCTCTCCGTATCGGCATCGGTGGCCCTGTCGGCTCCGGTAAAACCATGTGCGTCCTTCGCCTTTGTGAATGGCTGAAGGAGGAATACTCTCTGGCCGTCATCACGAATGATATCTATACCCGCGAGGATGCCGAGTTCCTCCTGCGCCAAAACATCCTGCCAGCAGATCGTGTCATGGGGGTGGAAACGGGCGGCTGCCCGCACACGGCCATCCGCGATGACATCAGCATGAACATGGCTGCCGTTATCGAGCTGGAAAAACGCCATCCTGATCTGCAATTGCTGCTCATCGAAAGTGGTGGGGACAATCTCTCCGCCACCTATTCGCCAGAACTGGCGGATGTATTTATCTTCGTCATTGATGTCGCCGAAGGAGACAAAATTCCTCGCAAGGGTGGCCCTGCCATCCGGAATAGCGATCTCCTCCTCATCAATAAAATTGATCTGGCTCCTTACGTCGGTGCTGACCTCGATGTGATGGCGCGGGATTCCAAACTCATGCGGGGTGACAAACCCTTCATCTTTGCCGATATGAAATCTGAGAAGGGGAAGGAAGAACTCATCGGTTGGCTCAAGCGCGATTACCTTTTCGTCTGACCTGGGCTTCGTCATCCACTCGCCATGCGCGGCCATCTTCATCTCACGGCTTCCTGCTATCCCGCAGGACAAACGTATCTGCGTGATCAATCGTTTCGTGCGCCGCTTCATCTGAGCAAACCTCATGAAGATGCCGGGGCCCTGGTGGTAAATATCGTCAATCCCACCGCCGGGATTTTTGATGGCGATGCCATTGAGATCAATGTGGCTGCCGAAACGGGAGCCTCGATCGTGCTCACCACCCCCAGTGCTAGCCGCGTCTATCGCTCGCGCAGTGGTGGCCCGGCCAAGGTGCACCAGACCTTTACGGTAGAGGCCGGGGCGTTTTTGGAATTTTACCCCGAGCCCTTCATTCCTCAGGCTGGAGCGCGTTATCAGCAGAAAACAGAGCTGCGGGTAGCCGCTGAGGGTCAGTTGCTCTATTTCGACTGGCTTTCTCCTGGCCGAGTCGCCAGTGGCGAGGTATTCCAGTATGCTGAGCTCCTTTGGGACTTGGATGTCTGGATGGGGGATAAATTAGCCGCCCGGGAGCGCTACCGACTTTCCCCGGAAGACCACAGTCTGCATTCGCTGCGCCTCATGCATCCCCAGGCCCATTATCTGAGTTGCTTTGTCCTGGGGGGAGGGGACCTGCCAGTGGCTGAACTGGAGGCGCTGAATAGCCCTGAGGTCTATTTGGGGCATGGGCCGCTCTCTACCGGGGGTTTTACGGTCAAAGTCGTGTGCCACGACAGCCTCAGCGCCCGTCGAACGCTGCAAGAGCTGCGCAAGATCCTTTATAAATCCCTGTCCAGGCAGGTGCCTAGCCTAGGGCGATACATGTGAATCGCGATTGATCGAGCATGGGGCATGACCTTGACCAAAATCCCCTTGCGCCCCCGGCCCATCCACCGGAAGTCTGACACTCCTTTTTCCCGACCATGCAAAGCCTTTGGAACGATACAGAAGCCGCCACCTTTGGAACCGACCTGCTGGGCCAGCGCGTCTATACCAGCCGCCTGCTCGGGCGCAATCCTGCCCTGGTACTCCATGGCGGTGGCAATACCTCCGTCAAAGTCACGGAGAAAGACTTCTTCGGTGACGAAGTGGAACTTTGCTACGTTAAGGGCAGTGGCTGGGACCTCGGCACCATTGAGCGCGAGGGTTTTTCCCCAGTCCGCCAGGAGGCCCTCATCAAGATGTCGAAACTCGCCACCATGAGCGATGCGGACATGGTCCTGCAGCAGCGGGCCGCGATGACTAACCCGAATGCGCCTGCGGCCAGCATTGAGGCCATCTTGCATGCCATCCTGCCTTTCCGTTTCGTGGATCACAGCCATGCCAACGCTATTTCAGCTTTGACCTGCCACGCAGACGGTGAAGCCCGCGTGAAAGAAGTATTTGGCAGCCGTGTCATCATCGTCCCCTATGTCATGCCAGGTTTCATTTTGGCAAAGACGGTGGCAGACCTGATCGCCGGGCGCGATCTGCGCGCCGAAGGCATCCAGGGTATGGTGCTGCTGAAGCATGGCCTTTTCACTTTCGACGACGATGCCCGCAAGAGCTATGAACTGCACATCGAGATGGTGACGCAGGCGGAAGAGTTCCTGGCGAAAAAGTCGGGGGCTCCTTTGGCCACAGGCGAAGCGGCGACAGATCTCAAGGCCCTCGCCAAACTGCGTCAGGTGGTTTCCCTGAAGCGCGGCGTTCCCCAGATCGCCCGCCTCAATGCCAGCGCTGAAGCTGTGGGCTACGCCAATTTACCCGCAGTGGCGGACTTTGGCACACGCGGGCCTCTGACACCAGATCACAGCATTCGCACCAAACGTGCTCCTGCTTTCATTGGTGAAGACATCGAGGCTTCCGTGCAAAAATTTGCCGACGACTACAAAGCCTATTTCGACCGCAACGCCAGTGGCCACACCATGCTGGATGCTGCGCCACGTTTTGCCATCTGGCCTAACCAAGGCGTGGTGAGCTTTGGCGATACCGTGAAGGATGCAAAGATCGTTGCGGATATTTCCGAGTCCACCCTGGCTACGGTGCAACTGGGCGAAGCGGTGGGGGGCTGGGAGCCTCTGCCTGAGAAAGACATCTTCGACATCGAATACTGGGAACTGGAGCAGGCTAAACTGCGCAAAGGCCCGGCTCGTAAGGTGCATCAGGGCAAAGTGGCCCTCGTCACCGGTTGTGCGGCAGGCATTGGCTTCGCTATTGCGGAGAGCCTCGCTGAGCAAGGGGCTCAGGTGGTGGGGCTCGACATTGATAAAGACATCCCTGAGATCATGCAGAAGATCGGCGGCATCGGTATCGTGGTGAACCTCACCGAAGACCAGCCCGTGCAGGACGCGATCGAGTTCGTGGTACGTGAGTTTGGCGGCATTGACATCGTGGTCAGCAATGCGGGCATTTTCCCGAAGAACGAGCATTTGGATGTCATGGCGCAGAACGATTGGGATCGCACTATCTCGATCAATCTCACCAGCCACCAGAAGCTGATGAACAAGGTGATCCCTTATGTGAAGCTGGGCCTGGATGCCAGCATCATCTTCGTGGGCAGCCGTAACTTCAAAGCCCCAGGCCCGGGTGCCTCGGCCTACTCTTGCAGTAAGGCGGCTCTCACGCAGCTCTGCCGCGTGGCCTCGCTAGAACTGGCTCCTTACCGGATCCGGGTGAACATTGTCCATCCAGATGCTGTTTTTGATACCAAACTCTGGACGCCAGAAGCCCTGCAACGCAGTGCTGAGCGTTACGGCATGACAGTGGACGAGTACAAAACAAAGAACCTCATGAAGGTGGAGATCAAGAGCAAAGACATTGGTAACATGGTGTCTGCCATGGCATCTCCGCTGTTTTCCAAAGTCACAGGTGCCCAGATCCCTGTGGATGGCGGCAATGACCGCGTGATCTGAAGATCCTTCGACTAAATTTGTTTGGCCCTGCAATCGTGCGGGGCCAGACTTTTTTATGGCAGGGTTTTCAGGAAGGCAGCATAGGCTTCGCCCAGTCCTGCTTCAAGGTTGACTCGAGGTTTCCAGCCCAGGCTTTGGATCAAATGAGAATCCAGCAGCTTGCGCGGCGTGCCGTCCGGTTTGGTAGTGTCGAAACGAAGTTCGCCCTTATAGCCTACGACACGTTTCACCGTCTGCGCCAGTTCGCCGATGCTGCATTCCTGGCCACTGCCCACATTGACCCAATCGGGTGGGGTATCGAGCTCAAGGAGGTGCAGACAGGCTTCGGCGAGGTCATCCACGTGCAGAAATTCGCGCAGTGGTGTGCCCGTGCCCCAGACGGTGACAGCTTCGGTTTGATTCACCTTGGCCTCATGAAAGCGACGCAGCAGCCCCGGAATGACGTGGGAATTGTCCGGGTGGTAGTTGTCGCCCGGCCCATAAAGATTTGTGGGCATGGCGGAGTGAAACATCACCCCATATTGGCTGCGGTAGTGCTGGCAAAGTTTCAGCCCAGCGATCTTGGCCAATGCGTAGGCTTCATTGGTGCCTTCGAGGGATCCGGTAAGCAGGCAGTCCTCCGGCATAGGCTGCGGGGCCAGACGGGGATAGATGCAGGAGCTGCCGAGAAAGAGCAGTCGTTTCACCCCCGACGCGTAAGCCCCATGGATGACATTGGCTGCCATCATGAGGTTGTCATAAATGAACTCGGCCGGGTAAGTGCTGTTGGCATGGATGCCCCCCACTTTAGCGGCGGCCAAGATGACGGTGTCGGGTTTGTTTTGGCCTAACCAAGTTTCCACATTGGCCTGCCGGCGCAGATCTAACTCCGCATGGGTTGCGGTGATGATGTCCTTGCCTCCACGTTCATGGAGGGCTCTGACCAAGGCGCTGCCCACCATGCCACGATGACCGGCGACGTAGATGCGGGAATCGAGAAAAGACATGGGCGGAAAAGTGAAAATCAGGCAGCGAGCAGCTTCTCTTTTTTAGCCAGATCCCAGTCGGCCTTCGCCATGATTTGGACAAGTTCAGCGAAAGTGACCTTGGGCTGCCAGCCCAACTCCCGGCGGGCTTTTTCTGGATTGCCAATGAGCAGTTCCACCTCTGCTGGGCGGTAGTAGTTTGGGTTCACCTTCACGCGTACAATGCCTTTTTCATCGCGGCCCACTTCGTTTTCGCCTTCGCCCTCAAAGGTCAGTGGCATGTCCACGGCTGCAAAACTGTGCTCGCAAAATTCGCGCACCGTGTGGGTTTCCTGAGTCGCGCAGACATAGTCGCCAGGCTGTTCTTGCTGGAGCATGCGCCACATCATCTCAGTATATTCAGGGGCGTAACCCCAGTCGCGCTGAGCTCCCAGATTACCCAGGGCCACATGCTCCTGCATACCTTCGCGGATGCGACCTGCGGCACGGGTGATCTTGCGTGTAACGAAGGTCTCGCCTCGGCGAGGAGATTCATGATTGAAGAGAATCCCATTGCTAGCATGCAGGCCGTAGGATTCACGATAGTTCACCACGATCCAGTAGCCGTACAGTTTCGCCACCCCATAAGGAGAGCGTGGATAAAAAGGGGTCTTTTCCGTTTGAGGGACTTCCTGGACGAGTCCGAAGAGTTCGCTGGTGGAGGCTTGGTAAAAACGAGCCCGTTTTTCGAGCCCCACTTCCTTGATGGAATCGAGAAATCGCAGAGTGCCCAGACCATCTACCTCAGCAGTGTACTCGGGAACTTCAAAGGAGACTTTGACATGGCTCTGTGCCGCGAGGTTATAGATTTCGTTAGGCCCAATTTTTTCCAATAGACGGTTCAGATTGCTCGAGTCTGTGAGATCTCCGTGATGAAGGAAGAGCCGCTGGTTGTAGATCTCGGGATCATTGAACAAGTGCTCGATACGTTGAGTATTGAAGTTCGAGGCGCGGCGGATCATGCCATGCACCGTGTAGCCCTTAGCCAAAAGTTGTTCGGCAAGGTAAGAACCATCCTGGCCTGTAATTCCGGTGATGAGGGCGATGGGCATGAGGGAGATAAGAGAAAATGAAGGAAGAGAATGGCTGAAACAACGGGGCTTGAGCGCCTATTCCGTTTAGCTTTTTCCGAGCGGTTTGCCGATGCTGTAAACGCGGAAGCCAATCTTCTCTAGCTTGGGCCTATCAAGGATGTTTCTCCCATCAAAGATCCAGGCGGGTTTGAGCATGTTTTCGTAAATGACCTCAAAGTCCAAGTCTTTAAAAGCATCCCACTCAGTGAGGACGAGGAGGGCGTGAGCCCCTTGGGAGGCCTCCTCGGCCGATGCGGCAAAGGTCACCCGTTGGTCTTCGAGGGAAAGGGATAGGTCTTTGCGAATCTGCTCGGCTTTCACCTTCGGATCGTGAATGGCTAGGTGAGCACGCTCTTCCAACAGGTCTTGGCAGACATAGATGGCCGCTGACTCGCGAGTGTCGTTGGTGTCTTTCTTGAAGGCAAAACCCAACACCGCAATGCGCTTGCCAGTGACGGTATTAAACAGCGTGCGGACGACACGTTCGGAGAAGCGATGTTTCTGCCAGTCATTCATGCGAATGACGTGGTCCCAGTAGGCGGCTACATCCGGCAGGCCGAAGTGTCCGCAGAGATAGACGAGATTCAGCACATCCTTTTGAAAGCAGGAACCGCCAAAACCCACGGACGCCTTGAGGAACTTCGGCCCGATGCGTGAATCCGTGCCGATGGCGCGGGCTACTTCATCCACATCCGCCCCGGTCGTCTCGCACAGAGCTGAGATGCTATTGATGGAGGAGATGCGCTGTGCCAGGAAGGCATTGGCCACGAGTTTGGACAACTCTGAAGACCAGAGATTGGTGGTGAGGATGCGCTCACGGGGCACCCAGTGGGCATAGACGCTGACTAAGGCTTCGATGGCGGCCTGTCCTTCAGGTGTGGTCTCACCACCGATGAGGATGCGGTCTGGATTACTCAGATCAGCCACCGCCGTTCCTTCCGCCAGGAACTCCGGATTTGATAGCACCTGATGTTTCAGCCCCTTGCCGTTGGAGGCGAGGATGCTGTGAATGGCCTCCGCTGTTTTCACCGGGATGGTGCTTTTTTCGACAATGATTTTCGGCTCATTCACCACCTCTGCAATGGTGCGAGCCACTGCCTCAACATAACGAAGGTCGGCAGCTTTGTCCGCGCCCAGGCCGAAGGTCTTGGTGGGCGTATTGACGCTAACGAAGATGATGTCTGCTGTCCGGATGGCATCTTCTACCCCAGTGGAGAAAAATAGATTTCGCCCGCGCGCTGAAGCGACAATTTCATCTAGGCCCGGCTCATAGATGGGCAGCTCATCGGAGTTCCACGCTTCGATGCGTGCCTGATTGAGATCCACCACTTCCACCCGAATGTTCGGGCATTTAGCGGCGATCATCGCCATCGTGGGACCACCGACATAACCAGCACCGATGCAGCAGATGTTCATTGGAAAAGTAAATAAAAATAAAGTTCGGCTGATAGGCCTCCTTATCAGGCCGCAACAATCGTCTTGAAGTAAGCGATGGTGCGATCCAGGCCCTCTTCCAGTGGCACTTTGGGTTCCCAGCCTAGGTGGCTTTTGGCGAGCGTGATGTCCGGGCGGCGCTGTTTTGGATCGTCGGAGGGCAGGGGATGGAAAGTGATCTTCGAGGGGCCTCCGACCTTTTTTAGCACTAGCTCGGCTAGCTGTAGCATGGTGAATTCACCCGGGTTTCCAATGTTGATGGGGCCCGTGTGACCGGTGGTTTCCATGAGGCGGACAAAGCCTTCGATGAGGTCATCCACGTAGCAGAAGCTACGGGTCTGGCTGCCATCTCCATAAATGGTGATGTTCTGGCCGCGGAGGGCCTGCACGATGAAGTTAGAGACGACACGGCCATCGTCTGGCAGCATGCGAGGGCCGTAGGTGTTGAAAATGCGCACCACGCGAATGTCCACGCCGTTTTGGCGGTGATAGTCAAAGAAGAGGGTCTCTGCCACGCGCTTACCTTCATCGTAGCAGGAGCGGATGCCGATGGGGTTGACGTGGCCCCAGTAGCTTTCGGGCTGAGGGTGGATTTCAGGGTCGCCATAGACCTCGGAAGTGGAGGCCTGGAAAACACGGGCGCGAGTGCGTTTAGCCAAACCAAGAACATTGATTGCTCCCATGACGGAGGTCTTGATGGTCTTGATGGCGTTGTATTGATAATGAGGAGGCGATGCCGGGCAGGCGAGGTTGTAGATGCGGTCCACCTCGGCCTTGAATGGATCAATCACATCATGGCGAAAGAGCTCGAAATTCGGGTTGGGGAGCAGATGCGCAATGTTGGCTTTGCGGCCGGTGAAGAAGTTATCCATGCATAGGATATCGTGGCCTTCATTCAGGAGCCGTTCGCAGAGATGGGAGCCGAGGAAACCGGCGCCGCCGGTGATGAGGATACGCATGAGGCTGGGGTAGATGGGGCAGGCTGGCTAGTCAAGTCACAGCCACGACTTCCATAAGCAGAGAGAGGAGAAGACGAGGGCATGAAAAACCCACGCAGTTGCCTGCGTGGGTTAAGTTTAACCTGAAGTGTGGAAGGGAAATTAATCCTCCCCGCTGGCAGCGAGCTGGGCGATGACGCTCAGGTCTTCCAGGGTGGTGGTATCGCCTTTGATGACTTCGCCGGCGGCGATTTGCTTCAGCAGGCGACGCATAATCTTGCCAGAGCGAGTCTTCGGCAGAGCGGCGGCAAAGCGGACTTCATCTGGGGTGGCGACGGGGCCGATGACTTTACGGACGTGTTTTTTGAGCTCGTCTGCGAGCTCGCGACCGGTGGCCATGCCTTCCTTGACGGTGACAAAGCAGACGACGCCCTGGCCTTTCATTTCATCTGGGCGGCCCACGACGGCAGCCTCAGCCACGGCAGGGTGGGAGACGAGGGCGCTTTCCACTTCGGCAGTGCCGAGGCGGTGACCTGCGACATTGAGCACGTCGTCAATACGGCCAATGATCCAGATATAACCGTCCTTGTCACGGCGTGCTCCATCGCCTGCGAAATACCAGCCTTCAAATTCACTCCAGTAGGTTTCCTGGTAGCGTTTCTTATCGCCCCAGATGCCGCGCAGCATGGAAGGCCAAGGTTTGCGGATGACGAGTTTGCCCTGTTCATCCTTGCCCACTTCTTTGCCGAGGTCATCCACGATGGCGACATCCACACCGAAGAAGGGCAGGGTGGCGGTGCCAGGTTTGGTGGGGGTGGCACCAGGGATGGGGGTGATCATGTGGCCGCCAGTTTCGGTCTGCCACCAGGTGTCCACGATGGGGCACTTGCCACCGCCGACTTGGGTATGATACCACATCCAGGCTTCAGGGTTGATAGGCTCACCGACGGTGCCCAGAAGGCGGAGGCTAGAGAGATCCCATTTTTTCAGCCACTCATCACCCCATTTCATGAAGGCACGGATGGCCGTCGGAGCAGTGTAAAATACGGTGACGGCGTATTCCTCGATGATCTTCCAGAAGCGGTCGTTTTCCGGCCAGTTCGGCGCGCCTTCATACATAAGGGAGGTGGCACCGAGGGAAAGAGGACCATAGACCATGTAGCTGTGACCTGTGACCCAGCCGACATCGGCTGTGCACCAATACACATCGTCATCGCGGAGGTCGAAGACGTATTTGCAGGTCATCTCAGCGTGCAGGAGGTAGCCTGCGGTGCTGTGCAGAATCCCCTTGGGCTTGCCCGTGCTGCCGCTGGTATAGAGAATGAACAGAGGGGTTTCAGAATCCAGGACGGCGGCAGGGCAGTGAGCGTCCACGTATTCCAGTTCGCGGTGCCACCAGACATCGCGGCCTTCCTCGATGTGGACGTCCTGCCCCGTGCGGCGGAAGACGATGACGGTTTCCACAGGCGTATCGCCACCTTTGAGGGCATCGTCCACGTTCTTCTTGAGCGGGACCACGGCGCCGCGGCGGTAGCCACCATCAGAGGTGATGACGATTTTGGCTCCGCAATCGAGCACACGGTCCTTGATGCTTTCTGCGCTGAAACCGCCGAACACCACACTGTGGATGGCACCGATGCGGGTACAAGCCAGCATAGCGATGGCTGCCTCTGGAATCATCGGCAGGTAGATCATCACGCGGTCACCCTTTTTCACCTTGTTGCGCTTCAGTACATTGGCAAAGCGGCAGACTTCGCGGTGAAGCTGCTGGTAGGTGAGCACGCGTTTTTCACCGGGTTCACCTTCCCAGATGAGGGCGGCTTTGGTTTTGTTAGGCCCCACCAGGTGGCGGTCCAGGCAGTTTTCGCTGACGTTGAGTTTGCCACCCACGAACCACTTCGCATTCGGGCACTTCCACTCCATGACCTTGGTGTAGGGCTTCTGCCACTGCAGTTCTTTCGCCTCGCGGCCAAAGAATTTATCCGGATGCTTGATGGACTCCTCATACATGCGGCGATATTCCGCCATGCTGCCGACGCGGGCTTTTTTGGAAAATTCTGCGCTGGGTTTGAAAACGCGATTTTCCGTCATGATCGTCTGGGATTTACCGGCAGACTTTTTGGCAGCGGCTTTCTTGGGGGCGGGCTTGGCAGCTTTCTTCTTGCTCATGGGGTGGGGTTGAAACGGACGAATTAAACGCAGGAAACTCCAGGCTACATGCAGCAAACCTATGCTGGCAATACTGGATTGGTGGAATCCGACTCAGGAAAACAGGGAGTTTTAGGGCATGGCAGTAGGGATGAGCCGCCCGAGGGTGGCATGAAAGCATGAAATCCGGTGATTCCAGTATTCCTGCGAGATTTGAAGCCCTCTCTTGCGAATGTGGAATCCAGGCCTAACCTGATCGCCCTTTTTCCCCAAACCAAAAACAAAACAACCATGAGCAACCTCAAGCACGTCGCAGTCGTCGGCGCCACCGGAGCGGTGGGGGTGGAAATGCTTCGCTGTCTGGAACAGCGGAATTTCCCCGTCGGCCAACTCACCCTTCTCGCCAGCGCACGCAGCGCCGGTAAGACGATGAAATTCAAAGGTGAAGACGTGACCATCAAGGAACTGACCCCGGAGAGCTTTGCCGGTGTGGACATCGCGCTGTTCAGCGCCGGTGGCGGCATTTCGCGCGACTTCGCCCCGCATGCGGTGAAGGCAGGAGCCGTGGTGGTGGATAACTCCTCCTTCTTCCGTCAAGACCCCACCGTGCCTCTCGTGGTCCCAGAGATCAATGCGGCGGATGCGAAGAATCACAAGGGCATCATTGCGAACCCGAACTGCACGACGGCCATCTCTCTGATGGCACTGTATCCTCTGCACCAGGCCTTTGGCGTGAAGCGCATCTTTGCCTCCAGCTACCAGGCTGTTTCCGGCACCGGCGCACAGGCCATCGAGGAACTGGCAAACCAGTCGCGCGAATGGGCCGCTGAAAACCGTGCCTGGGACGCAGCGAAGCTGGACTCCCAGCCGCATGTGTATCCGCACCAGATCGCCTTCAACGCAATCCCGCATGTGGATTCGTTCCTGGACAGTGGCTACACGAAGGAAGAGATGAAGATGGAAAACGAGGGGCGCAAGATCATGCACCACCCGGATTTCCGAGCTTCTGTCACCTGTGTGCGCATCCCCGTCTTCCGTGCGCACAGCATCGCCATCAGCGCTGAGTTTGAAAAGCCGGTGACCGTGGAGGCTGCCCGTGAGGTGCTTTCCAAGGCCCCCGGCCTGGATGTGCTGGATGATCCGGCTAACAAACAGTATCCCTTGGCTCTCGACATCGCTGGCCGTGACAATTGCGCCGTGGGTCGTCTGCGTTTGGACTGTGCTTTGGACAATGGCCTGGCCTTCTGGGTCGTCGGCGACCAGCTCCTGAAAGGCGCGGCGCTGAACGCGGTGCAGATCGCGGAGTGTTTGGTCTGATAACTTTGAGTTAACCCGAGTTTTGACTCCTTTCGAGGCGCACCGGATTCTGTCTGGTGCGCCTTTTTTCTGCATTATGGCATCTGCCGCCGGGCCGAGATCCAGGGTCGATGCTCGGCGGTGATGTCGCGGCGAGGAAGAATGGCCGCGCGCAGAGTTTCCAGAACAGTCTGAGGATCGCAGCCGTAGAGCCCGGCTCCCCAGCAGGGGTTGGCTTCAATGATGGCCCAGGTGCCTGTATCCAGACGACCGACATCCAGCGTGCAGGCCGGAGGCAGCTTGATCCGATCATCCCCGAGGACTTGACCAGCGAAGTCTCGCGCTTCGGCCTCTTCATCGGGGAGGAATAGCCACTCACCCTGCTCATCGTGAGCCAGGGCATCCTCTCGCCAATACGGGCTCAATGTTACGATTTCACGGGCGCGGATGAAGCATCGGACTTCCAGGCGGAAATCCACAACCCCGGACCGAAGAACCGGGATGTCAGCGTCCACTTGGTCGTCGCCCGGCAAAGCGTTGCCTGACTCATAGACTTTGGGATCGAAAATCTTACCATCGGCAGGTTTAACAAAAGCTTTGGTGGCGAAGGCGCGAGCCCTTGCCAGAGGCATGATCTCAATGTCACGCTGGAGGTACTCACGGGGCACCGAGGTCAGCCAGTCAATGGCAGGCTCCAGGATAACTAGGCCTAGTTGATCTGCGACCGCTTCTGCAAAGAGCGGTTCTCCATAAATGACGATGGGGCGATCTGTTCCTACCAATTCCTCCGGCACACGCCAACCTTGGATGCGCTGCGCAGACCAGCCCAACGCAAGCGCGGCCTTCCACATGGAGATGGAGTCTTCAGTGATGCGTGGGGCTAGGAGGAGCAATGGGGCTGAGGAGTTCATAAGGCAGGTAATATAAAAAAAGGCCTCCGGATGCGAGCATCACGGAGGCCGATTTGAGTGAGGGTGAAACTTAACTCACGGCGGCCAGGAGCTTTGGCAGGAGGTCGGAGATCTTGACGCGTTCCTGCTCGCCGCCGTCGCGGTGGCGGAGGGTGACGGTGTCTTGAAGCTCAGGGCCTTTTTCGCCGAGGGTTTCGAAGTCAATGGTGATGCCGAAGGGCGTGCCGACTTCGTCCTGGCGGGCGTAGCGGCGACCGATGGCGGCGGTCTCATCGTAGAAGCAGTTCATGTGCTTTTTGAGGAGCGAATAAACTTCGCGGGCTTTGGCGACGAGCTCGGGCTTGTTCTTCAGGAGGGGGAAGACGCCGACTTTGATCGGGGCCACACGAGGATGCAGGCGCAAGTAGGTGCGGTTTTCCACCTTGCCGTTTACATCGGCTTTTTCTTCCTCAACAAAGGCATTGGCGATGATGGCCAGGGCCATGCGGTCGAGGCCGGCGGAGGGCTCGATGACGTGAGGAACATAGTTGCCTTTGAAGAGACGTTCGAACCAGGCGCGGACATCGGCTTCCGGCATCGGTTCGCCTTTGACCTTCGCCTGCTCGGCAGCGAGGCGCTTCTGGACCAGGGCTTCCTTCTGCTCGTCGGTGAGCTTGGCGGCGGCGTTCTTCAGCTCTTCGTCGAAGACTTCCTGGGTCTTGCCACTGGCGGTCTGGTGGGCCGTCAAATCGAAGGCACCACGGGCGGCGATGCCCTCAAGTTCTTCGGTGCCGAAAGGGAAATCACACAGGATGTCCACGCAGGCGCGGGCATAGTGGGCGAGATCGTCCTTCGTCTGCCAGTAGTATTCCAGCACGCCACCGAGGCCGATGCCTTCATAGAATTTCGTGCGCTGATCCACCCAATAACGGTGCCAGAGATCCCAGCCCCAGTTGGGCTGCGGTTCGCTGAGGTCAGCGCCCTCGCTCCACTGAGCGACTTCGCCGCTGATGATTTCGACGGCTTCATCAGGCTTGATGAAAAACTCGAGCTCCATCTGCTCGAACTCGCGGCTGCGGAAGGTGAAGTTCTTGGGGGTGACTTCGTTGCGGAAGGCCTTGCCGATCTGGCAAACGCCGAAGGGGACCTTCATGCGGCTGGAGTCGAAGACGTTCTTGAACTGGGCAAAGATGGCCTGGGCGGTCTCTGGGCGCAGGTAGGTCACGTCGTCCTCGGTCGCTGTGGGGCCGAGGTAAGTCTTGAGCATGAGGTTAAAGGGACGCGCCGGGCCCAGGGCTCCGCCGGTTTCCGGATGGAAGTCCACGCTGCCTTCGATGGTGTCGCCTTTGGCTTCGCCTAACAAATTGATCTCTTCCACTTTGCCTGCGGCTTCACCAGCATTGGAAGCAATGAGAGTGCGGACGCGCTTGCGAAAGCTTTCGATGTGCTCGCCCTTTTTCATGAGGACGGAGATCACTCGGTCTAGCTTCCAGCCTGCCGGGGCTTCGGCACCGGTGTAGTTCATGACCACGCCTTCCTGCGGTTCCACGTGGTCGGCACGGACGCGCTTGTTGGTGAGGGAACATTCGCGCATGAGATCCGCAAAGGTGTCCACATGGCCGCTGGCCTTCCAGATGGCAGGGTTCATGAGGATGCTGGCATCCAGGCCGAGGACGTCTTCACGCTCGCGGGTCATGGCATTCCACCAGGCGGTGCGCAGGTTGCGCTTCAGTTCGGCACCCAGCGGGCCGTAGTCCCAGACACCGCCACAGCCGCCGTAGATCTCGCTGCTTTGGAAGATGAAACCGCGGCGCTTGCAAAGAGAGACGATTTTCTCCATGAGGGCGGTGTTATTCTTAACGTCGGTGGACATAGGATGGTGTGCGGATGGCTGATTGACAAATGTTGTACTGAATCCTGGCTGGACCCGATTCAACAAGGGGCGCGTAAGGAGCGCTGGAGCCGCCATTTCGCAAGGGAAAGGTGGCATTCTTAGCGTCCTTCTGCATTCTTTGGGGATCTCCTCAAGTCCCCTCCATGCGCGCCATCATCCAACGTTCCAAACAAGCCACCGTCACCATCGAAGGGGAGGTGAAAGCCAGCATTCCTCTAGGCCTCGTGGTCTTGCTGGGCGTGGAGCATGAAGACACGCAGGAGGATGCAGATTGGCTGG
The DNA here is from genome assembly GCF_014203045.1 of Prosthecobacter dejongeii. Taxonomy (NCBI): domain Bacteria; kingdom Pseudomonadati; phylum Verrucomicrobiota; class Verrucomicrobiia; order Verrucomicrobiales; family Verrucomicrobiaceae; genus Prosthecobacter; species Prosthecobacter dejongeii. The sequence continues at coordinate 347,782 of NZ_JACHIF010000006.1, forward strand.
CCAGCAAGATCGTCCAGATGCGCATCTTTGGCGATGCTGAGGGCAAGATGAACTTGAGTGTGAAGGATGTGGGGGGCGAGGTTCTGGTGGTGAGTCAGTTCACCCTGCATGCTAGCACGAAGAAGGGAAATCGCCCCAGCTTCATCCGGGCCGCGCGGCCTGAGGGGGCCATCCCGCTCTACGAATACTTCAAGTCTGCGCTGGCGAAAGAGGTGCCGGTGCAGTGTGGCGTTTTCGGCGCGGATATGCAGGTGGCCTTGATAAATGACGGTCCGGTAACGATTTGGATAGACTCGAAAGCCAAGGAATAACCTATAATAATGCAAAAAAAGTCACTTTCGGGTTGCGCAGAGTTGGGTTGCGCTCAATTTCCACCTTCCCCCCATTACCAAGATCACTTTCCCTATGCGCCGCCGCTCCAACCCACTCTCTGAACGCAACATTAAACGCATTGATACCCGTAACGATGCCTCCAAGCAGACGCACGGCTTTCAGGTCTGCATTTCGAGAAACGGTTCCCTCCACACCAAGCATTTCTCCGATAGCCTTTATGGCGGCACCAAAGGCGCTCTGAAAGTGGCTCGTGAGTATCGCGACCAACTTCTGGGTGAAATGCCAGAGATCGAAGCGAGCCGCATCGCTCACACGACCAATGCGAAGAACAAGAGCGGCCATGTCGGTATCTCTTATCGCAAATACAAAACTGCTAAGGGTAAGGTGACCCGTCTCATTGCCGTTTCCGTGCGTGCTGAAAAGGGCAAGACCGTCTCCAAGGTCTATCGTTATACCAAGGAAACTCACGACGAAGTGCTGGCCGAGGCCATCTCCTTCCGCGAGGAGTTGCTGCAGCAGCGCCTCAGCCGTGAAGGTGGCATCACCGGCATCGTCAAGGCCAAGGCTCCTAAGGGCGCTAAGAAAGCAGCGGCTCCTGTGAAAGCAGCCCCTGCGAAGAAGGCCGCCAAAAAGGCTGCTCCAGCGAAAAAATCCGCTCCTGCGAAGAAGGCCGCTCCAGCGAAGAAAGCTCCGGCTAAAAAAGCCCCCGCGAAAAAAGCGGCTCCTGCCAAGAAGGTGGCTCCTGTGGCCAAAAAGGCCGTGAAGAAAGCTGCCGCTCCTGTGGCTAAGAAAGCCGCCAAAAAGGCTACTAAGAAGGCTAAGCGTTAATTGCCGAACCAAATTTGAAACGGGATGGATGCCTATCGGGTGTCCATCCCTTTTTGTTGAATCGGGCGTTAGGCCTTGGCTCGTTTGGGCAGACGGAGTTCAAACTGGGCTCCCCGACCCTGTGGCTGGGTGAAGATGAGATCACCTCCCAATTCACGTGCCAGTTGGCGGCTGAGCGCCAGACCTAGGCCCACACCTGGGGCACTGTGGGCGGCCTCAGTGGCGGATTTGCTAAAGGGCTGAAACAGGCGCTTTCGCTGCATCTCAGGGAGACCTGGGCCGTAATCTCGGAAGATGAAACGCAGGGCAGAGTTTTCATCTTGGATCGCCAGGTCTAACTTCCTCGGCTCGCTGTCAGGGGCTGCATACTTGCAGGCATTGTCCGTCAGGTTGAAAAGGATCTGCTCCACCGCCATGGCATCCACGCAGATGAGGCAGGCAAGGGCGTTGGAAGAGGGCTGCACTTCCAGAGTTAAATCCACGGGCTGCGTCCGCTGGCGGAGGCGTGGGAGGATGCGATCCAGCAGGGCCTCCACACTTATTTTCTCCATACGCCCGGCCGTGCGCCCGCGCTCGATCCGGGAGTAAGCGAGGACATTTTCCACCAAATGCATGAGGCGGGTGGACTCATCACACAGGGTCTGGAGGTAGCTGCGGCGCTGGGCGGCATCGGGCACCATGTCATCTGCCAGCATTTCGGAATACAGGCGAAAGGTGGTCAGAGGGGTCCGCAGCTCATGCGTCACGGCGGAGACAAAGGCACCCCGGCGTTCGCTGAGGAGAACAGCGCGGTGAAGGACAAAAGCAATGGCAAGCGCGGCCACAATCAGGCAGGTCCAGGCAACGACCAAAGCCGATTTCAATGGAGAGCTCGTTTCGACGGCGAGCATGGGGATTCTGCCTGTGATCAGTTTCACAGGCAGCGTCACCAGGGCGGTGGCATCTGTACGTGCAATGTCTGGCGCGACTGGAAGCAGAGTGGCCTCAGGCAGGAGATCACGAATGGTGTCGAGCAACCGTGACTGGAGCAACGCCCAGTCAAGCCACACCCCCTGCAGCCGGGGCATTTCTTCGACTGTGGCCTGGCGCACGAGCAATAATTCGTTTTCGACCCAAAGTGGCTGCAAGTCACCAGCAAGAGTCGGGAGAGACTGGCGGGTGAGTGCCGCTGAGGGATCGGTGGAACGCTCCTGCTGGTAGCGCCGCGTCACTTCTCCCAAAGTTGAGTCTGATCCCACACTTGATCGGTTAGGTGCAGTAGCTGCTATGTCGGCCCCTTCCTTCGTAGTTTTGCTGCTGGGCAGTGGGGCTGCTTTTTTGAGTTGAGGTTTGGGGAGTTCCTTTTTTTCCAAGTTAATGTTGTTATCCAAGATCAGGGCCCGCTGAGACTGCTCTGTGGCATTGGCTACACTTTGGGGGTCGAGATCGAGGGTTTTAGACGCCGATTTGAGGCTTTCTTTGGGGGCGTTTTCGAGTGATTGGCTTTTGATTTCGATCACTGGAGTCGCACTCACCGTCGGCGCTTTTTGGATATCAGGGTGTTTTTCCAGAAGGCTATCCAGACGGGCCAATTTTTTAGCGGCGATGCTGGTTTGCGGATTCAGCGTGTACCAACTTGTGGCGAGTTCTTTTTGCTTTCCCATCGGCGCTTGGGGGCTGCTCAGCGTGGGCTGGTCCGGCATCTTTTCAAAGTGCAGTTGGACGAGGTCTGGCAAACTGCCAAAGAGGGGAGAAGGCATGAGCGCCCGTCCTTTGGGGATGCTCTCTGTTCGACTGGCAAAGAGATCATCTGGCGCGTAGAAAGCCTGGTAATGATAAGCTGGGCGGGCGTTTTCGCGGATCAAAAGGGCGCTGGCCAGTGAATCCATGCGCCAGAGAGCCAGGCGTACTTTTTCCTGAACTTGGGCATCCTCCGCCGTGTGGCGGCGCTGCGCCTCCATGCTGAGCATGCGCAGGCTGATCCAGCCCATCGCCCCGGTAAAAACCAGCAGGCAAAGGGTGAATAGGAACCAGCGGAGAAGGGAGCGCATGCTTTTAGTTAGGCTGAAGGGACAATAACCTCATTAGCAAGCATGTAACCTTTCCCGCGAACGGTGAGCAGGAATTGTGGCTCGCCACCATTGTCTCGCAGCTTGGCCCGGAGATTGGCGATGTGCATGTCAATGGTGCGTGTCTCGGTGTGCTTAGGCTCGATCCGCCAGACGCGGCGGAGCAATTCCTCCCGCGAAATGGCACGACCACGGTGGGCGGCGAGGTACTCAATGAGACCACATTCGCGATCTGAAAGTTCCTCGCGTCCCCCATCGCTAAAGCGCAGTTCCAGTCGCTCCAGATCGACGATGCCCCCAGGGAAGGGGATTTGTTGGACCTGCTTCGGCCGTTCCGGTGAACGCCGCAACACGGCCTCCACTCGGGCGAGAAGTTCTCGCACGCTGAAGGGTTTCACGACGTAATCATCTGCGCCTAACTTCAAGCCTTTCACGCGATCGGCCTCCTCCCCACGGGCGGAAAGGATGATAACAGGGGTGCCAGGGCGGTGTTCTTTCAGAGCCCGCAGGATCTCAAACCCATTGTGGTTAGGCAGCACAAGATCCAGCAGCATCAGATCAAAAGTGGCCTTCTGGGCCTGCTCCATTCCGGAGAGCCCTTCCGCAGCCTCCAGCACGGCGTAGCCGGAGAAGCGGAGGGCATCAGTCACCCCGCGCCGAATGGCGCTATCATCTTCAATGACAAGGATGGTGGGCATGGGATGAGTGGCAGTTTACACCTTTGGCTAGGGGCATCTCAATGAAATGAGCTAGCGAGACGACTTTTCTTTGACCTCCGCCCCAGCAAACGGGAGTCGAGTGGTATGGACATCCAGCAGAGGGCCTAGTTCGAAGACGTTCGTGTAACCATAACCCTGAAGACTGACGAAGGTGTGCAGGTTCAATGCAGTGCTAATAGATTTGTCGGTGAATGAGACTGGACTGTTTTCGAAGTTATTGTTGCAGTAGATGAGCACCACGGTGTTCTTGGCTGGGATGATTTTCGCCAGAGCGGCTTCATGGAAATCAGGCAAGCTCAGATTCACCGCTCCATGAATATGACGAAGCTGAAATTTGCTGGCACTGCGGGCATCTAGGAGGATAACCCCTGGCTCTGACATCTTTTGAAGAAATTGGGCTTCGGTAAGGCGTCGAGACTCGCGGATCTTTGCAACCTCGTGAACGTTCTTTTCGAAACCTTCATAGGAGATCAAACGATTGGGGATCTTCTGGCCGATGACGGGGTTTTCGGCTTGGGTCATCGTTAGCCCCAGCAGGCAGGAGAAGAAAATGAGGTGAGCTTTCATAGCAGTTTAGGAAAGGAAAGAGGCTCGCTTTTTAAGGTTATTTGAAGGTGATTTGCTTTTTAGCTGCTTGCTCACGCACCGCTTTGACGATGGCTTTATCGAGGGTATCTTCTTGACCGTTCTCCTTGTTTTTTTCAGCGACGTATTGAAGGCGCTCTTGATTGAGCTTTTTGATTTGGGCTTGGATCTTCTCCCGTTCGGCTGCTTTCTGATCCAGATAACTTTGGCGCTCTTCGGGCTTCAGAGATTTCAGTTCAGCCGGGAGGTCTTGTTCTTTGATTTTCTCCAGTGCCAGCCCCGCTTTTTTATTCGCATCCACCAGGTCCCACCCACTGTTGCTATAGTTAGAACTGGCTTTCGTCAGCGCGCGCTGGACTTCAGCCCCTTCTTTTTTGTAGGAGCTGGCGTTGTTATCTTGGGCGCTCATGTTGGCTGCGCCTCGGGCCCCATCTTGGCCATACATGATGTAGGTCTTATTGAGCTCGATGCTGAGCTTGGTAATTTCTTTGTCCTGAGGAGCTTCGATGTGAACGATGGCCTTGTCCTGATCAATGGTCAGGAAGCGACCTTCAGCCAAGGCAGCCCCAGTGCGCCAGCCGCCGTTTTCCCCTTCGCTCTGCTTGCCGCAATGGATGGTGTTGACGACGACTCCTTTTTGGATGGCGTCTTTGCAGGCTTGTTGTGAGCTGACAGGCCCTTGGGTAAACGGCTCGTTTCCTGCGATGAAGACGGCTTTGTAAGTCTTGCCGTTGCCGTCCCATGCGAGCTTGTCCAGTGCATCGCGAATGACCGCTCCACAGAATTCGCTGCCACCATTGGTGGTGAGTTTGAAAAGCTGTTCCGAGACCTTATCCAGATCGCGAGTGAAGGGGAGGACGAGACGGATGTAGTTCGTGCCGATGCTCAAGTTGTCATTGCCGTATTCATAAAGGGCTACCTGGACGACGGGGATTTTGTCGCCCTGCTTGGCGTCGTTGAATTCATTGACGATTTTCCAAAGCTGGCTTTTGGCCTGCTCAATGAGACCGTCCATGCTATTGCTGGTATCCAGGAGGATGGCGATCTGCACAAGGGCCTCGTTTTCACGAAGTTGATTGGTGGAGATCGGTTCCGCAGCGTGGCTAGCGAGAGCTGCGCTGGCGATGAGGGCAAGGATGGAATGACGGAGATGGCGTAGAAGTGTTTTCATGGCAGCCCCAGCCTGCCCTCCCTCTGCAACGCCGTCTGTAAAGCGCGTGTAAAACGATCCCACTAGACGGTGGCCCGCCGTGCCTCATCGCGTAACTTCAACAGGCAAGGAATGCAGACGCACTCGCCCCCCGTTTGCCAACTGATCCATTCCGATTCATCTCGGTTGAGATTCACCTGCGCACACGGACAGTCTGCCGCACGATTGCACAGACAGACAAAGGTCTCACTGCACAGGCTGCAAGGGACGATGTCATGCTTGTCGTAATTATGATTCACGCACACGGACAGAAAGTTTAAAATGGAGCCGTGGGATTCGGAGGGCATTCTTACACCGCATCTACGTGGGGAAGAATGGCGGACAGAGAGGGATTGCCCGTTCGCATTCAAAATTCGTTGAAAATCAACAGATTACAAAAACAGCTAAAGCCAATGATGTATCAGAGTGATGTATCACCTTATGGGGCAAGGGGAAGCCTGTGACAAGTGTTTTATGGTCTGGAAAGGGGGACGGATATGCCGAATCAGGAAAGACGGTTACCCCTGTTTACCTTCTGCACTCACATCGGTTTACTTTTTACACTGGGAGCAGTTTACCTTCGCAACTGGGGAACGTCCCGTCGGCATCTCCTATCCATGATGAGGGCATCTGCCGTGGTCGCGTCTCGGAGCCGTTGGACTGCCATTAGATAGGCCGGAGAAGGGACGAATGTCACGGACTGAGGTCCTTGCTGATTCTTTGCTCTTTCAAGGATTCCAGACTTCACAAGACCATCTATGGATGTCTTGAGCCATTTGACCCTGGAAACGGCTCCTTCCTGAATCAGGAGCGCCATGATAACGCGAGCAGCTTCCCGGTTTTGGCAATGGCCGATGATTCGGAACATCAAGTCTGTGGGCGGAGGACTCCATGGGATAAAGCCGGGGTTCATCTGTCCTTCTAAATGGGCCAGAAAGGTGTTCAGAACGTCCGCTGCGGTCTCGCTGTATCTTTGGAGCGCTTCAACCATTCCGGCGCTTCCTGAGGCCTCAGAGGGCAGTTCAGAGCGAGGCGAAAAATCGGCGACATTAAAGCGGACCTCCATTCGGAGCCGTTCATTCGTTTTCGGATAGATGACGATTCGGACACCTGGCATGACGGTCACGCTTAATACCGTGGTGTTGAAAGTTTCCCGGTCGCGGTTTTGCCGGGGTGATTGTGCTTCGTCACCAACGAATTCTTGCCGTGAATGCTCAAGGGCTGAATACGACCTCATGGCCCTATCCAGAGAATTCAGAAATTCGGGTGAAGATGCGTTTTTGAACTCCCAATACACTTCGACTCTCCGCATATGCCATGCTTCTTCGGATGGCTCAAAATAGAGAAATCCGGTTCCGTCTAATGACAGTCTCCCCCGGTTCTCGACTTCCTGTCTCATGGTGCTTTCCAGATCGTTAAAGTAGTCTCTAAGGCGATCCGGCCACCTAATCATGAAAGACTGCCAAATGAGCGCAGGATTGTCAGGAAGCCAATTGTCGGAACCATCCAAAGGAAACTCGCTGGACGGAATATGCGTATCTCTAAACAAGGTGGGGAGGCCAGAGGGCCGATGATACAAACGGAGTTTGTTCCAGTCCTGATAGCGAGTGAAGCGCGTGGGATTGACATTGGCTTGATAAACGGCTGTCACGATACGCCTTCCACTGTGCCCCCGCTCTTCCAATTCCAACCGCCCTGAAAACAAAGGAATCGAATTGAAACGGGGGTCAAAGTCCAAGCCTGTGATAGGCTTTTTCCGGACATTCAACAGCCTCTGTGGACTGTTTGGGCTGCCCTGAGGGCGGGTCAAAAATGTGGAAAAGTGCCGCGCTTGATCCCAGTTCTCGGGGGTGCGCGTTCCCTTCGGGGGTGCTCCCATGTATTGCTCAATTTCGCCTAGTTTAGCATCGCCAGTGTGGTGTCTAAAAATGCCTAAAGGCATGGTGAATTCCAATTTGTCATGTTTGGCTTTGGTTGGGGTTACACGGGTTTGAAGGGTAAACTCAGGAAGAGAATAGGTTTTATTTTCCATGCCTCCTTGAGCTGTAGCTCTCTATAGAGGCAATTCAAACGCATACACAATAAACTCATTTATAGGCAGGTAAAAATTTGCAACCGGTTGCAAATAAAAACAAGCTATTTACCTAGGGTTTCATTTGACAAAATAACTGAATGGAGATATGGTGGGGGAGTATCGCATTCCCTGGAAAACGACTTTCCAAAAAATGGGGAGTGTCTTTTTTGCTATGCAAAGATCATCCACCGATTGTCGCAAGCAGGCACTGCTTGCAGCCCTTAAAGAATCACGGTTCATCATCTCCACCGCTTGCGAAAGCGCAGGCGTAGGCCGTCGCACCTTCTACTACTGGATGGACACGGATGCGGATTTTAAACGCGCCGTTGAAGACATGCAGGAGGAGGCCACGGACTATGTGGAATCAAAGCTCATGCAGTGCATTGATGCCGGAAAGGAACGCTCCATCATCTTCTACCTCAAGACGAAGGGCAGGCGGCGTGGCTATCAGGAGCGCGGCGACTCAGAGAACGAAATGCTTGAGCGGGATGAATGGACCCTGTTTGGCAACTCCTCCCTCAAGGCCTTAGCCAGTCGCTACAGCCAAGACGAACTCATGAGTATGGCTGACCCTGATGACCTCCTGGGGCTTTAGGAATCACCGAGGAAGAATACAACAGGAAATTTATAATTAACAATTGGGTTTGACCCCTCTATTAAAAGTGTTTTATATTAGATGATAATCCCATGATAAGGATCATCTTAGACACCACGGTTTTCCATCAAAACTCGACCCTGAAAGGGCAAGATTTTAGATTGCTTACAACGCTATCGAAGGCTGGGGCACTTAAGCTGTTTTTACCTTATGTTGTTGAAAAAGAATTCTTAACCCAACAGAGTGCATCGTCTCGGGAGCAGATCGACTCGATTTTGCGCTCAGTGAAAACACTGTCTCAAAGAGCGTTGCAAGATGAATTGACAACTTGGCTCAACGCATTCGAAACAGAAGTTGGGAATAAAACTCCCGCAATTCTTGATGCGGATGAGAAAAATCTTAATGACTGGCTTCAGGCCATAAATGCCGAAAAGATGCCAATTTGCGAGGCACAGGCTGTCGGAGCGCTTGACGCATATTTCCATGGACTGCCACCTCTGAAACAAGCCAAAATCCGAAAGGACATTCCCGATAGTTTTGTATTCCAAGCTCTTCGTAAGCTTGCCTTGGATAATCTAGGCGTCGTATTTGTAAGTGGTGACTCTCAATTAAGGGAAGCTGCAAAAAAGCTCGATAATGTCGAAGTTTACGAAAGCTTAAAAGCTTTCATTCAGACTCCTGATATTCAAAATCTAATTTTGCAGGAAGAGGAGCGACAGAAAATCGAAGGAATTAAACAACGTATCACAACAAGCGAGGAAATAAGCGAATTGCTTAGTAATTCCATTAAGGACAAACTCGGTGAGAAAGTGGTATGGAAAAATGTAGGTTACGATGCCTACGATATTGATTCGTCTGACGCCACAATCTCGTCTTATGGAGAAGTTCAGGAGACCAATTTTCTGTGGAATGACTTATCCTATTATGGGGATGGAAGCTTTTCATTGCCATTCACGTCCACAATGGAGGTTTCGATTACTTTCTATATTTCAAAGAGCGACTGGTATTGCTTGTCTGATGATGAAGCTCCTCCTGTCTCAGATCATAATGATCACTATTTTGAGGCCGAAAGCGAAATCGAAATCATTGTAGAGGGGATTTTATCGTTCTCAGTTGGGGACGATATTTCACCGGATGATGAAGATCTAATTATTGCAGATACGGTGGAAATAGATTCTATTGAATCCATCGAATCCAATTGACACATTTCCTGTGGCGGCTCCGAATGATTTACACCTACCGCCTCAATCATAGGAGCTTTCGGATCGTATCATGATCCATGAGAACACATAAGACGAAAAACTTCTTCACACTGTGCAAAGTGTGCAAAAATCAGTTTTCTAGACCAAAAAATTTAGACTTTTTTATGGCTCTCAGTCAATAAATAGCATTATTTTTAAGTCCTAATAATTAATGAAATTTATGTCCGCCACATCACCTTTGCCACGCTACAAAAGCCTAAGTGAAAATGCTTGGTTGGTAGTGCCTCAAGCAGGATATGTAAGATCCTATGTCAACGCTTTGACTGAAAAGGGTGGCAAGTGTGGAGCCCCTTTTAGGCACGAAGATAGTGATGCCTTTCGGGTTGATGGTGTGGATGAGGACGTAATCCAAGAGGTTCTGGCATCTCTATCGAAACTATAGAGCATCACCAATCGACGCCTTTACGCGTTGAACCGTGCTCATGCCCTTCCCTGTGATTTTAGCTGTGTTTCTCACGGATTGGCCTGCTTTTAGGAGGCGCATAATATCACGGTGTTTAGCCAGGAAATCACTCCGTTCCAGTGTGCTGCCTTCTGGACGGCCTAACTTGCGCCCTTTCTTCTTAGCTTCCGCTAACCCCGATTTGATGCGGGTTGAAAGCGTTTCAACTTCGTTTCTCGCCATCTCTGCCAAGAGAGCAAGCATGATGGAGGCCGCAGGGTTGCGCTTCCCATTGCCCAGAAGGGTTTCAACTCCTTGTGCGTGCCAATAGAGGGAGACACCCTTTTCCTCCAGATTCTCAACGAAGCGATGCACGATGCTGTTCTTTCGGGCAAGACGGGACACTTCATGCACAAGCACCTTTTTAACGGCTCCTGATTCGGCCAGTGCTTCAACTTCTCTGAGGCCGTGCCGTTCCGTTTCTTGCGCACGTCCTGAAACGGTTTCCTCGCAGACGGCCACCACTTCATAACCTTTCTTGTCTGCATAGGAGCGCAGTTCTGAAACCTGCCTGTCTGTCTCCTGTTTAGCAGTCGAAACACGAACGAGAATGGCGACAGGGGTTTTGGCAGGTTTCTTCTCCATGCCGCCATTAATGCCAGAGTGTATTCAAATAAACAAGTGTTTTTGTGAATACACTTTCCGGCATGCCGTTGGATTGAAAACTAGGGCCAATCCAAGGCAAAACGAGGTCAATGATTTTTTGAATACACCTTTGACCTCGTTAGCTGACTTTCCGTTTACCAAAGGAAGCCAAATGGCTTGCCTCTGATCTGTTCGTATGCCTGCTGGAGGCTTGCTTCGTCCTTTGTCAGATAGCGGATGAATTCAACAAGGGCCGCAATGCCAGGAATGAACGTCCAGAAAAACACAAGGTAGATCAGCCCCCAGCCCCAGTTCCCAGCATAAAACTTGTGAACGCCAATCCCTCCAAGGAAGAATGTGAGGAGGCAAAGGGTTGTTTTCTCAGCAGTCCTACTCCCTTGCAAAGAAGGCAGGCTGCGAGTGTGGAGGCTGCAACCGCATTTCACGCAGATAACAGCGTGTTCCAGGGTTTCAGCTCCGCATGATTGGCAGTGCTTTTTTCCGATCAGCGGAGGGCAGCCACATTGGATACAGGCAACGGCGTTTTCAGGCAGTTCTTTGGCGCAGGTTCGGCAAAACATAGTTCGGGCTTTGGTTTTGAGGTTGTTGTTGATTTCCGGGGGAGGAATTGGCGATGAAGCGGCAGGCACCGATTCGGAGAGGGAAAAAAGCTCGCTGGCGAGTATGCCTAGTGGCTGCCATTGTTCGGCGGATTCACGCCATGCCATCGTCTGTGCCGAGCATTCCCCGGCTTCAATTTTGAGCCGCAATTCTTCGTTGCCGAAAGGGCCGGACTGTTGGCCGTCTTTAATGAGGTAGGTCTGCATGGCTTGTGCGCGGAGTGAAAATCACGACGGCAGAGCCAGGTGAGCCGGAGGTTAGTAAGTCGCACATAGACGACCCCATGCCCTTTTACCTCTCGGCATGCCGGGAGGCTGGACATATGAGCATGGCCCCCGGCTCGTATGAGCAGAGGGTGTCGAATGCGGCCAACACCGAGCCGCTATGTGTGCGAGGTTACTACGCCCCGGTTCAGCGGATGCCGAACGCTCAAACCCTAGCGGCTAGGAGGCACCTGTAAAGGGGCCAAATCGCATAGCTGAATTAACGATAAATTTTTTACGCAAAAGGAGCTATTCCTTTTGCGGGAGTCAATCGGTGCTATTTGGAGCGCCAAAGGGCCTCATGCTGGTGAACGTGGTTTGATTGGATATTTTGAATGACCTCTTCCAGCAGCATTTGAAAATAATAGGGATCTTGAAAAAGCCCTTCATTGCTATCGAATGCGTTCACGGTTACATTGATATCACCTTCGAAAGTCTCGATCTGTAGGGCCATAAACGGGTTGGCTCCATCGAAGTCGAGCGATGCATAAAAAAGCTCCGACCAGTCAGTGAAACGCGTTACTCGCTTCAAATCGACTACTCGCTTTAAATTTGCTAGTTCGTATTTTCGAACGAACAAGCCTTTGCCTACGATTGAGCCGATATAAAGCTTCCGGTCACTCAAGATATAATATTCCTCAGGGCCGTAGGTCGAAGCGTGGATATATTCATCCTTCTCAAAATGCTTTTGAATTTCAGTCGGAAAGCTCTCCCTCAGTTTATTTTGGGAAAATTTCACTTTTGCGGCCAAGTCATTTAGCAATTCATTCTTGAATTGTAACGCACCGCATTCGTGGCAGAAACTCTCTCCCTCAAGCATTTCTGATTGGCAGTTAGAGCATTCGATTTGATGCGCTTGTGCCATAATTAAAAGGTTTGATCCACAAAATTTGCAGTTTGAACTGCGGGGCTCAACATCCGCACCGCAGCATGGACACTTGAGGGCTTGAATTTCGTTTAAGGGCCTTGGACTAAGCGGGGCAGCTAGAACGGAAAAATGCTGAGCAACCGCGTATCCACAGCGAGGGCATGCTGCGGCTTTATCTGAAACACTACTGTTGCATTCAGGGCAATCTATAAGGGCCATTTTGGATTTGAGTTGATGGTCTCTTTTAGCGGATCATCTTTCCCTGTAAAGCCTCTAAATGTGCTTTGGATGGCCTTCCGGGTAAACGGTGTTCCTCACCCTTGGGGGCGTTGGTATGAGGTGGGAAAAATCAACTCCTGCAAATTCAATCAATGCCAATTTATCGCGAAGGACTGAGAGTGGAAAGCCATTGCCATACAAGCGGCCCGTTCCTCCTACCGTTTTCCAGCGGCCTAGCCTATCAGCGGCTTCAGAACCAATATCGGCTATTAGGGCAGCATCTCTAAACGTGTGCCGAAAGCAATGGAACGTGCTTTTAGTTTTAGTGCCTTTCGCCTCAAAGGTTTTGTCCAAAAAGCGGCCGAACCATTTGGAAAATGTGCTGGAATAAACACCTGATTTGTCGCGTGGAAGTTCTGGAAAAAGGCTTCCCACGCCGGCCGTTTTGCGTTGATTGACAAAGTCCAGAAAGCCCATTTTTAGAATGGTCGGATGAATAGGCACATGCGTTCTGCTAGTGCTGTTCTTCACCCGTTTATGGTCGGTTTCTTCATCGTCGGATTCATCCGTGATATTGATGATTGGAATGCCTTCCTTTTCGCCAATATCCGCAATTTCAAGCTGACAGGCTTCATTGCATCGGAAGCCCTGAAATAGAGCCAGTAAAGGCACCCAAAAACGACCGCGCTTCAACACGTTTGCTCCTGGCTTGTTCCAGCCATCTAAATCCCCTTCGCAGCCAGTATAAAGGGGAGCATGAAAGATCGTGTTCAGTTCTTCAATGGTGAAGGACTGGCGCTTCGATTTCTCTTCCACAACATAGCGGCTAGCAATGAGGCGGATGCTTGCAGGGTTGTTTTTCACCCATTCCAAGTCCATGGCGTGCCGCCACATCGTAACGACGCGGCCATGATACATCTTGAGCGTCTTTGGCGCGAGCAGTTGAGGGGAAGGAGACTCCGCTTCCAAGGTGATGGCCTCAGCCAGTTTTTTCTTGGGATAACGCTGCTGGCAATTCACCGGGATTTTGTCCACAAAATCAAAGAAGTCCCTCATCTCCTTTTGAGTGATTTTTGATAGCGGAGTGTGGGGGCCAAAGAACTCTCTCAGAGCACGGAATACAGGCACATTCGCTTTGTGGGTGCTTTCAGAAACTCCTCTGTTGTGCTGGTCTTTGTCGAAGTCTTTTAGAAGTTCGTCCACTGTCGCTCCTGCTCCCGTGTCAGGCATAGGAGAAGCGGCATGAATGCCTCTGAATTGAGAATCAAATTCCGCAGGGCTGCCTGAATCCAGATAATGCATGAGGCGATTTGTGTCCTCTATCAAAGCGGCTCTATACCCCCGGAGAAGTGATTGAAACGCATCGCTTTCCTCGGGCAAATTCTCCAGGCCATACAGGCTCAAATGCCGTCTTAAACTGCTGTGCAGGTCGGCAGGCAATGTCTTTTCGTCGCCTCCCTGATAGGCCACTAACGCACGGCTCAAATCCGCCAGCCTATCAAAGCGGTCTTCTTTCTCCTCACCTCGTGAGCCGTCTATAATTTTGGCAGAATACTGCTGGCTGGAAATGAAAGCGCTTATGACGATGGCCCTGATGCGTTCATCACTCAGCACGTCCGGCACCTCAGCGGCAGGAGAAGATTTGCAACTGGTTGCAATTAATCCGTTCTGATGATCGAGCCTCTTTTTGTCGTTCAACTCACGCCGTCGCTTCGCTAGCTCATCCGTCCATATGGCTGAATGGGTAGCCACAAGACCCACGGCCTCCCTGTAGTCGGAAGTGTTGAGGGAGAATTTGACCTCATGCTTTTGAGGCTTGCCGTTCACCATCACTGCCACCCCTGCTCGCAACAGGTCACGGGGGAAGCGCATGCGGAAATAATAGGTGCTTCCGCGTCTCCAAAGGTGCTCCTTGGCGGGCATGGGATCTAGTTGTGATGTATCAGGTTGATGTATCACTTTGCCCATTGGAAACCCTTTATTTGCTTGGATTCGTTGATTTACAAGCCTTTAGTTGAAGGCTGGCGGACAGAGAGGGATTCGAACCCTCGGAACATTTTACTGTTCACACGCTTTCCAGGCGAGCCCGATCGACCACTCTGGCATCTGTCCGTTTACCGTTTGCCTTGTAGGGCAGCGGGCTGTGATCATGACGCCTTCCAGGCCCGGCTGCAAGTTGATTTTCAGAAGAGTTGCAGAACGGGCTGGAAGGCTGGTGAGGGGCGGGGCTTAAAAGGTGTTTGAAATCACCACTTCTTCGTAACTGAGTTGGCCAGGTTTTGGCCAGGCGGGCTGGGTGCCTTTGCCGATGGCGATCATGAAGGAAATGAGGTGATCGTCGGGCAGGTTGATGAGCTTGGCGACGGCGTCGAAGTCAAAGCCGTCCATGGGGCAGGAATCATAGCCCATGGCTTTGGCGGCGAGCATGAGGGTCATGCCGGCGAGGCCGGTGGAGCGCATGCATTCGTCGCGCTGGACTTGTGCACGATCTTGATAATAACCGCCGATGGCGGGGACGAGGATGTCTTGGACGGGCTGGGGCGCGCCTTTCCAGTAGCGGGCGGCATCTTTTTTCCAGGCGTCTTTGTCAGCGCAGAGGATGATGAGTAGGGACGCATCGGTGACCTGGGCCTGATCCCAGGCAACGGTGCGGATCTGCTTGCGCAATTCGGGATCGGTGACGGTGACGAAGCGCCAATGCTGGATGTTGAAGGCAGTGGGGGCCTGCATGGCGGCCTCTAGAAGCTGGCGGATTTCCGCCTCGGTCATCTGGTGAGTAGGGTCGTAGTGCTTGATGGCGCGGCGGGCGGTGATGGCTTCGAGGGTGTTCATGGGGAGGGGTGGAGTCGGAAGTGCTCTAGGGTGAATGATTCGGCTGGCAGGAGAGGGTAGGGGGCAGCCTATTTTTTACAGGATTGACAGGATTTCAGGATTAACAAGATTTGGGTTTATGCCCTGCGGCATTCTGTGCTTTTTGTCAGCCGTTGATCCCGCTCTTTTCTGGATTGTATCAATCGTGAAATCTTGTTAATCCTGTATCCATAGCTCTGCCTGAGCCCTGACTGCTCTGGTCTTTATCTGAGCACTGAGAGCTGGGCACTTTCTTTTGCTAAACGCGCCCTGCGAGGAGCTCGCGCTGGTAGTAGAGCTCCTTGGGCATGTCGTCGTAGAGGTCGAGGTAGAGCTCTTCGGTGCTGAGGAGTTCCTGGCGGAATTCGCGGTGGTCGAAGTGCATGAGCTCGTTCCATTTTTCACGGCTGTAGTCGAGCCCCTGCCAGTTGACCTCGGAGTAGCGGGGCATCCAACCCAGCTCGGTCTCGTGCCCACGGGCTTCGCCACGGCAGCGTTTGACGACCCATTCCAGGACGCGCATGTTTTCGCCAAAGCCGGGCCAGAGGAATTTGCCTTCGGCACTTTTGCGGAACCAGTTCACATGGAAGATGCGAGGCGGTTCGTTGATGTTTTTGCGCATGTGCAGCCAGTGGCCAAAGTAGTCGCCCATATTGTAGCCGCAGAAGGGCAGCATGGCCATGGGATCGCGGCGGACTTTGCCCACGGCACCGGCGGCGGCGGCGGTGGTTTCGCTGCCCATATTGGCCCCGAGGAAGACCCCATGGACCCAGTTGAAGGACTGGAAGACAAGGGGGAAGGTGGTGGCACGGCGGCCGCCGAAGATGATTGCGGAGATGGGGACTCCTTCGGGCTTTTCCCAGTTGGGATCAATGGTGGGGCACTGAGCGGCAGGGGCAGTGAAGCGGCTATTGGGGTGGGCGGCTAAGCGGCCACAGTCAGCTTCCCAGGTTTCACCTCGCCAGTCGGTGAGGTAAGCGGGGATCTCTTGGGTCATGCCCTCCCACCAGACATCGCCATCGTCGGTGAGGGCGACGTTGGTGAAGATGGCGTTTTCTTTGCAGGATGCCATGGCGTTGGGGTTGGAATCCCATGAGGTGCCGGGGGCGACTCCGAAGTAACCCGCCTCGGGATTGGTGGCCCATAGACGGCCATCGGGGCCGGGGCGCAGCCAGGCGATGTCATCTCCCACGACGGTCACTTTCCAGCCCTGCTCCCGATAGGAGGCGGGCGGGACGAGCATGGCGAAGTTGGTCTTGCCACAGGCGCTGGGGAAAGCGGCCGCGACGTAGTTTTTGCGGCCATCGGGTGATTCCACTCCGCAGATGAGCATGTGTTCAGCCATCCAGCCTTCGTCGCGTCCCATGACGCTGGCGATGCGGAGGGCGAGGCATTTTTTGCCCAGCAAGGCATTGCCGCCGTAGCCGCTGCCGTAGCTCCAGATGCTGCGTTCCTCAGGGAAGTGAACGATGTATTTCGTGGCATTGCAGGGCCAAGGGACATCGGCTTCTCCTGCGGCGAGCGGTTTGCCCACGCTGTGCAGGCAGGGGACAAATTCACCGTTCTCACCTAGCTGGTCCAGCACGGCCTGGCCCATGCGGGTCATGATGCGCATGGAAACAGCGACGTAGGGCGAATCCGTGATCTCCACGCCGATCACGGAGAAGGGCGAGCCGAGAGGGCCCATACAGAAAGGCACCACGTACATGGTGCGTCCCTTCATGCAGCCGGTGAAGAGGCTTTTCAGCTTGGCCTTCATCTCGGCTGGGGGCATCCAGTTGTTGGTGGGGCCGGCGTCTATTTTACGAGTGCTGCAGATGTAAGTGCGGTCCTCCACGCGGGCCACGTCGTTAGGGTCTGACCAGGCGAGGTAGGAGTTGGGGCGCTTGGTAGGATTCAGTTTTTTAAAGGTGCCATAGGTCACCAGCAGGCCGCAGAGTTCATCGTATTCAGCCTGAGAGCCATTGCAGATACGGACATTCTCCGGTTGGCAAAGGGCGCGGATCTCTTCGATCCAGGAGGAAAGTTTTGGGTGGGCTATCATATTAGGTTGGGGACAGCCTATCACGCAGGTGCCGTGCCGAAATCGCTTTGTTTGTGTCGTTGTTGCGAGAGAGGGCTTTACTGTGTTTTGTGCAGTCCACGCAGGGTTAAAAGCACGCCGACGACGAAGTGGATGAAAAGGGCGAGGAGCGCCAAGGTAGGCGTGGCAAACCAGGTCCGCACAAAGAGGGTGAGCGGCTCAAAAACGGGCGTGGCTTGCATCGTCTCAATACCGCCAGACCAGCCATAATAGGCCGTGACCAAAGGATGAATGACGCTGCCTAAGACCCGGGGAAAACCGAGCAGAGCACCGCACAGGAAAAGATTCACAAAGGCCAGCGTCCATGCCTGGCTATGGGCTCTTTCTGCCGTGCGGCAATGGGCGGAAATGGCGAGGCAGAGACTGCTGAAGGCGATGCCGGTAAGCGTGAGCAGGAGCATGCGTGGAAAGGCATATCCTGGCAGGCCGCCCGTCAATATTTCCACCGTGAGACCTAACAGAAAGGTTTGCAAAATGACGATGGGGAGGATGAAGCCCAGCTTGCCCAACAAGTAGGCCATGGGGCGCAGGCCACCGACGAGTTCCCGACGATAAAGGGCGCGTTCACCTGCGATCTCACGCGCCCCGGTGCGAACGCCAAAGATCAAGACGAGCAAGATTTGCAGCAGCCAGCCCATGGTGCAGGTGTAGGCGGCAGGCCAGAGAACGGCGGGTGCGGTATTGCCAGAGGTGAGCTCGCTGAGGTAGTGGTCATTCGGCAGGATGAGCAAAGCTGCCACGATGGGAGACAAAACTAAAAGAATGAGTTGGCTGGTCCATTCCCGCTGCGTTCGGCGAAAGAGTGTCCAACGGCGCTGGATGAGGTGCTGGGCCTGGGCCTGGAGGCTGGGCAGTGCCGGGGCCAATGGGGCTGGTGGCTCGGTTTGGGTTTCCGGGGCAGGGGATTGATCGTTGGCGGGAAGGGTGACGCCCTGAGAGTCCACTCCATCGTCTTCTTCATCGGGAGCTTTCAGAGATTCGCCGCTGCTGCCGAGCTTGAAGGCCGCGTAGTAGGAGTCGCGATGCCGCATCCAGGACTCGCCCCAGCGGGCGGCCGGACGTTTGGCGAGGCGCGGGTACAGTTCCTCGATGGCCTGGATGCTGAAGTAATGAGTGACGGCGCGGGAAGGGCCGTGGAAGCAGACGTGGCCTTCATGCAGGATGACCACGGTGTCATAGGCGGCGAGGTTTGCGGCCATCTGGGTGGCGTGGATGACAACGCGGGCGGGATGGTCTGTGGTGACGAATTTTAGCAGGGCCGCCATTTCACTTTGGGACTTCGCGTCGAGGCCATCAGTAAATTCGTCGCAGATGACCAGGGCGGGATCGCTGACGAGAGCGAGGGCTAGTTTTAGCCGACGTTTTTGAGTGGGATTGAGACTGCCAACACGCTGGCTAGCGACATTTTCCAAACCTACACCGACGAGGAGGTGGGAAGCGCGGTCCACTCGCTGTTCTTTCGTCTGTCCGGCCACGCGCAGTAGAAGCGCGCTCATCACGCTTTCACGCACGGTGAGCACGTCAGAGAGCACCTCGTCAGAGGCAGGAACGTAACCGATTTCATTGGGGTGCAGGGCAGCTTGGCCGAGGTCTTTGCCACGAAAAAGCACGGTGCCACCACCCGGATGCTGTAGGCCAGCCAGCAGGTGGAGGAGCGTGCTTTTACCGCTGCCTGTGGCCCCGATCACCGCCAGCAGGTGCCCGGCTGGCACGCTGAAGCTCACATGATCCAGGGCCGTCAAGGCCTCCTTCGCGGGCCGGGTGAAAATGTGGGAGACGCTGATGAGTTCGAGCATGAAGCGATGAAAGCGGAGAACCTGCGGCATACAACCAGCAAAAACGTGACAGCCAGAGCGGGTGCGACTGAGAAGAGACTTGCACAGCAGGGGGCGGCCCGCTCATGCTGGGTTATCTATGCGCCGACTTTCCTTGTTCGTTTTCCTCGTTACCACCACGCTGGCCTCCGCCGTCACGCCTGATGGCAGGCAGAAGCTGGTCCTCATCGCTGGCAAACCTTCGCATCCTCCAGGCATGCACGAATTCCGGGCTGGATCTCTGTTGATCGAAAAATGCCTCAAAGCGGTCCCCGGGCTGGTGGTGGACCGCCACGATATGGGCTGGGTGACCGATGAGGCCACCTTTGCCGATGCCGATGCGGTGGTGATCTATGCGGACGGTGGCAAGGGGCACCCGGCTGTGCAGGGCAACCACTTGGAGACACTGCGCGGGCTGATGGCGCGTGGGGTAGGTTATGGCTGCATGCACTATGGCGTGGAGGTGGTGCCGGAACTGGGAGGGAAAGAATTCCAATCTTGGCTGGGCGGACATTATGAAAACTCCTACTCCTGCAATCCGCTCTGGGAGCCTAGCTTCACCACCTTCCCGGTGCATCCCATCACCCGTGGGGTGAAGCCCTTCAAGATTGAAGATGAGTGGTATTTTAACATGCGGTTCCGCCCTGCTTTTGGGGATGGCATTGCAGCGGCAAAAGATGGAGATACTTCTTTCGTCCCCATCCTAGTGGCCGCTCCATCGGATGCCACTCGCGATGGCCCGTATGTGTACCCTAAAGGGCCGTATCCACACATCCAGGCTCAAAAGGGCGAGGTGGAATCCATGATGTGGGCGGTGGAGCGGCCTGATGGCGGGCGCGGCTTCGGTTTTACCGGGGGACATTTCCACAAAAACTGGGGCAATCCCGAATTTCGCAAAACCATCCTGAATGCCCTTCTGTGGGTGACCAAGGTGGAGGTGCCAGCGGATGGAGTAATATCCACCGTCACGGATGAAGAGCTGGCGCAGAACCTCGACCGCAAGCCTGCTCCAAAGCCCAAAAAGACGGCCATGGAGACGCCAAAGGTCTTTCAGCGGGTGGCCGGGCGCTGAGTGACGCGCATCGGGATGGTGGGGCTTTCCTGGTGAAAAGCTGCAAAATTTTGGTGCCAATCGTGCTAGACTCGCTATCCCTGATCTTCACCCGATGAACACCCTCAGTACTTTCACCACCGGAACCGGCTCCACAGGCAAATATCATTCTCTGCCCGAACTCGAAAAACAGGGCGTGGGCCCGGTTTCGAAATTGCCGATTTCCATCCGAATCGTGCTGGAGTCACTTCTGCGCAATCTAGACGGCAAGAAGGTGACGGTGAAGGATGTGACGAATCTGGCCAACTGGAATGCCAAGAATCCAGGAGACTACGAGATCCCATTCACCGTGGCTCGCATTGTCCTTCAGGACTTCACGGGCGTGCCTCTTTTGGTGGACCTTGCGGCCATGCGCAGTGCCGTGGCGAAGATGGGCAAGAACACAAAGATGATCGAGCCCCTGGTGCCTGTGGATCTGGTGGTGGACCACAGCGTGCAGGTGGACTTTGCCGGTACCCAGGCAGCGCTGAATCAGAACCTAGCTCTTGAGTTTGAGCGCAACCGCGAGCGTTATGAATTCCTGAAATGGGGTGAGCAGGCTTTCGATACTTTTAAGGTGGTGCCTCCTGGCATCGGCATCGTTCACCAGGTGAATTTGGAGTACTTGGCCAAAGGTGTTTTGGAAAAAGACGGTGTGTTTTATCCAGACACACTGGTCGGCACAGACAGCCACACGACCATGATCAACGGCCTGGGCGTGGTGGCCTGGGGCGTGGGCGGCATTGAGGCGGAAGCTGGGATGCTGGGCCAGCCCGTGACCTTCCTGGTGCCTGAAGTGGTGGGTGTTTACCTCACAGGTAGCCTGCGTGAAGGCGTGACAGCGACAGATCTGGCCCTGCATTGCACCCAGATGCTGCGCAAGCACGGCGTGGTGGGCAAGTTCGTTGAATTTTATGGTCCAGGGGCTGAAAGCCTGCCGCTGCCAGACCGCGCGACGATCGCGAATATGGCCCCTGAATACGGGGCCACGATGGGCTTCTTCCCGGTGGATGAAGAGTGCGTCAACTACCTGCGTGGCACAGGCCGCAGCGAAGAGCTTTGCACGACTTTCAAAAACTACTACACGGCCCAGGGTATGTTCGGCATCCCGAAAAAGGGTGAGGTGGAATTCACTAGCGAACTGACTCTGGACCTGGGCGACATTCAGCCTTCCGTGGCTGGCCCGAAACGCCCGCAGGATCGCATCACCGTCGAAGCTCTCAAGAGCACCTGGAATGACATTTTGACCAAGCCAACGCCTCAGGGTTATGGCAAGACCCCTGAACTGGCGGTCGGCGAAGCTCCTGAAGTGCCTGCCACGCTGGACTCCATCCCTGACAATAAGGACTCGGTCTCGAGCGCTTTCGGGGCTCAGGAAGGTGTGGTCACAGAGAGCAGCGACCAAGCTGCCTATCCCCTGTATGAAGTGAGCGTGGACAGCAAAGGTGGTGAAAAAGACGTCATCACTCATGGCAGCGTCCTCATCGCCGCTATCACAAGCTGCACGAACACCAGCAACCCCAGTGTCATGCTGGCCGCTGGTCTTCTGGCCCAGAAAGCCAATGCCAAAGGTCTGACAGTGAAACCAGCGGTGAAAACCAGCCTTGGGCCAGGCAGCCGCGTGGTGACAGATTACCTGAACAAAACTGGCCTCCAGGTCGAGCTCGACAAGCTGGGCTTCCAGACCGTCGGTTACGGTTGCACCACTTGCATCGGCAACTCCGGGCCTCTGGATGCAGGCATTGAAGACGTGGTGAAGGCGGAAGACATCGTCGCTGCCAGCGTGCTTTCCGGCAACCGCAACTTTGAAGCGCGTGTGCACCAGAGCATCAAGGCGAACTTCCTCATGAGCCCCCCGCTCGTGGTGGCCTACGCCATTGCAGGCACGGTGGACATTGACCTGAGCAAGGATGAAATCGTACCCGGCACCGGCATTTACCTGAAAGACATCTGGCCTTCTCTCCAGGAGATCCAGGACGCCCTGAAATCGGCCCTTTCCCCAGACGTCTTCCGCGCTCTCTACACGGACTTTGCTAGCCAGAATCCGAAGTGGAATGAGATCCCTGCTTCCACCGGTCTGGTCTATGGCTGGGACGAGAAGAGCACCTACATCCAGCATCCTCCCTTCTTCGAGGACTTCAGCATGGATCCGAATGACATCCACGAGATCGTCAATGCACGGCCTCTGGGCATCTTCGGTGACAGCGTCACGACGGACCACATCAGCCCTGCGGGTGCTATCAAAAAGACCAGTCCTGCCGGTCGTTTCCTCGGCGAAAACGGCGTGGCTCAGAGTGACTTCAACAGCTACGGTAGCCGCCGCGGCAATGACCGGGTGATGACCCGCGGTACCTTTGCCAACGTGCGCATCAAGAACCTGATGCTGGGTGGCAAGGAAGGTGGCGATACTCTTCTCCAGCCAGCAGGCACGGAGATGAGCATCTACGATGCCGCCATCGCCTACATGGCCGCAGGCACGCCTAGCATCATCATCGGTGGTGAAGACTACGGCATGGGCAGCAGCCGCGACTGGGCCGCCAAGGGAACTCGTCTCCTCGGCGTCAAAGCCGTGATCACGAAATCGTTCGAGCGTATCCACCGCAGCAACTTGGTGGGTATGGGCGTCCTGCCTTGCAACTTCAAGGACAAGGCTGACTACGATAAGGTGAAGGATCTGGCCGATGCCACCTTCAGCATCCTGGGCATCTCCAATGAGACCAAGCCCCAGAGCGAGGCTACCCTGCGCGTGACCAAGGCCGATGGCAGCAGCTTCGATATCCCTCTTGTGGTGCGCATTGATACCCCGGTGGAAATTGATTACTACCGCGCTGGCGGCATCCTGCCGTATGTGCTCGCCCAGATCTTGCGTGCGAATACCTAACCATTGAAGTGCAGACGCCGAGTCTGCCATTCCTTAAAACCCCATGGTCTTTGGACTGTGGGGTTTTTTGCGTTTAGGTGCGAATTTAATCAGGCTCTGCAATGAGATGAAAAGGGGTGCTCAACGTGTGGTCGTGGCTGTTTGATCCACATTTACCATTCCTTCACAATAAACCCGGTCGGCTGACATACAGTCTTTACACACGGGTGGTCTGTTAGCGGTGTGATGACGCTGGTCCGACTGGCGACACACGGCCAAACCAACAAACCAGACCATGAAACCGAACTCCAATCCCCGTCGCTTTCTCCGCACTACGGCCACGCTTGCGCTGCTGAGTGTGGCAGGTGTCTCCCTCGCCCAGCAAGGACCGCCACCCAAGCCTGGCGCTGGCACGCCCCCACAAGGCCGTCCAGGTGATCCCGCCCCCATTCCGCGTGCAGACCCGGGCAAGCCTCCACAGGGAAATCCGCCCCAGCACCCACCGACAGGGAAGCCACAGCCGCCAAAAAATCCAGGAGTTCCACGTCCAGTTGCTTTGCCAGAATCCTTTACCCTGCCTGAGGAGTTTCGCACAGCGGACGGTTCGGCAAACAACGTGGCCAACGCTGAGTGGGGCACGCCTAACAAACCCTTTCGTCGCCTGGTGCCTGCGGATTACGCGGATGGTGTAGAAGCCCCTTCCGGTGCATCTCGTCCCAGCGCTCGGGTGGTGAGCAATGCCGTCGCAGCCCAGACCGCACTGCGGCCGAACCGTCGTGGAGCCAGTGATTTCCTCTGGCAGTGGGGCCAGTTTCTAGATCATGACCTGGATGAAACACCCACCGCCACCCCGGCTGAGGCTTTCCCGATTCCAGTGCCGACAGGTGACGCCCAGTTCGATCCCGCAAGCACGGGCACAGTGACGATGGGACTGAGCCGGAGTGCTTATGAAATGGTTGATGGAGTACGCCAGCAAAAGAGCGCGCTCACAGCCTGGATTGATGCCTCCCAGGTGTATGGATCCGATGCCACCCGTGCGGCGGCTTTGCGGGCCAATGACGGCACGGGACGCCTCAAAGTGAGCACCAGTGCTCATGGAGACTTACTGCCCTTTAATACCGATAATCTGCCCAATATCCCACCTGGGCCATCCTTCTTTGTGACGGGGGACGTGCGGGTGAATGAGCAAGTCGGCTTGATCGCTATCCACACCCTGTTTCTACGTGAGCACAACTGGTGGGCGGATCTCTATCGCGGAGCGAACCCTGAAGCAGCGGATGAGGAAATCTACCAGTTTGCCCGCATGATCGTGGCCGCTGAGATGCAGGCCATCACCTATCGTGAGTTTTTACCCATTTTGTTAGGTCCTGCCGCACTGAAGCCTTATCGGGGTTATCAAACGAATGTAGATCCCACCATTAGCAATGAGTTTGCCACGGCAGCTTATCGCCTGGGACATAGCCTGCTATCACCCACACTGCTGCGCATTGATGCCCAAGGGCAGGAGATTGCCGCAGGTAGCCTCAGCCTGGCGGGTTCCTTCTTCCAGCCTCAGGAGATCAGCCATGAAGGCATTGATGTGATCCTTCGAGGCATGGCTTCCCAACGTGCTCAGGAGCTGGATGAAATGGTGATTGATGACGTGCGAAACTTCTTGTTCGGTGCGCCTGGGGCTGGTGGTTTGGACCTCGCCTCTCTCAATATTCAGCGTGGTCGTGACCATGGGCTGCCAGCTTTGGCGGCGACTCGTCAGGCTCTGGGTTTGAAGCCCATCACCAAGTTTTCCGACGTGAATAAAAGCCCCGAGGTCGCGGCGAAGTTGGATGCCGCTTACGAAAACCCAACCGACATTGATCTCTGGATCGGCGGCCTGGCTGAGGCAGATGTTCCTGGGGCCATGGTGGGGCCTACTTTCCACAGAGTTCTGGCCGATCAGTTCACCCGCCTGCGGGATGGAGATCGCTTCTGGTACCAGGCTTATCTACCTCGTGAAATCGTCCGCTTGGTCGAGCAGCAGACGCTGAGCGTGATCATCCGGCGCAACACAGAAATCCGTGCTGAGGTGGGGCCCAAGGCCTTTCTGGCACCTCCGCCAAAGAAGAAGTGAGTGGGGCTAAAATCCACGTTTAAGGAATGATGGGCAGTCATCGGAAGAGATGGCTGCCAATCTGCACAAAATAGGAGTGCAAAATGCAAAAAAATTAAGTTGAGTTGGTAACCGGAAAAGGAAAAGGGGAGTTGCTTTCTGCGATGCTCTTTAGAAAAATACTTCTCAATCCTTTACTGCCTTTGCTCTTGGGTAGCCTGATGCTTCAAGCAACCCCGGCAATAGTTCCTCAAGTGGGATTTGAAGTGGGGCCAAATCCGAACGGTGTGAGTGTCCCCCCACGAGCGCCGCTCCTGCTTCACTCGGATGGAAATTTTTATGGCACAAGCCCTGGTGGAGGTGCTTTCACGAAAGGCACCCTGTTTCAGATGTCTCCGTCCGGAAAAATTGGCGGGTTGTCTTTTGACGGAATGAATGGTGGTCAGCCGGGGGAGTTTCCGGCCAGCACGCCATTAGCGAGTTCAGATGGATGGCTCTGGGGAACGACGAGTTCCAATGCTGCGGCGCCTGGAGCGAGTTCCATTTTTCGCGTGCGCCCCGAAACTGGGGAATTCCAAAATATGGTCACCTTCACAGGCAATGCAGGCCTGTTCATGGGAAACAGTCCGGGGGCAGGTTTGGTCTCTGACGGGCAAGGCTATCTGTGGGGCATGACGCAATACACAGCCAATGGCACGGCTTCCCACGGCACTCTTTTCCGCATTCATGAACTGACAGGGGCCTTCACTCGCAGGGTCACCTTTAGTAATACCACTGCCCCGAAAGGACGTGTGCCACAGGGTGCACTGTATTATGATGGAGCAGGGAATCTCTGGGGAACGACCAGCCTCGGCGGAACGTATGATGACGGGACCGTCTTCAAATACAACATTGCAAGCAATACACTGACCACGGTGGTGGAGTTCACCGGAACTCAGGTCGATGTGGGGGCTATCAAAGGCAGCGTTTGCCAGTCGGCTTTAGTCCCGGATGGTCTGGGTTATCTTTGGGGCGTCACGAATGATGGCGGTCTAGCGTCAGACAATGGCACGGTCTTTAAAGTCCACATGGCCACGAATACCGCTACGGGCGTGATCGAATTCAGCAACAATGGCGCGACGAATAAAGGGATGAGTCCCGTGGGGCCATTGGTGAATGATGGTGCAGGATTTCTGTGGGGAGCGACGACGAGTGGTGGGATTGGCAATGAAGGGACGGTTTTTAAGATCGAAGCGGCCACGGGTACACTCACGACAGTGCTACAATTCGGCAATCTTACCGGTGTGAATGCCAGTATTCAGTCTCCTGCAGCCGGCTTCACGACAGACGGTCAGGGCTATCTCTGGGGGATCGCCACAGCGGGAGGTAGCGCCAGCAGTTGGGCCGTTTATAAAATCAAAATCTCGGACGGTTCCTTTACGAAGGTGGTGGAACATCTTTCCAGCAGCGCTGCTTACACAGGAGTTTCTTACCTGGGGCGCACGCCATTAGCAGGGGTGAGTGGCCATGCTAGCCAGCCTTGGCTGTGGGGGACGACTTCTGTGGGAGGTAATAATAATCTGGGGACCTTGTATCGTTTTAATCCCACGACGGGAGAGCGCGAGGTAAAGATTCACTTCACAGGTACGGCAGGTGTAGCCCGTGGGTCAAAGCCGAATGGAAAGGTCTATGTGGATGCCAATGGGCTGGTGTGGGGCACCACTGAAGAGGGTGGCACCAGCAATGTAGGCACGCTTTTCAAGTATGATCCTAGCTTCAACACCTTCACGACTTTAACTTCATTCGTGACCACCGGTGGATGTCGGCCAAAGGGCAGTCTCATCGCTCCAGGAGATGGATACATTTGGGGGACGACCAGCACGGGTTCTAGCAGCAGTCTAGGCAGCGTTTTCAAGGTAGATCCGATTACCTCCAATGTCATTTATGTGCGCACGTTCAGCAGTGCAGACAGTGTCAATGGAACTGAGCCTCTTTGTGGCTTAGCCGCAGATGCGAGTGGTCATGTGTGGGGTTCGACCCAGTTTGGAGGACCTTCGAACCGAGGGACTTTGTTCAAGATTCAAACGAGCACAGGCGCCTTTACCTCCATGCTTGCCTTCACCGGCAGCAGTGGTGCGGCGGTCGGGCACACGCCTACGGGGGATTTAGCGGTGGATGCCAGTGGAAACGTCTGGGGCACGACCGCCACGACGGTGTTTAAGTTTGAGCCAGGAACCTCCTCTTTCACCAATGTTTTTACGACTGTGGATACCAGCTATCCGCAGCGCGGAGTGATAGGCGGAACCCTCACAAAGGCAGCTTCTGGAAAACTCCGCTTCATCGGCTCAGAAGTGACGCAGGACTTTACCACATACGCCAGCCCGCGTGTGGTCATCTATGAGATCACCCCTGGAACCAATGCAGTGAGCAAGCTCCATAGCCTTGCCGAAGGCATTGTAGGACCAGGAACGGTGCCTGATTTTACCCCAGCAGGTCCGCTGTATGAGCACAGCGATGGCCAGTGGTATGGTGTGAATAGGACGGCTGGATTCAATGAAGATCTAGAACCTGCAGGTGGTGGCATGGTGTATCAAGTGAGCACTGGGCCTGCGGTCATGACGCAGCCATACAACTCCACAAGCGTCACGTCGTTTTACTCTTTGGCCGCGAACACCACCCTGACGCTCCGTGGTTATGCCAATCCGAATGGGAATGCCATCACTTGCCAGATCGAGTGGGGGCCGACGACTGCATTAGGCAATGTGGCCAATGCCTCAGCCACGCCCGGCACCGGCTACACTGGCAGTCTTTGTGAGGTCGTGCTGACTGATTTGCCGGCATTCACCACCTACTTTTACCGGATCCGGGCAAATACACAGACCGGGGAGCCCTCTTACGGTCCCTTACGTTCCATCCAAACCGGGCCGCAGAACTCGGTTCCTGCCCAAGCGGAGATTGCTGTGGAGTCCCCCATCGGGCAGCCACTGACAGATGGAGTGACGGTGGTGAATATGGGAGACGTCTTGTTAGGCCAAATGCGCAAGCAGGCCGTGGTCGTGAGGAACCTCAGCAGTGGGGCAGGCACGGGTGAGTTGACAGGATTAACCGCGAACATCACTGGCACTCACGCCTCAGACTTTGTTATCTCCACCCCGCTCGGGGTCAGCAGTCTGCCTTTTACAGAAATGAGCACTGGCTTACTCATCACTTTCGTACCCAGTGGTGCGGGTGTGCGGAATGCGGTGCTGACCATCACTAGCAATGATGCGGATGAAGCGAGTTTTGAGATTCCTTTAACAGGGCAAGGGGTGTTGCTACCAGAAATCGCGGTGGAGTCTCCCAACTCCACAAATCTGGAGAGTGGAACAGCCTCTTATGATTTCGGTTCTGGCACAGTCGGTGTAGGGCAGGTGCGTACTTTCACTGTTAGGAACACAGGCAGTGGCCTATTGCAGACTTTGCAGGTCAATACCAGTGGCCCCCATGCGGCGGACTTTGTGGTCACAGCGCAGCCTGCTGAAGAAGTGGCTGCTCAAGGTAGCACCACTTTCAGTGTGACTTTTACTCCATCTGCGAGTGGCTCACGCTCTGCCGTCTTGAGCATCGGCAGTAACGATGAAGATGAAAATCCCTTTGTGATTCAGGTATCTGGAACGGGAGTCTCCGCACCAGAAATTGCTCTGGCGAATGGAGTCGAAAATTTGGTCAGTGGGATCTCTGGGGTTGACTTTGGCAGTGTCAATCAAGGTAACTTGCACGCTGTCACATTGACCCTGCGCAATGTGGGAAATGCCACGCTTTCCAATGTCAGTGCCAGTATTGTGGGCACCCACAACGCGGATTTCTTTATCGGCTCTCTCGTCACAAGTGTGAACGCTGCATCTGAAGTCAATTTTGCGGTCACCTTTAATCCGCAGGCCTCTGGCAGTCGCACGGCCACTCTGCGAATCGTGAGTAACGATGGGGATGAAAATCCTTTTGAACTCACTCTCAACGGAACGGGCGTAAGTGTGCCAGAGATCGCCGTAACGGTGGGTAATGACGTATCTCTAGAGGATGGCGTTTCAACTTTGGACTTTGATCTCGTGGCGACTAATGGCTCGCTGGCAAAGCTGATCACGATCCGTAATTTAGGGACAGCAGCATTGACCGATCTTTCCCTCAGCATCACCGGAGATCAAGCGGCAGAGTATGAGGCGGCTCCTCTGACCGTGACAAGTTTGGCCCCCAATGGCTCGACTTCATTCGTTCTCAACTTCACTCCATCGGCATCGGGAGTGAGGACGGCCATTCTTCGCCTAACCAGCAATGATGCCAATGAAAACCCTTTTGACATCGCTTTAACCGGGACTGGGTACATGCCTCTGACTCCCTCCTTTACCACGCCCCCCGCTTCTCAGATCGGCTTCATTGGCGAGCCCGTTTCCTTCGCTGTAGATGTGGTAGGGGAACAACCGATGAGCCTGCAATGGCGTAAAAACCTGGTTGTGATTCGGAATGCCACCAGCAA
The DNA here is from genome assembly GCF_014203045.1 of Prosthecobacter dejongeii. Lineage (NCBI taxonomy): Bacteria > Pseudomonadati > Verrucomicrobiota > Verrucomicrobiia > Verrucomicrobiales > Verrucomicrobiaceae > Prosthecobacter > Prosthecobacter dejongeii. The sequence continues at coordinate 377,685 of NZ_JACHIF010000006.1, forward strand.
TGAATTTAACCTTCCAGCCGTTAAAGCTTCCGATGTGGGCATTTATTCGGTCTTCGCTGAGAATACCCTCGGGGAAGAAATATCCGAGAATGCTTACCTGGGCCTTGCCGTTTTACGCCAAGGGACACTCAATTTCAAAGTGGGGGCTGCATTGACGCTCAAGAGCACCGTTTCGATTCCGAAAGCGCCGGGAGTTTCTGTGGGTTATCAGTGGAAGCGGTCAGGACAGATCTTGGAAGATGGCACGACGCTAACCAGCAGTGTGATTTCGGGTGCTCAATCTGCCAATCTCAAGGTCTCGAATTTGCAGACAGGCGACACAGGAAATTATACCTGCGTGATTACCATGACTACCCCCACGGGCACAGTGGAGGTGGCGGATGGAGATACAGTCGTGAATGTACTGACCCTACCAGTTCTGACTTTGCCGTCACTGGATCCTTTGTTTGTCAGTCAGCCAGTGCCTCTTATCGGTCTGGCAGCCAGCCAGAATGGAGCAAAGTTTACCGCAAAGGGGCTTCCTCCGGGTGTTAAGATTGACGCGGTGACAGGCATTCTTACTGGAGCACCGACAATGGCTAAAATCGTTAAAGGACAGGTGCAGCCCTATCAAATCATCTTCAGTGCTACCAACGTGGCAGGCACCGTGAGTTCATTACCTCAGGCCTGGATTGTCGAACCTTTACCTCCCGGCATTGTCGGTACTTTCAATGGTTTGGTTGAGCGCAATCTCACTCTCAATGGCGTGAGCGGGGCGGAAGAAGGGTTTGGCGGCACGCTTCAAGTGGTGACGAATCTCGCAGGGAGTCTGACGGGTAAAATCAAATTGGGCCCTAACGTATATGCCTTCAAAGGAACATTGGAATATGATCCAGAAGCAGTAAAGGCGATGGCGCGAGCTACCATCCTTCGGCGTTCGCCAGCTCCCGCTTTGCAGTTGGAGTTTACTGTGGAGCCGCTTTCAGATCTAGTTCATCCAGGGCAATTACTGGGGACCGTAGGGATCCCAGGCGCGGAGGCCGATATCCAGGCCTGGCGTGCCAGGGCAGATGCCTCCCAGGCAGGCACGTATAACGTCATGTATGAAAATACCCCTGCACTGCCGGAGACGGGTGCCCCCTCGGGCATAGGCCACGCCATTCTCACGGTTTCCGCTAGGGGCACGGTAAGTTGGAGCGGGCTTCTTTCTGACGGCAGTAAGATGACTGGGGCCACTAGCATGGGAACAGGGGGGCAGGTCGCCCTTCATAATCTGCTGTACAGCAACACAGGTAGCGTTCAGGGCTGGGTAAACCTGGATAGCCCTACGGTAACTGGGAGCATGGATTGGCTAAAGAATGAACAGCCTGAGGGTAAGACTCAGAATTATCCCGCAGGCTTCTTTCATCAGATGAATGTCCGTGGCGGTATTTACACCGCGCCACAAAAAAACCAGAGGGTATTGGGGCTGTCACAAGATCTCTTCGTTGAAACCTCGAATGGAGGTGTGACTCCTGCACTTAGTTACGAGGCTGTTTTGAGCACACTGAATACCCTCACGATCACAGACTCTGGTGAAAAGTTTAACCTCAAGATCAATGTAAAAACTGGCCAGCTTACAGGTAGCTTTGAGCAGCCTGGAAGCAAAGTGCGCAGAGCCAGTGTTTACGGCTTGCTGGTGCCTGGGCACGCAGGTGTGGGGTTCTTCCTGCTGCCGCAGGCTGGCACTGGTAGCACGCCTATTTTGTCAGGGAGCTTTTCACTTTCTGAGAATTCAGCACCGTAACTCCACAAAAAAGGCTCGCAGCGATCTTAAGCTGCGAGCCTTGTTTTGTGAACGCCTGATCAAGGTGTTTGACTCGTCCAGAAGGAGTACAGGCTACCTTGTTTAAGGTAGAAACGGAACTTCAAAGGCAGGCCACGCACGGCATCGAGGGAGTCGGCGCCTTTCCATGCAACAGTCTGTTGAGTTGCATCCGCCTTCAATGGGATACAATTTTCTTGGCTGTAGGGAGCGATGACCTCGCCCTTTTCATTCAAGACTTCGACCCGTAATTCACCCTTAGCGGTCGTTGCATTGACCCGCAAATGACGGCCATTAAAAGCGACGGTTTCGGTGGTGAGGCTACCTTCCTTTTCACCCGCGTCCATGGAGGCAAAGCCATCGCGACGCAGCACCGCCATACCTACGGCCGCACCAGTGTATAGGCCGCGTTTGCCGTTCGGGGCGATGCCTGAGTAACCCGTGTAGGGGAACCAGATCTCGTCTTCTTTGACAATGCAGACCCCAGTGGTGCCGTGGATGTAGGCACGATCCCAGTCGCCTTCTTGGCGAGTGGCTGCGATGAAGGGCTGGCGATCGGGGCGGTCCCAGTGGAAACCGTCACGGCTGAAGCCCAGCTTGATTTCCGTGATTTTTGGGAATTTACCGTTTTCGCAAATTTTGTTATCCGGACCGAGGTGAATGTAAAATTCCCCCAGCATCAAGCTTTCATAAGCGGTGGCGTTGAGGCTGTAAAGTTGGGCGGCATCACCGATTTTTGGATCGGGTGCATCCAGCTTATCCGCATTGCACCAAAAGACAGATTGGCTCCAGTCGGCCCCTTTGATGAAGTCGGCATTTTCTGAGTACCAGCGGTTGCGCCCATGTTCGCCGCCTTGCTTGATGCTGTAGCACCACACTTTGCGGAATGGATTGTAAAAGAAGGAGCAATAGTCGCCTGCTTTGCCTGTCGCTACACCTTGAGACCAGACCTTGCCATCGGGAGATGTTTGCAATGTGTGGCCAGCGGGCAAGGGGCGGCGGTCCGTCATCATCTTCACTCGCTGCATGGGGTCCTTGGCATTCACGTCCAGCCACACGCTGTTATCGCCGCCTGCCCACTCAGGTCCCGGGGGAAGCAAGAGATTGCCGCCGACGGTGCCGATGTTTGGCCGTGTCCATTGGAGCAAATCCTTGCTTGTGGCAAGCGCCAGCCCGCCGCGCCAGCCAGCGGTATAAAACATCTTGTAGAGATCTTCTTTCGGATCAAAAAACACACCGCCGTGCCCCAGGTAGCAGACGGCCTGCTCGTCACCTTCGATTTTTACAGGATCAAGCTCATACTTTGTCTCGGGTTTAAAGACAGGATTCTTTTCGTGTTTGCGTGCCTGATGAAAGGTGCGCTTAAGGTCGGTGCTCTCGATGAGAAAATCGTCCACAAAGAGCTGTCTGCCTTTATCAATGGGGATGATTTTCGGTTTGGCCTTCAAGTAAGGCACCGGCATAGGCTCGTAGCTTTTCGCGTCAAGGTTGCGCGGTGGCCACTCGCTAGGAAGTTGGATGCCATTGTAAAGACGCTGGCCGATTTCAGCTCCGCGTGCCTTACTCACCAGCATCTTGGTCTGTGAATTCGGTGTTACCAATTTGCCTGCTAGGATATCCGCCTCAGTGACCCGATGCATGATGATTTCGCGTTCTTTGGCGCGTTCACGATCATGGATGATGTTGATCGTGCCATCGGGAGATTGAAATCCATCGGGATAGGATACGCCATTTCGCTCATCGAGAATCAAGCCGCCCTTCCAGGTCTTGCCGTCATCTTCAGAGATAAAAGCCGTCATGTGGCTGCGGCCTTTGATGCGTTTGTCCAACGGGCCATTTTTGATCAGGACCAGATTCCCGGATGCGAGGCGACGGATGAAAAAGCGGGCGCTGGCATTTTGAATCACAGAAGGCTTGGCTTCGCTCCAGGTGCGGCCTTGATCGCTAGAAAAGCTTTCAGAGATGCCTTGTTTGGTGCGTGCCAGCAGCCAGAGACGACCATCTTTGAGCTCGACCACCATGTGCTCATCGAAGTCCGTTTCTGGGACCATGACTCCCCCGCGTCGAGTCCAGGTGACACCTTTGTCGTTTGAAACGAAAAGGTTAGCCATGCGGACTTCATCGAGATCTGCGTAACCTTTTTCGCGTAGCTCTGGCACGCCGATACGGTCGCGTGTCCAGAGTGAGATGGGCAGCAGCCACTCACCGTTGCTGAGCACGGTGGGTTTGTTCAGTGTCATGCCATGCCAGATGCGGCGCGGCTCAGACCACACGGGCTTGTCATCATCGGGATTGTCACAGGTGATGGCCCAGAGCCCGGCACGACCATCAAACATGGAAAGGGATTGATCGTAGAAGAGCCACAGGCGACCTGTGGGGTCTGTCCAGAAATTTCCCACCAGCACACTCACCTCCACGCCCGTGGGGGCATCTGGCGCATCAATCACCAGGCGGGGCTTTGACCACGTCTTGCCTTCATCGTCGCTGCTGGCTGCAACGAAGTAAGCGCGTGGGCTGTCGCCTCCGGCTACCCAGGCGGCCCAGATGCGGCCTTTCGGCGTGCGATCCATACCGATGACCATCGCGTAGTCACGTTGTTCATCGGAATATTCGGGGCCGGGATCGGTATTGATGACCACAGGCTTAAGCGGCAAATCCAAGATGGATGGGGGCAAGGAGGCATCGTTTTGAGCCAGGGCTGATAATGTCAGCCATGACAGGAGAGTGAGGCAGAGCTTCATAAGGGGAAGGGTATGAAAGAGTTGTTTTGATGAATTATTGGTTAGGATTTGGCGGCTTGCACATGGCCTAAAAATCCCGAACGCAGCAGGGACAAATCGGAATCAATCGCCAGCCAAGTGAAGCCGAAGGAGCGCATTTTCTCGAGGTCTTGAGCATTGCGAATGAGGATGCCGCTGGCTTTGCCTGACTGGTTGGCGGCTTGAGCCACGGTGTGGAGGCAGTCATCGTAAAGGATCTTGCTCTGTCGCACTTTCATGTCATGCCCAAGGTCGGCTGGCCCAACGAATAAAGCGTCAATGCCGTCCACGGCTGCGATGGCCGCCGCCTGTTCGACTCCCTGTAGGGTCTCGATTTGAGCGAGGATGATGGGGCGGGTTAGTTCATCTCCGGGCGGGTTTAAACCATAGTCGTAGGTGCGAACGGTGCGCGAAAAGCCCCTATGACCACGGGGGGCATAGTGCGCAGCTTTGACGATGGCTTCAGCCTCCGCCGCGGTGTTGACGTGCGGAACCATGATGCCGTGGGCGCCCCAGTCGAGAACACGGGCAATAAGGTCTGGGTGCGGTGCCCCCACACGTACGATGCCCTGGGTGGAGCTGCCACGTAGCGCACGCAGTTGGTTAGGAATGGCGGCTTCAGATTCGCAGCCATGTTCCAGGTCGAGCAAGACCCAGTCAAAACCGCAGGCGGCGGCCAACTCGGCAATCACAGGTGAACCAATCGAAAGCCAGGTGCCGATATGTGAAGGCGAAGGAGGATTCATAAAAAGGAAAGGGGATTTGCTAAAGTGTGGTGATGGCTGCGTCGTCGCGCAGCCCTTGGAGTGCAGCCTGAAGCCGGGCCTGAGTGAGGCTGCGAAGGTCTGCTCCCGTACTGCCGGAGCCGATGAGGAAAAAGCCATCGTTACGGTCAAAGTAACCTGCGCCCACGCGGATGACGGCCTTCACGATCATGTTGCGGAGAAGATGCAGCCAGAAGCGCCGACGATGCTCTTGGGGTAGCGGTTTGAGTCGTTCATAACCGGACAGAGCCTGTGCAATGACGGCGCCATCGTAGAAGCAGCCCAGCAAAGAGAGGTCATCCATGGGATCTCCTGAAATGGAGTCGTCCCAATCAATGAAGGAGAGGATTTCATCCTTCTTCCCGAGGATGTTCCAAAGGGCGAGATCTTTGTGGACCAGGCAGCCGTAGGGTAGATGCAGCAGCGGTTCGTGGATTTTGATTTCCCGGCGGATGTCATCGGCGTGAGCCAGTGACAGGAATTGATGCTGGTTGAGGAAATGCAGATGGCGGTCGAGGTGTAGATGAAAGTAATCGGCATAGCTGGCATGAAAGCCTGTTAAACCTTCACCTCTTGATTGGAAGGGGCCGAAACGGTCCACCGGAACATCCTGCCAGCGGGCCACGGCACTGCCGATTTCATGAGCCATGCGGGGCAGGTTCAACTCCCCACGTTTCTGCCAGTGGTTGAGGTCTGGATAAGGAACCACTTCCATAAGCTGCCAGGCAAAAGGCACCTCATGGCGGCTGGCATCCACACCCAAAATCCTTGGCGTGCGAATGCCAAGGGCCCGCACAGCTTCTTGCACGCGAGATTCGGTTTCGATGTAATCGTCATGCTCTGGCCCATCTTCAATCCGCACAAAGACATCTTCCTCGCGAATGCGAGCGATGAAGGTTCGGTGATTGCCCTGTCCACCACCTTCATTTAAATCAATGGTTAGGCCTGGATTTTGCTTGTTAAGGAGGGCAAGAACCTGTGGGTAGAGATCTGCCGAAGTCTGCACCTCAGTCCCGTGAAAGGCTGCCGGGCGATCGCATTTCCAGTAGTAAATGTGGCTGCGGCTCATGGGCAATTTTTATCGGACACGTCTGTGCATGGCACAGGCCGGGCACGCCACCAGGCGGCGAGGAGGGAGCCGATGAGGTTTTGCATCAGCGCGCTGAAGACGGCAGGCACGGCGGAAAGCGGTTCGGTGGTGAAGTGTCTTTTCGCCAGCATGGCTGCCATGCCTCCGTTTTGCATGCCGACTTCGATGGACACGGTGCGAGCCACGTCGTCCGAATAGCCAAAGACTTTTGAAACGATGTGGCCCAGGGCAAAGCCGATGAGGTGGAGCAAAGCCACCGCTAGAGTGAGCTTGCCCGCATTGGCAGCCATGGAGTCTGCGCTCTGGGCGACGATGCCGCCCGTGATAAAGCAGATGGCGATGACGGAGACGACGGGACCGAGCGTGGCCACTTTGGCGACAGTCTGAGGGAAACGCCAGTTGCACAGTACACCGATGATGACTGGCACCACGACAGCCTGAAGTGTGGAAAGACACAGTCCCCAGGCATCCACGGCCACATAGGTGCCGGCCAGCGTCTTGCACCAGAGCGGGGTCATGATGAAAGCCAGCAGCGTGGAGGCCAAGGTCAGGATGACCGAAAGGGCCACATTGGCACGAGCCAAGTAAGTGATCATGTTGGAGGCGGTGCCGCCGGGGCAACTAGCGACGAGGATGAGGCCGATGGCAAAACCGGGTTCCAAATTCATCGCTTCTGCAACGGCCCACCCTGCCAGCGGCATGATGGTGTATTGAGCCGCAAAACCGAGCGCGACGCAGCCCGGCATCTTCAGTAGGCGGCGGAAGTCATCCACGGTCAGGGTAAAGCCCATGCCCAGCATGACGGTGGTCAGTGCCCAGGTAATCCATTGCCCAGAGAACCAAAAGAGGCTCTCGGGTTTTACAAAAGCCAAGGCGGCAAAAGCAAGCAGCCACAGGGGGTAGAGACCAGTGAAGCGGGTGAGGAGATTTTGCATCCGCAAAGGTGGTTAGGGGATTGCGGGTAGTTTGGCACTGTAATGCACGGCACGGTGGCGATTGTCATCGTAGGCGAAATGCAGCCACTTTTTATCGGCACTGACAAAACCATCGGGGTAATTCAGGCGGCCTTTAGGTCCATCGCTGGATTCTTTGACGAGCACGCGCTGGTAGGGCCAGGTCTTCATACCGTCAAAGCTGATCCAGAGGGAAAGGGGACTGCGGTGCTTGGGATTTGGGTTGTGCAGCATGGCTACGGTATCGCCACCTAAAGGATAAAGGGTGGCTTTGCTGCCGGGGTTCGGAATATCTGTTTTGGTTGCAAACTCGGGCCATGTTTTGCCGCCGTCTTTGGATTCAGCATAATAAAGGACACCGCCCAGGCGATCTCCCCGGATGATCATGGCGATGCGACCATCGCTAAGCTCCACGATGTTGTTTTCGGCCCAGCCATGGTAGCGGTCATCAGTCGTCAGCCGCACATTGCCATGTTCAGTGTAAGTTTTACCCCCATCACGGCTCATGAGGATGCCGTTGCGGGGATTGCTGACGTAGTGGGTGAGGGCCTTGTGCCAGGGTTTTTCTTCGGCTGGGGGCGGTGGCACGTCTGCACCGGGGCCTACGTAATGCTGGAAGGGGATGAGGATGCGGCCATCACGTGTGGTGATGTGATTGCGCACGAAGGTGAAATTGGCCAAGCGTCCTGGGACGGGCTCTGGCTTCGACCACGTTTTGCAACTGTCGTCACTGTGCATGATCCAGGACTTCCAGTGGCGGCCCCACGTCTGCGAATGTGTGGAAAGGAAGGCGGTGCAGCGGCCTTCACGAACCATGAGCTCCGTCACCCCTTGGCCAATGGTTTCGCCAGCACGGGGCAGGCCCGTGTCCACAGCTTGCAAGGGGGACCAGGTGCGGCCTTCGTCCTTACTGAAGGTGATGCCGGTGTAGTTTTCAGGAGATGGCTCAAAGTCTCCTCCAGCTAAAATCATGAGCCCCCAGGTGCCATCGGGCAGCAGGCGCAGGGTCGTGTCACAGACCATTTTGTTAGGCGTGATGCCATCATACGGGATGCTGGTGCGATCCTGCTTGGCATCTTCCATGGCCTGCTGGGACCAGTCGGCAGCCTGGGCATGAAGACCCCAGGTTAAGAGGGTGGTGAGGAGAAGTGGCAGCGATTTCATTGGGTTGGTGAGGCATAAACGCAGCCCTGGTGGACAATCCTGTGAAGTATGAAGGGAAGAATGTGTTATGTTAACATGGCTTGTAAGTGATTCTGAGGCAGCAGCAGGAAAATCTCCGCCGCTGGAGCCGAAGCCCCACTTGCCAGCAGGGGAAAGGGATTCCAATGTCATGCCCTCCCATGCCCAAGTACACAGTCACCATCGGCCTTGAAGTTCACGCGCAACTGACCACGCAGAGCAAGATGTTCTGCGCCTGCCCGGTCATGGTGGGTGAGGAGCCGAATACGAATACCTGCCCCACCTGTCTAGGCCTGCCAGGAGCCCTGCCTGTGCTGAATGAAGCCGCCATTGAAAAGACCATCCTCACAGGCATGATGCTGGGCTGCAGCACGCCCCCCGTGGTGAAGTGGGACCGCAAAAACTACTTCTACCCAGACATGCCGAAAAACTACCAGATCACGCAAAATGATCTGCCTCTGTGTCTGGGCGGTGGCATCCCGTTGTATGATCTGGCCTACCCTAAAGATGCGCAAAAAAGCATCGTCAATCCGGGCAAGTCGGTGAAGCTCACGAGAATCCATTTGGAAGAAGATGTGGGCAAGAGCACCCACCACGATAAGTTCACGACCATTGACTTTAACCGCGCTGGCACGCCGCTGATGGAGATCGTGACAGACCCAGACATTGACAGTGCGGAGGAGGCCTTTGCCTGCATCACCAGCCTGCGGCAAATCTTGATCTATGGAGGCGTGAGCGATGCCGATATGGAAAAAGGCAACATGCGCTGTGACGTGAACATCAGCATTCGGCCTGAAGGTCAAAAGGACTTGGGTACGAAGATCGAGCTCAAAAACATCAACTCCATGTCGGCCGTACGCCGCGCTATCAAGTATGAGGTGGACCGTCAGATCGGCGTCTTAGACGGTGGCGGCAAGCTAGAGCAAAGCACTTGGCGCTGGGACGATGACCGTGGCGAAACGATCTTCATGCGCGGTAAGGAAGATGCCCACGATTATCGTTACTTCCCTGATCCCGACCTGATTCCATTGCGCACAGAGAGCATCGTTGCCCGCGTGCGTCCGCAGGTCCCGGAATTGCCGCATGAAAAGCGTGCGCGTTTTGAATCTGACTACGGTTGCAGTGCCTATGATGCAGGTGTGCTGGCCAGTGACAAGGCTCTGGCCAGCTACTATGAAGCGGCTGTTTCTGCCGATCTCAAAGTGCCCGCTAAAAAGGTGGCGAACTGGGTCATCAATGACCTGCTGGGACTCATGAAAGACAGCGAAGAAGGCATCGCCTCCTGCCCGGTCAAACCCGAAGCATTGAATGAATTGGTGGCCGTGGTGGAGTCTGGCAAGATCAGCAACAATCAGGCGAAGGAAGTCTTTGCCGAGATGTTCACCACCGGTCAGAGCGCGGCACCCATCATCAAGGCCAAGGGCTTTGAGCAGGTGAGTGATACAGGTGCGCTGGAGGCGATTGTGGAGCAAATCCTGGCCGCGAATCCAGATAAGGTGGCTGAGGTCAAAGGCGGCAATGAAAAGGCCATGAACTGGTTCACTGGCCAAGCCATGAAGGCCAGCCAAGGCAAGGCAAATCCGAAGATTGTCACGGACATCGTGCGCAAGAAGCTCCTGGATTAAATTCCTTCTCCATTTGAGTCGAAAACAAAACAGGCGTGAAGGGGTGTCCCTTCACGCCTGTTGGATGGATGACTGATGATTAAGGAAGAACAGGCGTGAGCTCGATCTCACCGCTCAGAATCGGCACCGTGGTCGGTGTTTCGGTGCCTTCTGGCAGCTCTGGCAAGAGGAAGAATCCAGCGCCGAATTTCTCACCCAAATGGTCTTTCACCATGATGCCCTGGAAGGTCACCTTGCGGATGAGCGGTTTGGTGAAGTTCGGTCGGAGGTCTGCATCGGTCAGGGCGAAGCTGCCGGTGAAGAGGCCTGTACCCCCAGCGATGGAGGCAAGCTTCGTCTGTCCAGTGGTCGCCGGAGTTGGCTGAGTGATCTTGTGGCTAGCGGCCACAATCACGCTGGCATCCAGGCGGGCCATGACATCGGCCTCAAGAAGGCCGCCATAACGGAAGTCGAGGTCCACAGTCGTCGGTGCAGGCAGGTTAAGGGTGAGTGCTGTGCCCACGGGTTTGACATAGATGGAGCCTGTAACTTCCAGGGGCACGGGATCTAACACGGGCGTGCCTGTCATACCAAAGCCTGCGACATAGGTGCGGGTCTTCGATTTCGGATCCGCCGGGCGCACCCATTCCACATCACCTGTTAGGGTGTTATCCGTGAGGTCTGCTGTATTCACAGAGTCCACAGTTAAGCTGCCGAGAAGGGAGCCCTTCAGCGGGGTATACATGGTCTGGAAAACAACGATTTTGCTGTCCACGCCCACAAACGAAGCGCCGATGATTTTGTCCCCATCGGCCGTGCGACCCGCAAAGGTAAGTTTACCATCTTTCGCCACCGTGAAAGAGCCGTAACTCCAACCCTGAGGAATCGTGGCGGCAGAGGCTTCGCCCACTTGGCCCATGTCCCCAAGCTCCATCCCGAAGGTGTAGTATCCCACGTATGATGCGGCTGCGAGTGCATCCACCCGGCGAGCTCCTGCGATGAGAGCTGTTTTACCCAGAACGGTTACCTTGCTATTGCTAGTTAGCAGACCGGTCACAGGGTTAAGCTCGACCTGCAAGGTCACGGGTTCCGGCACGGGCTTGCCGGTGCGTTTCACGAGGAGTTCGAATTCCGGCAGCGTATTCGTTTCAGCACGATAGACGTTCATGATGCCTTTGATTGGCAATTTGCTGCCACCGAGCGTGAGGCTGCCGCTGAAGCTCCCCGTTTTGGTGACGGTGAGATCCAGGCGACCTCCGAGGTGACCATTGATTTCACCATTGTGCTCCACCGTGCCAGCATAGATGCCTTCGACCCCGGCGGGGAAGAGCTCGATATTGATGGGAGGATCGACAGTATAGCTGTCGCTACCCACTGTGTTTTTGGCGGTGAGGACGGGGCTGTAGTTTCCGTCCTTCGTCGGGCGGCCTGTGATTTCGCCCGTTTTGACATTCACCTTGAGGCCAGGGGGTAGGCCTGTGGCGGAGTAAGTCAGGGCTGATTTAATCGCGGCTGGGTCAATTTTAATCTGATGCTTATAGTCTCCCCCCACCACGCCATTTGGCATATTTTGGGTGCTGTAAACATCCGGTGACTCACTGAAGACATTGAGTTGGGTGGTGCCGCCCACCTTGCTGCCGCCAGGGTTGGTGACGCGGCATGAGTATTCAGCCGTATCGCTGGTGAGCAGATTTTTAATCACCAAGGTCTTCGTCTGTGCGCCGCTGACTCGTTCATCATTCTGCAACTCCGATGGCTGTGGATCGCCTGCCCGTTGGATCAGCCATTGGTAGGTGAGTTGATTTCCCGCAGCATTCACCTTCAGCGTGGCCACTTTGTCGATCCCTGCCACGAGCAGAGGTGGACTGACGTAGTCTTCTACCACCCCGAGTTCGGCCGGATTGCTCACTGCGGTAAGGGGGGTGCCTTTGACAAACAGGCTATAGGCCCCTGCATCTTTGATCGTGACCGCACTGATGTTCAGCGTGGTGCTGGTGGCACCTGCCACACTTGCAGATCCCTTTCTCCACTGGAGGGCCAGAGGGGCAGTACCAGTGGCGGTGGATTCAAAGGATGCGGGCTCTCCTACTTTCAGCATCAGGGGAAGAGGCTGAAGCGTGATTTCTGGGTCTTTGTTGCCGGTGCCTTCCAGTTGGATAACAAAGGGTTTAGGCTCATTGTCATTGCTGAAGATGGAAAGCGTCGCTCTCCGGACCCCGCCTTCCTTGGGTGTGAAGCGAATAGCCATGGAGGTACTTCCATTGCTAGAGACCATGGTGGCCGCTTTCGGCGCGACCAGGGTAAATTCAGAGGCATTGACGCCGCTGATCAGGGGTTTCACATCCTTCAGGACATTGCTGCCTGTATTCTTCAAGGTCAGCGTCAGCGTGGTGTTGAGTTTGAAATCTACAGCGGGGAAGACCACCGTGCTCCCTGCATTGATGACAGTATTGGCGGGCTGAAGCTGGACCTCAAGATTGGATCCGATGAAGGAGGTTAATAGTTCATAGCCCGTGGTTGGTGTCGTCGCCGCAAATAGCACTTGGCCATTCAGAGCCGTGAATTCGCTTGGGTTGGATGAGGCGGAGAGTGGTGCCAGATTTTGCAGCAGGATGGTGCCAGCAGGCGTGCCATCGGAGATCCAGACTTCACGACCATCCACACCATTGTTGGCCGAGAAAACCAGGATGCCATCCACATTCCGCATGTTGGTGATGTTTGGGCTCTCGATGCCAGGGACAATATCTTTAAGCATGACAGTGCCCGCTGAGGTGCCGTTGCTCACCCACAATTCGCGTCCATTCGCGGCAGTCACGGCGGTGAAAAAGAGTTTTCCACCGGCTTCGATCATGTCTTGGATATCGGAGTGTCCATCGCCTGGATTGATGTCTTTAACCAAGCGAGTGGTGGCTCGGTTGCCTGTGGTCACCCAAAGCTCTCGTCCGGTATTGGTCGCAGTGCCATCGGTGGCCACAAAGAAGAGCTGGGAGCCAACAGAGGTCAGTTGCTCGGGGTTGGAGTTGTTAACCCCTGTATTGATGTCAATGCACTCCGTGCGGTTGGATGCGCCATCGCTTTTCCAAAGTTCACGGCCTTTGCCAGGAATGCGCGCTGAAAAGTAAAGCCGTTCATTGGATCCGGTGCCAGCGACGGTCAGTTCCTTCGGATCATCTGGACCCGCATCGTTAGGGATGCCTGGATTTGTAACGCCATCAATGATGGCTGCATACGGGGGGACGGCTTTGCGAAGGCGCCGACCTTCTCCAGAGGCAGATGAAACGAAATACGCTTCATTCTTGAATTTGATGAACTCTTCAGGGTTCGAGGAGCCCGTCGTCGTCACTAAGTTTGCAAGCATCTGAGTGCCTTCTGGGGTGCCGTCAGACTTCCAGGGTTCGCGGCCGTTTCCAGAAGACACCGCTGAAAAGTAAACCACACCATTCACATCGGCCAGGAAGGTCGGGTCGCTAGCGCCGCTAACATTGATTTCGGCATCTCCCGTGGTTTTGACAACGGTGGTGCCCAGGGTTGTGCCGTCAGTCATCCACAGTTCACGATTGCTGCCGGTGGCATCTGCACTGAAGAAAACCTTGCTGCCAGACGGAGTGATGTAAAGGGGATCTGAGCCAAGCGGTGGGGCATTTGGCCCCTCCGCTTCAGGGCGAATATTGGCTACCTGCACGGTGCTGCCTCCTGGTAGCCCGTCAGTCTTCCACAGTTCCTGGCCTGAGATACCGTCATTGGCAGAGAAATAAACTTCTGTGGTGCCCACTTTTGTCAGGCCCGTTGCTGCTGAGCCCGCATTGCCTTCCTGGAAGTTTTTTACCAGCGTTGTCCCTGCGGGATTAACGCCGTTTGTGACCCAAAGCTGGGATCCATTGACAAGAAAGTACAGATTGGTTCCGATCTGAGTAAAGCTGGAAGCCGTATCTGCCGCAGCAAATTGACGCACAAGGGTTTCGGTACCTGTCGTCCCGCAGCTATAGAGGGCCATGCCAGTGCCGTTGACTGCGGTGAAGAAAAGGCGGTTGTTAAAGGTGAAGAAGTTTGTCGGATTGGAACTGCCTGCACCTGGATTGATGTTGCTGACCAAAGTTGTTCCAGCGTTCCCGACGCTACCGTTGCTGCGCCACAGTTCCACGCCCTGGCCATCGTTGGCTGTGAGAAACAGGGTATTGCCAATGACGTGGAGGTTATTCGCGCTGGAACCATCGGTTCCAGGGACGATGTCACGGACGATTTCAGTGACGCCTGTGATCGTGTTGGACCTCCAGAGCTCACGCCCACTGGTATCGCTTTTGTTAGCAGCAAAAAAGAGGTATTCCGTCCCGCTCACGGTCATCGTTTTCAAAGACCGTGGCGAAGAACTTTCTGAACCTGGTAAAATATCTTGGACGATGGTTGTTCCAGTCGCATTTCCCGCACGGTCGGTCTTCCAGAGTTCAATGCCCAGCGGACTGTCTGCGATGAAATAAAGGATTTCATCTGGGGTGGCGGCGATCATCTCCGTTCTGAATCCGGCCGTGGTCTCATTGACTGGGGTGCTGTCTGACGGGAAGCTGGATTCAATGCCTTCTTGGATATCCTGGTAAAGGGAAGTCTGGAAAGAACTGTTCATCTTCCACAATTCACGCCCCAAGCTGCTCGTATCGGCGGTGAAGTAGAGCGTTTGGTTGTTCAAATTGAAGAAGTGGTCCACGTCGGAATTAAGGGATGAACCTGTAATGTCTAAGTTACGGACGGTGCCTGCTGGGGTGCCGTCAGACATCCAGATTTCACTGCCTGCGTCGCTATCGTATCCACGGAAAATCAGCCGACCGTTGAATGCGGTAAAACGATCCAGTCGGCGATTGTCCGGTTGAGGAGAAGTGGGGAATTCAGCCAGTTTATTGGTGGTGGCAAATTCGCCGTTTGTGACCCAAAGACTGCTGCGCCCATTAGCCTCTAATGCAGAGAAAAACACCCGGTTTCCCACCGTCGTGAGGTCACGTGGATCTGAGCCTGTCGGTCCAGGAATGATGTCTCGCACCTGACGGGTGCCGGCCAGAGTGCCGTCGCTCCGCCAAAGTTCGCCCCCGCTTAAAGGATCATCCACGGCGATGATGAGGATCTCTCCACTGCCTGGATTGACCTTCACCATGGATTTACGGGAGGTATTAGCAGCCGGAGCTTGAGTGTTGATGTCTGCCACTACCTGGGCGTCAGAACTCTGTGCCTGCCCTGACAAAGGGGACAGCCACAGCAGCGCAGCCGTGGTGATAAGAGATGAAAGGGGGTTTTTCATGGTTGTAAAGACAGGGTATTGACACGGGGAGAAGAAGGCAATGCTAAAATGTGGGAGTATTTGGAACACTCACTAGGTCGCATCTAGGTGTTGGACGGATTCGGCGCTCCAATTGCTCAACTGAATTCTCCGCCCTTGCCCGTCGCCGCTTCTTCGTCCATAAACCCGACCCTATTTATGAGTCGCACGTACAAACTCGCAGTCCTCCCTGGTGATGGTATCGGTCCTGAAGTCATGGCCGAGGCGATCCAAGTTCTCGATACCCTCGCCGCCAAGGCTGATTTTGGGTTTGAATACAATCACCAACTCGTCGGCGGAGCCGCGATTGATGCCGTGGGGAAAGCCCTGCCTGCTGAAACCGTGGCTGCCTGCGAAGCTAGCGATGCCATCCTTTTCGGTTCAGTCGGTGGCCCAAAGTGGGAAAAACTCCCCCCGAACGAGCAGCCAGAGCGCGGTGCGTTGCTGCCTTTGCGCAAGCATTTTGGCCTTTTTGCCAACCTTCGTCCAGGTCTCTGCTACCCGGCTTTGACGGCCTCTTCCCCCATCCGGCCAGATCTGGTGGAAGGTGGTTTTGACGTCCTCTGCGTGCGTGAACTGACCGGCGGTCTTTATTTTGGCCAGCCGAAGAGCCGCACCACCTTGCCAGATGGCGACATCGAAGTGATTGATACGATGGTTTACAAAAAGAGCGAAATCGAGCGCATTGCCCACGTTGCTTTCAAAGCCGCCCAGCTTCGCCGTAAGCATGTGACTTCGGTGGATAAGGCCAATGTGCTAACCAACAGTGTGTTGTGGCGTGAAACCATGCTGGAAGTGGCTGCTCAGTATCCAGACGTGACTCTGGCTCACCTCTATGTGGACAATGCGGCCATGCAGTTGATCAAAGCCCCCCGCAGCTTTGACGTCATGGTCACAGAAAACCTGTTTGGCGACATCCTCAGTGATGAGATGGCCATGATCTGTGGTAGCCTGGGCATGCTTGCCAGTGCCAGCCTGGGTAAACCGAAGGGCGATGGTCTTTACTTTGGCCTCTTTGAGCCCAGCGGCGGCACCGCTCCAGACATTGCGGGCATGGGCATCGCTAACCCCATCGCTCAGATTCTCTCCGCAGCACTGCTGCTTCGCTTCTCTCTGGGATTGGAGCAGGAAGCCGTCGCTATCGAAAACGCGGTGAAGAAGGCCATCGAAAGTGGTCTGCGCACTGGTGATATCTTCACAGGCGTGGAAGGCACCCGCAAGGTGGGCACCCGTGAAATGGGCAATGCCATCGTGGCCGCTCTCTGAGTGAAGGATTCAGGTTGCAGGCGCGGCTTGCTGCGCTCCCCTCTGTCATTGTTATGACTGATTGGGAAAGCTGCTACATAGAAGGAAATACCCCGTGGGACAAGGGAGCGCCATCGCCTCCCTTGTCAGTATGGGTTCAAGCTCACCCTCAGCTGCAAGGGCGTGCCTTGGTGCCAGGGTGTGGCCTCGGGCATGATGTGGTGTTCCTGGCTGAGGCTGGGTATGAGTCCGTCGGCGTGGATCTTTCCGCTACGGCTATCCAGCGCGCCATGGCCACCCATCCCGGCCACGCGTCGCGTTTTGTCTTGGGGGATCTGTTTGCCCTGCCTGAAGCGTGGAAGGGGAGTTTTGACTTTATCTTTGAGCACACCTGTCTCTGTGCCCTGCCTCCTCACTTGAGGCAGGCTTATGCCGAAACGGTGGGGCAACTCTTGCGGCCTGGTGGGTTGCTGGTGGGGGTCTGGTTCATCGAGCCTGAAATGGATCCTGGAGAATCAGGGCCGCCCTTTGGCATATCCCTGGAGGAATTGTCCGCTCTGTTTCCGCCCCATGCATGGGCTGTGGAGGAGGACTACATTCCTGAACAAGCCTATGCTGGGCGCGAGAAACGTGAACGCCTGCGGGCTCTGCGGAAGATTTCATGACCTCCGTCTTTGAAGCATCCATGGCTGAGCAACCCGTGAGGCCCACGCATGTGGAGGTGGATCTAGGCTGCCTAGCACAGAATCTGAGAGCGATTCAGCAGCATGTGGGCAGTGCCCGCGTGATGACCATCCTGAAGGCCAATGCCTATGGTCATGGTCTGGTGCCTGTGGCCAATCACATGGTGCAGTGTGGCGTGGATTATCTAGGTGTGGCCTTTTTGGAGGAGGGTATCCTTCTTCGTCGGCAGGGAATCTCGGCGCCCATCCTCGTTTTAGGAGGGATCGCAGGGGAGCAAATTCCGCTCTTCCTTCAGCATGATCTCACGCTAACTGCGCCCTCGGTCGAGAAGCTGCACCTCATCAATGAGACGGCTGCTGCTATGGGCAGACGTGCGCGTGTGCATTTGAAGATTGATACCGGCATGGAGCGTATTGGCATCCACTACTACAGTGCTGCCACTTTGCTGGAGGCCAGTCTAGCCTGTGAGCATGTGCAGGTGGAAGGGATTTATTCGCACTTCGCCAATGCGGACGCAGCCGACTTGGGGCACGCCAAATTGCAGTTGGAGCGCTTCCATGAAGTCCTAACCTTTTATGAAAAGCGCAGCCTGCCAGTGCCCATGCGCCACATGGCGAACAGTGCGGGCATCCTCCAGTTGCCAGAGAGCCATTTGGATCTCGTGCGTCCAGGCATCCTTTTGTATGGCGTCTATCCCAGCGCAGACTGTCAGCAGACCGTCCCGGTGCGCCCAGCGCTGACGTGGAAGAGCCGCGTGGCCTACTTTAAAGTAGTACAGCCGGGGCATCCTGTCAGCTACGGCTCCACTTGGCAAAGTGACCACCCCGTCCGCGTGATCACCGTTCCTGTGGGGTATGGTGACGGTTATTTCCGGGCCTTGTCAAACAAGTCTGAAGTCATCGTTAGGGGAGTGCGCTACCCTGTCATCGGTCGGGTGTGCATGGATCAGATGATGGTGAATCTGGATCAAGGCACCGCTTACAATGGCGATGAAGTGATCCTGCTAGGAAGCTCTGAGGGGCAGTCCATTTCAGCGGCTGAAGTGGCTGAGTGGGCCGGGACCATTCCTTATGAAGTGCTGACGAACATCAACACTCGCGTTCCTCGTTTGTATCGAAACGGTTAAACCCGGATGATGCAATAGGCGCGAGGTGTTGTGAGCGAAGGTATTGACGCTGTGTGGGATTGACACCTATGGCATGCTTCACCCTCATGG
>NZ_JACHIF010000008.1 GCF_014203045.1 Prosthecobacter dejongeii
CCCCGCAAAAAACGCCCCTGGATGGACGCCATCTTTAGCAAAATCGAGACTCTAACCGCACCTCTGGTCTACTCTACTGCATAGTCCGGGTTCAATCCCTGCTTGCGACACAAGGGAGAAGCACCGATGTATAGAGCTTCCCTTTCCATGTTTTCTGCACTCACTGACAAACTCGAAGATGCCTTCCGTAAACTGCGCGGCCTGGGCAAGATCAGCGAATCCAACATCGCTGATGCGATGCGGGAAATTCGCCTCGCCTTGCTGGAAGCAGACGTGGATTTCAAAGTCACCAAAGACTTGATCGAGGCTGTTAAAACTCGGGCTTTGGGGGAAGAAGTCCTCAAGACAGTGACCCCAGGACAGCAAATCGTTAAAATCTTCCATGACGAATTGGAAAAGATTTTGGGGAGTGCGGCTGACTTGGATCTAGGGCCACCGCAGCGCATCTTGATGGTTGGTTTGAACGGGGCAGGGAAGACTACGACCTCCGCAAAGTTGGCCAACTGGCTGAAAAAGCAGGGCAAGCGTCCCTTACTCATCGCTCTGGATCTTTATCGGCCTGCAGCGGTGACTCAGCTCCAGGTCCTAGGCCAGCAACTCGGCGTACCCGTATGCGTGCCAGCAGCAGGTGAGACGGATGTTGTTCGTGCGACACGGGCTGCTTTGGCCTGGCTAGAGCAGCAGGGCAGTGGCGTTGCCATTTTCGATACCGCGGGTCGCCAGGAAGTGGATGAAGCCCTGCTGAGCGAACTCAAAAAAGTGCGGGATCTCGTAAAGCCTAACGAAACCCTGCTGGTAGCCGATGCGGCCACGGGGCAGCAGGCCGTCGCCGTCGCCTCGAAATTCCATGAGACGGTGACGATCACTGGACTCATCATGACTAAGCTGGATGGGGATGCCCGTGGTGGGGCCCTGCTCTCCATGCGCCAGGTGACTGGGCGTCCTGTCAAATTTATCGGTGTAGGTGAAAAGGTGGACCAGTTGGAAGTCTTCCATCCGGACCGCATGGCTCAGCGTATTCTCGGCATGGGAGACGTGGTCTCTTTAGTGGAGAAAGCCGCGCAGGAAATTGACGAAAAAGACGCCATGAAAATGATGCGTCGTCTGGAGGAAAATAAATTCGACTTCAATGACTTCCTCGGGCAGTTGCGCTTCATGAAAAAGCTGGGACCTCTCGAAGGTCTGCTCGGCATGATCCCTGGCATGAACAAGCTGAAAGGCATGCCAGGAGTGGATGATAAGCGCATGAAGCATGTGGAAGCCATCATCCTTTCCATGACGCCTAAGGAGCGTTCCAAGCCTGACATCATCAATGGCAGCCGCCGCAAGCGCATCGCCAAAGGCTGTGGGCGCCCCGTCGTTGAAATCAATCAACTGCTCAAACAATTCGAAATGATGCGTGGCCTCATGAAGAACAAAAGCGCCATGGCCCAAATGGCAGGTGGCCTTTTCGGCGGTGGCGGCTCTGGGGGCATGCCTCAGTTACCGAAAGGCATGTTGCCTGGTGGTAAGATGCCCAAAATGAGCAAATTCGGCAAAGGCTTTCGTCTGGGAGGCTAGTGGAAGCGCACGCACCTGCGAAGCTAAACAACACGGCAGCTTGGCCTTTTTTAGGGCCATGCTGAATGCCGGTGCAACTCCCGATAAGGATGGTTCGCCCCTTTCATTCATCATTGAAGGGCTCACCTGACGCGGATCTGTCTAAGGTCATTTAAATGTGAAATCGAATTGCGGCCTTGGACGGGCTTCCGACAGTGCCCAGCGTTGCTGAAAAGGTCGGTACCCCATCCCTATGCCCGAACAAGATTCCCTCACTGCGCAGATTGTTTCCTCTGGCACCAAGCGGCGTGCTGCCTCGGGCCTCCCCCTTTTTATTGGGTTAGGTTTCGTTTTGGCCTTTTTCGCAGCCAGCGCAACGATTGCGTATTTTAATATTCATACCCTGCGCGAGATGACCGGTAAGGTGAGTCATACTCATGAGGTCATTGCGACACTGGAAAATGTGTTTTCGCTGATGAAAGATGCGGAAACTGGCCAACGGGGTTTCCTACTCACCGGAGACGAAAAGTACTTGGAGCCCTATACTTCTGCTTTGGCTCATATCGAAGAACGGGTGGCCGATATTGATAGGCTGACGTCTGACAATCCGGACCAACAAGCTCGCATCCCTTTCATCAAGACTCAGATCGAACTCAAACAAAAAGAACTGGCCGAGACGATCACCATCCGGCGTGAGCAGGGATTTGAAGCAGCAAGGGCGGTGGTGTTAACAGATCGCGGTAAGTCTGCGATGGATGCGCTTCGAGATCACCTGGCCACGATGCAGCAAGAAGAGCGAAAGCTTTTAAAAGAGCGTTTTGAGGAGAAGGAGGCCGCCTTTCGCACTGCGGTTCAAAGTGGCTTGGTTTCAGGATTATTCGGGGCTTTGTTAGCCGTCGTTGTTACCATTCTCCTTCGGCGTGCAGAGCTAGCACGCTGGCAGCAGGCGTGGTTGCAGTCCGGTGAGGCCGGACTGAGTGCCAAACTGATCGGTGAACAAAGACTGTCGGGGCTAGGGGAGAATGCTTTGCAATTTCTTTGTCAGTACTTGGGCGCACAGGCTGGGGCTATTTTCATCGAAGAGGGAGGCACCTTTAAGCGTTCGGCGACTTACGCGGTGCCGTCATCGACCAGTCTTCCTGAACGCTTTGCTCCAGGGGAAGGTCTTTTGGGGCAAGCCGTCAAGGACGCCCGCCCTTTCCTGGTCAGTGAAGTTCCGCCAGGTTATCTGGCCATTGGTTCAGCCTTAGGGGCGGATCAACCACGACATCTGCTCATCGCGCCGGCGCTGGTGGATGGCGGCGTGATCGCGGTGCTCGAATTGGGATTCTTCCATCCTGTTCCTGAAGCATCTATCGAACTACTGCTGCGCACGGCCGAGTCGGTTGGGGTGGCTGTTCAATCGGCCAAGTCGCGGGCTCGCATTGAAGAATTGCTGGAAGAAACCCAACGCCAGTCTGAAGAAGTACAAGCCCAGAGTGAAGAGCTTCGCGTTTCTAATGAAGAATTGGAAGAGCAGAGTCAAGCTCTCCAAAGAACCCAGTCTCAGCTTCAAGAGCAGCAGGCCGAACTGGAGCAGACAAATCTGCAACTCGAGGCGCAGACGCGACAGTTGGAAGCTCAAAAAGACGATCTTATCCAAGCTAAACTGGGGCTGGAAAGTCAAGCGCGTGTGGTTGAACAAGCTAGCCGTTACAAGTCGGCCTTCCTGGCCAACATGTCGCATGAACTGCGCACACCGCTTAATTCATCGCTGATTCTCTCTCAACTGCTGGCTGAAAATCGTCAGGGAAACCTCACGGAAGAACAGGTAAAGTATGCGCGCACCATTCAGGGATCAGGCAATGACTTGCTCGCCTTGATCAACGATGTGCTCGATCTCTCAAAGATCGAGGCAGGGCGGATGGACCTTCAAGTGCAAAGCCTCGGCGTCGCTCAGTTGCTAGACAATCTGCGAGCGCAGTTTGAGCCGATTGCCAATAATCGGAAACTCGCGCTGCGCTTTGATGTGGCTGCTGGAACACCGCCAAGCATCCAAACCGATACCCAGCGGCTCGAACAAGTGCTGAGGAATCTTCTATCGAATGCTCTCAAGTTTACTGAAAACGGGGAGGTAGCTTTAGAAGTTGCCGCTTTCGGCCCAGGGCGTGTGGCATTCTCGGTCAAAGACACTGGCATCGGCATCGAACTGGAACAGCAGCGCATCATTTTTGAGCCTTTCTGCCAGGCTGATGGAACGACGAGCCGCAAGTATGGCGGCACGGGCTTGGGACTTTCAATCTCTCGGGAACTAGCGCGGCTGCTGGGCGGGGAAATTCGTCTCACGAGTGAAGTGGGGCGCGGCAGTGTCTTCACCGTCATTCTTCCTGAGAACTTGGAAAACAAGGCTCTTTCTGCTCCCTTGGTGACGGCGACACCCGCAATTTCGCAGCCAGAGAACCCGCCCACTCCCAAAACACCTGCTGTCTCGTATGAAAGCGTTTCTTCATCCACATTTCAGGATGACCGAGACAACTTAAGCCCCAAAAAACAGGTCATCCTCGTGATTGAAGATGACATGGTTTTTGCCGAGATTCTAGCCCAACTGGCGCGGGAGCAAAACTTCCAATGTCTAGTCACATCCAGTGCCCATGAAGCACTGGAGTTGGCACGGAAACACCTGCCAAATGCAGTGGTTTTGGATGTCGGATTGCCGGATGGCTCGGGTCTTTTTGTGCTGGACCGGCTCAAGCATGATGCGCGTACCCGGCATATCCCGGTGCACATCATTTCGGGCAGTGACTATGCTGAGAAAGCGATGGCTATGGGAGCTGTGGGTTACATGATGAAGCCCGTCCCTCGTGAAAAATTGGCAGATGCTTTTCAGGATCTCGAGCGGCGTCTGACACATCGCTTGCGAAGTGTGCTGGTGGTGGAGGATGATCCTGTGCAGTTGAGTGCTTTATGTTCACTGCTGACATCTCGTGAGGTCGAGGCAATAGGCGCTCAAAGTGCTGCGGGCTGTTTGGAACAACTCAAAAGCGGCACCTTTGACTGCATGGTTTTAGATCTGAGCTTGCCAGATGCGAGTGGCTTTACTCTTCTGGAAAAGATCAGTGCCGACGAAACTTATCCCTTCCCCCCTGTGATTATCTACACGGGGCGTGAACTGAGTGTGGATGAAGAGCAGCGTCTGCGGCGATATTCCAAATCCATCATCGTGAAGGGGGCCAAATCTCCAGAACGACTTTTAGATGAAGTGGCTCTATTCCTTCACCAAGTCGTCTCAGAACTGCCTGCGGAGCAGCAACGCATGATTGAGAAAGCCCGTAGCCGGGAAGCTGCGCTTGAAGGCCGACGCATTTTGCTGGCTGAAGATGATGTGCGCAATGTCTTCGCCTTGACCAGCCTTCTTGAACCGCTCGGACTCACGATCGAGATTGCAAGAAATGGCAAGGAAGCTTTAGCCGCTTTGGATCGTACACGCGAATCCAACTCCAAAATCGATCTCGTGCTAATGGATATCATGATGCCCGAAATGGACGGCTTGACTGCGATGCGTGCGATCCGGCAAAAGCCAGAGTGGAAAAAGCTGCCAATCATTGCGCTGACAGCTAAGGCCATGCCTTCAGATCACCAACAGTGCTTGGCTGCCGGGGCGAATGATTATTTAGCAAAGCCTTTGGATGTGGAGAAGTTGCTCTCCTTGGTGCGAGTCTGGATGCCACGATGAAAACTGACCTCGCCCAGACCGAAAGTATCGAACTGCGTCTGCTCGTGGAAGCGATCTTCCATAAATATCATTATGACTTTCGTGATTATTCGGAAGCTTCCCTCAAGCGGCGTTTGATCCAGGCGCGAGAACGCTTCAACTGCAAAAGTTTCTCAACCCTACAAGATCGTGTTTTGCATGAGCCTGAGATGCTGCCTCAATTGCTGAATTATCTCACGGTTCAGGTTAGCGAGATGTTTCGTGATCCTTCGTTCTATCAGATCCTTCGTGAACAGGTTGTGCCGCATCTGCGCACTTACCCCTCGCTTAAAGTGTGGGTGGCGGGGTGCAGTGCAGGCGAGGAATTGTATTCTTTAGCGATCTTGTTTCGTGAAGAAGGCTTGGAGGAAAAAACCATTTTTTACGCGACCGATATCAATACCGATGCCCTCAGAAAGGCTGAAGCGGGGATGTATGATCTCGACCGCATTCCTCTCTTTACGGCAAATCATCAACGTTCAGGCGGTAAGTCGTCGCTGTCCGATTATTACACGACTGCTTATGGGGCGGCTGTGTTTGATAAATCACTGCGCAAACGGACGGTCTTTTCAGATCATAGCCTCGCTTCTGATGCTGTCTTTGCCGAGGTGCATTTGGTTTGTTGCCGCAATGTGCTGATTTATTTTAACCGCGAGTTGCAGGATCGAGCCATTGGCCTGTTTAAAGATTCGCTCGTACGTAAAGGGTTCCTTGGACTGGGGGCCAAAGAAAGTCTGCACTTTTCGGCCCATGCAGAAGATTTTGTCGAGTTTTCGCGCAACGAACGTCTTTACCAAAAACGCGGATGAACGAAGCCCCGGTCCGTGCAAAAATTCAAGCTCTTGTCATTGGCGGTTCCGCAGGGGTCGTGGGTGCCCTATTACAAATCCTGCCCGGACTGCCAAAAAACTATCCTTTAGCAGTGATGATCGTGGTCCACTTACCTCCTGACTGCGACAGCACGCTTGCGTCACTGCTTAACAATCGCTGTCAGATCCCGGTGAAAGAAGCAGAGGATAAGGAGCTGATACGCCCTGGCATCGCCTATTTAGCTCCCCCTAATTATCATTTGTTGGTTGAACCTGATTTTCATTTGTCGCTATCACAGGAAGAGCCTGTTCATTTTTCACGCCCCTCCATTGATGTCCTGTTTGAATCCGCATCTGATGCTTATGGGGATTCACTTGCTGGGGTCATTCTCACAGGAGCAAGCAGCGATGGCGCGCGCGGTTTACGTGCGGTCTGCGAGTCGGGCGGTTTGGCCTTTGTGCAAACACTTGAGAGTGCGGAAGCCTCCACCATGCCTCGTGCCGCACGAGCTTCCTGCCCGGCTGCGCGGATGATGGACCTCGCTCAACTCGCCGTCACTTTGCAAACCGAATTTTCCCCCTCCTTGTCGTGACGAAGCCGACCATAAAATTTCTACTGGTGGATGATCTGGATGCGAATCTACTGGCTCTGGAGGGTCTGTTGCGACGCGATGGACTGGAACTCTTGAAAGCGAATTCAGGCCCTGAGGCTTTGGAACTCCTGTTAATTCACGATGTCGCACTCGCATTGCTTGATGTGCAAATGGCAGGCATGGATGGTTTTGAACTCGCCGAACTGATGCGAGGAACGGAGCGGACACGTCGTGTGCCGATCATTTTTCTCACTGCCGGTGCTGTGGACCAGCAGCGCCGGTTTCGTGGCTATGAAGCTGGAGCGGTGGATTTTATTTTTAAGCCTATCGAAGCGCACATCCTCCAGAACAAAGCAGGCATCTTCTTTGAGCTAGCTCAGCAGCGCGAAACGCTGCGGCAAAGCGCAGAGGAAGCCCAAGCCGCCAGTCGAGCGAAAGATGATTTTCTCGCTGCACTCAGCCATGAACTACGGACACCTCTAACACCTGTTTTGATGAGTGCCGCCTCACTGCAAGAGGATTTGCGACTTCCTCTCGAAGTACGTGAACAACTAGCCATGATGCGGCGGAACATTGAGCTTGAAGCTCGTCTGATTGATGACCTGCTTGACGTCACACGCATCCAGCGTGGTAAGCTAAGCATTGAACCAGCGCCTGCCGATATCCACGAACTGTTGCGGCATAGCGATGAAATCATTCGCAGCGATGGCCTGAGTAAACAGGTGCAGGTGATCTTCGATCTCAAAGCCGTTCGACACCATGCCCTCGCGGACACCACTCGCTTGCATCAAGTCTTTTGGAACTTGTTGAAGAATGCTCTCAAGTTTACCCCAGCAGGAGGTACCGTGACTGTGCGCACGCGTAATGATGCTGAAGACAGACTGATCCTTCAGGTGGAAGACACCGGTGTCGGCATCAGTAAAGATGCATTACCGCTCATCTTTGACGCCTTTGAGCAAGGAGATGCTGTAGGGCAGCATCGCTTCGGCGGTCTTGGGCTAGGGTTGGCGATTTCAAAGGCCATTATGGAGGCTCACGGTGGAACGATCCACGCTCACAGTCCTGGCGCAGGGCAGGGGGCTACTTTTACCATATCGTTAGCCACAGTGAACGCCCCGACCGTGCCTGTTAAAAGTCCCGTGCAAGCATCGGTGGCACCACAGGCCCTTCATCTACTGATCGTTGAAGATCACGGTGCCACGCGCACGATGCTTGCTCGTCTTCTAGCCAATGGAGGGCATCAGGTCACCCTAGCTGCCACGATGGAGGAAGGATTGACTGCATTCAGCAAGCAGCATTATGACGTCGTCATCAGCGACCTCGGCCTGCCCGATGGAAGTGGACTGGATTTAATGCGTGAACTTCGCCGTCAACGCCCCGTCCATGGTATCGCCCTGAGCGGATACGGCATGGAAGAAGATATTCGCCAGACACGGGATGCGGGCTTTTCAGCGCATCTTGTGAAGCCTGTGAGTATTGACCAACTTCGTCTTCTCCTCGCACAAGTTCCCACGGCAGAAAGCTGAGGACACAGGCGCAACTGGGGAACTTTTCTTTATCCGATTCCATTCGATGGATGTGAGCTGGGTGAGTCAAGACCTGATTGGCACATGCAGCCATGAAGGCATCAAAAAAGGACAACTTCAGAGATGAGTGAGGAGAAACGAAAAAAGATTTCAAAAAACGACAAAAACCACTTGCACGGATGATGGAGCCGCGCATTATATCGGCCCGCTCAAACTGAGCATGACCCCTTCGTCTAGCGGTTAGGACACATCCCTTTCACGGATGCGACACGAGTTCGATTCTCGTAGGGGTCGCCACTTCTCCCAGGTAACTGCGGGAGAGGTGAGGAACCCAAAGGGTTTTAATGGGATCGAAAAGAACGTTTTTTATAACTCTGCACAGTTGTCTTGCCTCAAGCGCTTCATGCTTGCAGTCTGTCTTTAAAACGGTGAGGCCATTAGGTCTGTTTGCATCTATGCGAAGGATCTTGGAATCGGCATCATGGCAATTTTAAACACTTATTGTTAGGTGTGGATGTTGGCTTCTGACACTATCAATTTAGTTTCCTTCTCTCTGGAGTTATGTTAATAGGGGAGGACTCTGATGTCGTCTTTCTCCGGTGATGGTGTCACCCCAGACATACACCCCTCTGAGCAGATCCTGCAGCACTTAGCTGGAGCTAGGCAGTGGGAGAGACTGTTGCAAGTGGCCAGATTGCGGTTGGAACAATTGCCGGATGACCACACAGCTCATCGGGCGGCTGCGTTGGCTCTGATCCGTCTTCGGCGTGCTGGAGAAGCTGAAGTTTATGTGGCCCATCTCCTGCGCGAAGATCCTGAACATGATTATCACCATGAACTTGCGGCGTTGGTGGCGATGCAGGGCGGGAACTTCCGAAAGGCTCATGACCACCTGAGGGCAGGTCTGGCTGTGGATCCTGACAAGGCGGCTCTACACCGCTTGATGGCAAGTATCCAAGGTGTGTTGGGGAACTCTGCCGAGGCTCATTGGCATGCTAGACGGGCTCACGAGTTAGGGGGAGATACGGAGTATTCGTGGCTGGCTCAGGAAGTTGTTTGGGAAGCGGATTTTAAAGATCAGGCGTCCTTGCAGGCGAGGATTCAGTCCCTCGAAAAGGCTCTGGAGCATGCACCTGAAAATGCTTTTTTACTTTGGCGGGTAGGCCGTCTTTTATTGCGCATGGAGGAGCCCGCGGCAGCCTTCATTTGGCTTGGTAGGGCCGTGGCAGCAGATCCGTTTAACAAGGCGGCCGTCGAGGACTGGCGTGAAGCCTATGAAAAAAGCATGGGATCTATCGCGCCTTGTCATTTCCTTGGCGTTCCTTGAAGGATGCTCAGGCAATCCTTCAAGCACTACGATTGCGCCCTGATATCCTGAGACACGTCATCAGTCTGGGACTGATTGGGCTGCTACATTTTCCGTGGTGGCTTGTCTCCTGGGTCTGTCTCGCTCCTCTGGGAGGTCTAATGAGATACTTCATGTTAGTGCACCCCGCTTTTGATTTGCGCTGGGCTTCGCGACGCTGGCTTTACGGACGTTCAGAGGCAATTCGGGCCACGTTCATGTTTGCTTCATCACTGCTCGTGCTAGCTGGAGTATGCTTGATTTTACCCTGGCATTATCCTGCAGGGTGGCTTGCAGTTGCCGTGCTGCAAGTGCTGATTCAGATGCAGCTACTCCAGGAGTCGATTCGCACTCGAAAAACGAAGTGGCCTAGACTGCCTTCAGCATGGTTAGATGCCGCGTAAGTGAAAAGTGTAACTCCGTGCTTTATGAGTCTTCACCCAGATAAGCGGCAAGATGCTTGCGCAACTCAGCACGGGCACGGAATAGGAGGCTCTTGACGGCAGGGAGGGACATTTTCAAAATGTCGCAGATCTGCTCGTAGGGCAGTTCTTCGTGGCGGCGAAGTACCACGGCGAGTCGCTGTTTTTCTGGAAGCGCCGCGATGGCTTTATCCAGGGCCTGTTCCAGTTCCTCTTGTTGAGTGATGAGATCCGCCGCCGGCGCTGTGTGGTCCGCATATTGCTGGGGCGTGTGATCATCATCTTCCTGCTCTAGAGGGATTTCTTTGCGGCGGGAGCGGCGACGCGTTTCGTTAAAGACGAGATTCCTTAAAATGGTGAACAGCCAAGTGGTGAATTTGGCGGAGGGTTCATATCGAGGCGCACTTTTCCACACTCGCAAAAAAACTTGTTGGGCAATGTCGTGGGCATCTTCAAGGCTACCGAGCATGCGGAAGGCAGTGCCGATGACCGTGTTTTGGTGCAGTTCGACGAGTTTTTCAAAGGCCTGGATGTCCCCATCCTTCACGCGCAGCATGAGACGTACATTTTCTTCATCATCAGAAAATGCATCTTCACCCGCCACGCTGGAGGCGGGTAGGGCAGAGGTGTCGGGCCATTCCGGTTCCGGCATGACGAGGGTGGGCAATAGGCTCGCGACGCTAAAGGCGGTCATCCACGCTATCAACCACGCGCATGGGGGTTGGTTGCAGATTTGTCATGAGGGACTGTATTTGCATCTGAGCATAGTTTGCGCTTTAAGAGTGGCGTGACCTTCCGCCACCCCAAACACGACGTCTTCATCCCTGATCAAACCGACCCCTGGACTGCGCTGCGCCGTGTGACGCACCTTGGCATCGTTTCCCACCAGGATGATTTGGAAATTGCCGCGTATCACGGCATTACGGAGTGTTTTCATAGCAAAGACAAGTGGTTCGGCGGGGTGGTCGTGACCGATGGCTCCGGAAGCCCGCGCCGTGGTCCTTATGCGGACTACACGGATGATGAAATGCAGAAAGTGCGTTTGGTGGAGCAGCGCAAAGCTGCCTTTGTGGGCGAGTACAGCTTCATGGCGCAGCTGGGCTATCCCAGCGAAGACGTGAAGGAGCAACGCCATGGCCCTGTGGTCGAGGATCTGAAATTCATCCTTGAGCACTGCCAACCCCAGATCCTGTACGTTCATAATCCCTGCGACAGGCACGATACCCACGTGGCCACTTTTCTGCGCTGCCTGGAGGCCATCCGTGCGCTGCCAGTGGAGATGCGCCCAAAAAAAGTTTATGGCTGTGAGGTCTGGCGCAAGCTGGACTGGCTGCTGAGTGACGATAAGGCCATGCTGTGGGTGGATAAATATCCGCATCTGCTGCGCCCTCTTCTCGGGGTTTTTGACAGTCAAATCAGTGGGGGAAAGCGCTATGACTTGGCTGAGGAAGGGCTTCGTCACGCCAATGCGACTTACTTTGATTCCCACACCACAGACAAGACGAGTCTGCTGACCTTTGCTATGGATCTCACGCCTTTGGTCGAGGATGACCAGATTGATGTGCAGGAATACACTTTAAATTATGTGCGTCGTCTGGAGGCGGATGTGGCTCAAAGGTTGAAGAAATTCATTTAACTTTGGTTTTAGCCATTCTTTTCCGCCCTGTCTGAAGAAATGGCATTGACGCTAAACCTGCGTCCCGGCTAAATTCATAATTCTGTAATATTTGTCGTTTCCCCCGTCACCATGAGCGAATCCGAAAACACGCCCACTCCGCCACCGCCCAGCACACCCAAGACTGCCGCTGTGCCCCTGAAAAAGGAAACCGTGCGCATCACCCTGCGCTCGCGTCCAGGTGCCGGAGCCACAATGCCACGTGAAGCCACGGCTCCCGTGTCTCCCGTCTCGATGGGCATCGCTCCCCCAGACATTACGCCGAAGCGTTCTACGGCACCCATTCAGCTACCGTCTGCACCGCTGCCCCCGCCAGCACCGAAGTCAGCCACGGCTCCCGTGAAGCTGCCACCTGCACCGATGGATGTGCGCAAAACCACCTCCGCTGTGCCGGTGGTTTCTTCTCCTGTTCCTAGCGCGCCGCCACCTTCCATGCCCGTGCCACCAGCACCGCGGCCTCTGGGTGCACCACCAGCGGCGACTGTGCCTATGGCTGCGCCTCGTCCACCTTCGGCTCCAGGGGCACCTCCTATCGCTCCTGGCGCACCTCCCATGGCAGGCGCTCCACCGCGTGCACCAGGTGCTCCTGCAGCACCCGTGGCACCAGGCGCACCTCGCATGGAAACGGGGGCTACGACAGCGCCCTTGAAGACCATGCCGACGCGTCCAGCAGTCAGCGCTCCTCGCACTCCTGGCACGGCACCTTTGGCGGCAGGACCTGGCGCAGGCGCAGGTGCTCTCCCCAAAGCTACGGTAAAACTTCAGCAGACTCAGCCCATGGCTCGTCCGAGCATCTCGGCTCCGCCTAGTGCTCCCGTAAAACGCACAGCGGCTACGGATTCCCAACAGTTCTATGAAGAAAAAGATCCTGAGGAAGGCCTGATGCCACTCTCAGTCGCGTGTTTGCTTGCTTCCGTCGTTCTTCTGGTCATCCAGATGTTCGGTAGTGACCGCATTTCAGCCAGCGCAGATTCCCCAATCATGGTGCCGCCTGCGGTTCCTGTGAAATGGGAAAGAGCTCTGCCAGACGGTTCTTGGTCCAATGAGTTCATCTCCGGCGGCCATCTTCCTGCCCTCCCTCAGTAAGATTGAGGCCGTAAGTTTTCATTACTCTTAACTTTTGTCCCTTTCTTTATGATTCTCGCTTGGGTTGTTTTTCTTCTCTCTGTTGCGGTCCTCGCTCTTAATTTCATCGCTAAGAGCGGTGGTGCAGGTCTTTGATGTTTGTTTTTTAGGGTGCGGAAACGCATCAGGCTGTTTGTGACTTTTACTGCTGCCACCACTCCTATCATTGAGGTGATAGGAATCGGTGCGGCGACTCAAGATGATCTTTGGTTAGTACCTGAGTTCAGTGATCAAGAGGGTGTCACAGAGGCTTTCCAGCATTTACAGATGGGCGGTGGTCCTGTGGCCACCGCTCTTTGCGTACTAGGTTGTCTTGGCAGATCTGCCGCGCTGTTTGACGTTGTCGGCGGCGACACTGCTGGCCAGCGGATCATGGCTGATTTACAGCGTCATAAAGTCTCGACGGAAGCCATCGAGCTCCTGCCGACAGCGATCTCGGCTCAGGCGGTGATTCTGGTACGAAAAGGAGATGGCGCGCGCCAAATCACATATTTGCCTTCCAATGCAGGAGAGCTAAAGCTTCAGGATCATCATCGCGAACGGATCTCTAAAGCTCGGCTGCTGCATATCAATGGGCGCCACGAAGCAGCCGCGAGGCAGGCTGTGAAGTTAGCCACGGAGGCGAATGTATTAATTTCCTTTGACGGTGGGGCGGGACGCTACCGAGATTCTATCCGGGACTTGGTTCTTCGAAGTCATATCCGCATTGTTTCCTGGCAATTTGCGGAAGCTTTTTGCCAAACGTCTGACGTGGAAGAAATGTTCCTAAAACTACTGAATCCACCGGCTCTAGTGGTTGTGATCACCCAAGGAACCCAGGGAAGTTGGCTGGCAATGCCCAACGGATGGCGCTTTCACCAACCGGCCTATTCGGCTTCTCCCCTGTTGGATAGCACCGGTTGTGGGGATGTGTATCACGGTGCTTTTTTGCACGGATGGTTAGCTCAGTGGACTCCGCAGGAATGTTCGGACTTTGCCAGTCTTCTCGCGGCAAAAAACGCCGAGGGATTGGGGGGAAGGCGAGTCTGTGAGCTACTCGCGTGTGTGTAACTCGCAGACTCTAAAGACCTGACTTCTAAAACTACTCGTGCTTTTTAACTTCGTTTTCGGCAAGCAGCATCTGGCCTTTGAGGTCGGCTATTTGCTTGTTGATCGAGTCCAACCGATTCTTGAAGTAGAATTTTTTTGAAGGTGAGGTGGCAGCAGCAGATTCTGTCTCTGTCTTTTTAAGTTCCTCTTCCAGGTAGGGAAGTTCCTTTTTTAGCTTTTCGAGCTGCTTCTGCGCTGCTGAGAGGAGGTCTGTTTTTGAAGCTGCCACAGGAAGTGAGGAGGCTGTGATGGTTGGCACACTTGAGGTGGCGGCCGTAAGGGTCGCCGTCTCAGTGGGCCCGCCTATGGGCATGCCAAAACGAAAGCGCTCCTTCAGTTCTAGAGGCAGCATATCTGGAGTGAACTTGGAGATCCCTTCCGAATGGCTGATCGTTGTGACATCTTTATCCACTTTCTCGACGCGAGCGTTGCGCAGACGAATCCCGTTAGGGAGGATTGGATCATTCAAGACGAGGCCTGCGGCATTGCTGCGAGAGTTTTCGATGGCCTGCTCAAAATCACGACGGGCTTGTTCTTCACCCAGACGCAAATCAACGATTTCTTTGCGAATACCTGCTGCATCTTTCTGCATGATATTTAAAGCCGTAAGCAGAGCGACAGCTTCACCGCGTACTTCGATGTAGGCCTTCTGTTTTTGAATCAGAGACTCAAGGCTACCGATCTGTTCTGTTACGGCAATCAACTCTTTATTGGCATCATCAATCTCGGTGGTGTGATAGATGCCGTAACCGACGCCCATCAGCGCGATTAATAGCAGAACATAAATAAGATGCTTTCCTTCCATGGGTCCGTAAATTTAAAGTTAGCGAAATTGAGTGAGGTAGCGGGACATTTCCTGTTTCACCGCTTCGACTCTTTTCTGAGCAGCTTCTTTGTCTGCCTTAAGTTGTATGTTTTCAGTCTTCTGTCTTTCAAGCAGGTGTTTGAGCTCGACGACGTGACTTGGTTGAGTGTTTTGATAACGGCCCAGATTTCCTGTCGCTAAAATTTCGCTTTCTAGCTTTTTTGACTGGCCTTGAAGCTCCATCATGGTCAGGCGCTTTTGCTCTGCTTCGTAGATGATCTGAGATTTTTTTCCACAACTTGTGGTGAACGCTAGAGCGAGAGTCAAACAGACTCCCTGTGTTATCTTGAATAAGAAGTCTTGATGAGACATTGGAAATTCATTAGGTTTGATACGTGTTTTGGCAAGGGATTTTCGTTGCCGCTGACGTAGGTTTTTCGTCGGATATTCAGCGAATGGGAGAAAAGTCTGTGGCGCGTAGGTAGATGCTTTTCACGCCATCTGGTTGAGGAAGGGTGAGAGATCCGTCTTTCTCGCTTTCACTTTTCGCCTGGATCCATTCTGGGTCCGCCCGGAAGGCGGTGAAAGAGGTTTTGCCGGCTTCTTGGCTGGCGTGAGATAGGATGTAGATGAGTTTGATGTTTTCATCTTTTTGCCCCTTAGCAGGCACCCAATAAGCGACATGATCCATGCCATGTTTAGTGAAAAGGGCCATGGTATGATTTTTGAAGCGAGAATGCAGGGAATCTAGCTTGCCGACGGGAGTGGTGTAAGTGCGCAGTTCAAAAACGCGATCCTTGGCAGCTTTGCCCAATTTGATCAGGGGGGAATAATCGGTGCTGCTCAAAAACACAGATTCCGGCGGTCGGGCGAGGATCTTGCCTTTTTCCTCACTGGCTTTTCGCGCCGCCTGCCATTCAGGATCTTTGCCGAAATTGGCAAAGGCATTCTTCGCGCCTTCCACGCTTTCATGTTTGAGAATGTAAATCAGGGTGTTTTCGGCCCCGTCTTCTTTAGCTAGGGGCACCCAATATCCAATATTGATGATGCCATGTTTCTCAAAAAGACGGCAGGTATGGTCACGAAAACGGGCCAGGAGGGCATCCAGTTTGCCTTCGTTGGTTGTATAGATACGCATTTCGTAAACCTCAGCGGCCGCCGACTGAGCAAGCGCGAGGGTGGCGATCACGAAGGAACTGAAAAGGGGGAGCAAGCAGCGACGGGTCATGACAGTGGAAATTCTAGGTTTCTCATGAGTCTTACCGCTTAACGAATCATTTGTGACAGCAATTATTTGGAGCGAAGCAGTTGCAGATTCCAGTTTGACAGTTTTAAAAGAGTGCTCTATACACTCCGCCCTCTCTCTCAGCAGACTTTTATATGGCTAACATTCGCTCTTCAGAAAAAGACATCCGCAAGACCGCCAAGCGCACGGCGGCCAATCAATCCGTGAAGAGCCGCATTCGCACGCTGCGTAAGAAAGTTCTCAGCGCTATCGAAAAGGGCGATTCCGCTGCTGCTAATTCCAGCCTCAGCGAATTTTCTGCGGCGACGGACAAAGCTTCCAAAACTAAAGTTCTTCACAAGAACACTTCTTCCCGTCTGAAGAGCCGCCTTGCCCTCAAGGTGGGTGCTCTGACCAAGAAGGCTTAATTCGACTTTCGCTTTCGTTTTTAAACACCCGCCTTGCTTGATCGCAGGCGGGTTTTTTGTGTTTATGGCCAAGTCTAGAGAACTTGAGTGGCAGTGCATTTTTGCGTTTTCAAATGCTCGGTTACCCTTTTCAATCGCTGCCTCATGATTCCCCGTGTTTTTTTGGCCTCAAACAGTCCTGCTTTTTCCCGTCTTGTTTATGGTACTTGGCGTTTTCTGGATGACCCAGCGACAGCCCATTCCGATGACCTTTTAAAGCGTCTTCATGCGTGTTTAGAGCTCGGGATCACCACGTTAGACACCGCCGAGATCTATGGACTCTATCGTGTCGAGGAATTCATCGGCCAGACTTTGAAAAAAGAGCCTGGTCTGCGAGAGAAATTTGAGATCGTCACCAAATCCGGCATTTACGTGCCTTGTGATTTTCACCCTGACCGGAAAGTGGCGCATTACAATGCCACGGCAGCCCGAATCGTGAAAAGCGCCGAGAAATCTCTGCGACTGCTGGGCACGGATTATCTGGATCTCTTGCTGGTGCATCGGCCGGATTGGCTCACCTCAGCCGATGAAACGGCGGAAGGGCTAAACCGTTTGCTCAAGGAAGGCAAGATTCGCAGTGCAGGCGTTTCTAACTACAATGTGCATCAGTTTGACCTGCTCAATTCAAGGATGGATCAGCCCCTGGTTACCAACCAGATTGAATTCAGTCTGTTGCATATGGACCCAATCTATGATGGCACGGCGGATCAGAGTCAGAAGCTAGGATTCAAGCCGATGGCCTGGTCACCGCTGGCTAAGGGAGCCTTGATGAGTCCAGAAAACCCTGCGGGAGCTCGATTGCAGAAAAAAGCGGCAGAGCTCTCTGCCAAGTATGGTGGAGCGACGCTGGACCAGTTGGCTTATGCGTGGATTCTTGCTCATCCTTCCCAACCTTTACCGATCATTGGCACCAATAAAATTGAGCGATTGATCGCCACCGCGCAGGCCATGGACATTCAGTTGGAACGCGAAGACTGGTATGGCCTCTGGGAGGCTGCTCAGGGGCAAAGCATCCCTTGATGCCAAGCTATCAGCGAGCCTGAAGCATGAAAACGCTGCCTGTTGCGACCGCCGACTTGCTGGCGTTTTTAGCCACGCAGAAGCCGGAGATTTTTGATCTCTCAGGCCGCATTGATTCTCGGCGTTACTTGGGACGGCGATTTCCTGAGCCGTTACCTTTGATCATGAGCCTACAGCAGTATCCAGGTTACCGCCGCATGGTGGGAGAGAACTGGATGCACTGGCATGATTATTACGAGTTCTTTGTGGCTTTGAGCGGTCGTGGAGACTTTCGCAGTGGCAATGATCGCTTCCTGTTTGATCCGGGGGATGTCGTGTTGGTGGATCCTCTAAAAATCCACGGTGTCATGCGCATGGATGCCGCGCACACAGCTCTGGTGATGCTCTTTCCATCTCACTTGGTGGCTCAGGCGGGGGCTGTGGTGGATCAGGGGTTTTTACTGCCCTGGGATCGTCGGCGCGCTGGGGTGCTACCGCTTTTGAAGGTGGATCACCCTGCCGCTCCTGCGGTGCATGAGGCCTTGCTGCGTTTAGTGAAGTGCTGGTTTCATGCGGAGGTGGGAGAGGAACGATGGGTGGCGCTGAAATTTCATTTCATGGCCGTTTTGTTCCAAATGCGGCAGGCTTTTTCAGCGGCCTCCAGCCAGGGTTTAGCGACGACGGATCGAGCCGTGAAGGAGGAGCGGCTACGTCGCTCTCTGGACTATGTTTCGCTGCATGCGCATGAGTCCCTTTCCCAACCGGAAGCGGCCAAAGCAGCGGGCATGAGCACCAGTCGTTTTAGAGCCTTTTTCAAAGAGACCACGGGCTGGGGTTTTGCCCAATATGTGAAGGAGTTGCGAGTGGAGCGAGCGGCTAAGCTGCTGCGAGAGACGGATGATTCCGTGGCTACGATTGCCCACATGACGGGCTTTGCGGATCAGAGTCATCTGCTACGTTGTTTTAAGGGTAAATATGGGGACGCTCCTCTGGCTTATCGTCAGCGCCACCGTTCTTAAGGGGTGAGCGAAATATTCTAATCTCCAAGCGATTCGTTCAAGCGATCCAGATCACGATTTCTTATTTTCATTGGCACCAACCCAATCCGTGCCAATGACTAACAACTGGATACGACCTCTCCTAATGGCAGTCTGTCTGCCCTGTGTGCCTGCCTTTAGCCAGCAAGCGATCCCGGAATCTCCTGCCATCTGGCGTGAGGTGACAGGCGTGATTAAAAACTATTCAGGTGCGACGTATCTGAACAGCAGCTTCACCCGTCCTCACATGCCAGGTCTGCGCGTGACGCAGGATGGGCGTGTGGGCGTCATTGTTGAAGGTGGCGGCACGGAAGGTGGCACGCCGCGATTTGCGCTGATGATGCCTGAAAAGATGTCTCAGCCCTTTCTGCTGAATCCCGCAGGCTCTCACACGATGAGCAGCACAAGCTTCAAGTGGATGGACGGATTTGCCAGTGCCTCAGCCAGCCGTTTTCAATATACCGATGGGGTGAAAGGTGTGTCTCATGCCTGCATGTGGGATGATGCACCGCCGACGGTGAATGCGAGTGGGCAAGATGTGTATGACATCAAGCTCTTCGTCACCAGCAACACGACGGACCCCGTGACTGCGGATAAACGCACGCAGTTCTTTGTCACTCCGATCCGTGTGATCGTGAGCAATCCCAAGACGACGAGTGCGGCTATTACCTCTATTACCAAAACGGGGACGACTTTAGCAGGACCCGTTTACGCTTTTTCAGCCCAGGCGTTTGAGCCGATGGTGGTAGGAGATGGCCGTCTGCTCGTGGTGCGAGTGGGCGCTGGCTCCATGCCATGGACAGATCCGGTGACGGGTGTGGCCAAAGCTGCCCAGGGCTGTGATATCGTGTATTCCTATTACCCCACTGGGGCGACTGCAGATCCCGCTCAGTGGACGCATTTGATCCCCATCACGCATGCCCCGTACGACACACGGATTAACAATAAGTTTGGTTTCGCTCGTGCGCCATTTCGGGATACGGAAGGCAATCTCATTCCGGATGGAGAAGACATTGGAGGATCCTATCCCTGGATGGATCGCCATGCAAAGAACCTGATCATTGAGGCAGGCTTTGACCGTCTGCATTATCTCTCTGGCGGGAGCTGGAATAACAGCCGTTATCCCCAAACCGGTGTGCCTGAAGAAACCCCGATTTATGATGCCGAAGACGGTGGTAAACATCAGTGTCTTTCCATCATCGGCCTGTGGACCCATGGCAAGTTGGTGCAGTTTGATAACCTCAACAATGACATGGACTACGCCGTGGGGGCAGGG
Organism: Prosthecobacter dejongeii; assembly: GCF_014203045.1. Lineage (NCBI taxonomy): Bacteria > Pseudomonadati > Verrucomicrobiota > Verrucomicrobiia > Verrucomicrobiales > Verrucomicrobiaceae > Prosthecobacter > Prosthecobacter dejongeii. Next base: position 19,663 of record NZ_JACHIF010000008.1, read on the forward strand.
GATACCACCATGGGACCGCAGTCCCGCCTGGTTTCATTGTTCCTGCCTAACTCTGGCCCCTTAGGCACGGAGAATGGCAAGATCCGCTTGGGCTTCGGTCGTGCGACCAAGCAAATGCCGGTGGGAGAGAATGACAATGGTAACATCATTGATTCCCTGGAAAATCTCTTCAACTACCGCACCAAATTCATGCCCATCAGTCTCCGGGATGTGGCCTGGCCCATCACCAATGGCAAGCAGACCGATGAGCTGGCCTTCGATGATTATCTAGACCCAGACGCTTTCATCATCGCGAACATGAGTGGCTTGCTCACGTTTGTGAATTCTGGAACGGGTCAGAACTATTTCACTCATCACAGCGGGTGGAATACCTCGACGAATACGTTTTCAAACCCTGTGAAACTGCAAAACGCAGCCACCTCTTTAGCCACTAACTGGGTGGTGCCCAAGCATGGTCTTGTCATCGGTAATGGCCGTCTGGAGCCTGCCGCGACTGGCGGTGTCCATGGCAAGGGGTTTTGGATGAATGGCAGCATCGGCCTGGAATTCAATGTGCTGACTCAACCTCAAAGCGTGAGCGCGAAAGATTGGTACATCGGCATGTTTGTGGACTGCCGTACAGCAGATGATGCCGTGGAGCGCCACTTGGTTACTTTTCCAGATGGCACCTCCATCCGTCTCAGTGGTCGTCGTCAGCTCTTCTATGCGAACGCCGCAGGAACGGTGATCAATAAGATCACCCTGCCGCCAGTGAGTGTCACTACACCTGCCAGTGCCATGGATGATTTACTGCCTGATACCGGATGGGCGCACCTAGCCTTTCAAGTGCGGAAAAACGGCACGGAGGTGGACTTCCATCTCAATGGCATTCTGTATCATCGCTGGCAGGATCTTTATACCTCTCTCTTCCAACCCACTGTGGGTAAGCTGACGCTGGGCAAACCCGCAGGGAGTGCGGTCACTGGTTTCACCGGTTGGATGGATGACTTTAAAATGATCGCCCATGCAGTGGATTATGAAACAGCCTGCAATCATGCCGGCGGCACCTTGATCGGTCTGCCCGCAGCCTACACGGGTGAGTTTAAAACGAAGTTTGCCGATCGCTACCCTACCTGGGCACACGATGAAATCTCAACGGTGCTGAAACATAACGGCGAAGCGACACACCCGCGCTATGCGAACTTCTACAACTACCGGGCTGATAACGGAGTGCATCGTGGCAACATCCCCAGCGGCACCGTATCCCTGCGCCAGAGCATCCACTTTCCTGAAGGGCCATTGTTTTACAATGCACCGCGCCCGCATTCCGTGCAGAACCAGTTCTGTCTCACCTGCCATCACAGTGCTGGGCAGCCTGGTCTAGATCTGGATGCTATCACCTGGGATGACACCTTCAATGCAGCGGACGACAATCGTCGCCAGCCCATGCAACCCCCCAAGCGGATCCATGGCCAGATCCCTGCGGGTCTCATTGACAGCACGAACCAGCCTGCTGTGGCCACCGCACTGGCTGCCGGAGGTAAGCTGATCGACGAATGGATGCTGGCTGCCAAAACGGCAGCGCCGATCGTCCAGACTTTTACCGTCGTGGATGCAAACACTGGCAAAGATCTGATGCAGCTCACCGCAGGGGCCACGGTGGATCCTGCTCGCCTGGGTAGCAACAATCTGACGATTCGTGCCAACTTAAACAGTGCCCAAGGTGCCGTGGTGATGCAGTATGACACCGCAGCTACCAACTCGCGTCCCGTGCCACCTTATGCAGTCTTTGGCACCGATGGGAATCCGCTCCAAGGCGCGGTCTTGACGGCTGGCAGCCATACAGTCAAAGCCACACCTGCAGGTGGCACCGTGTCTTCCATCACGTTCACTGTCGCGGGTGGAGCCACTCGTGTGGTGGCGGATTATCGCGATGATTTCAAACCTGTGGCCCCGACGCCGGGCTGGAGCTACTGCTGGAATGCAGCCTCGGCGGTCAATGACCCCTCCGGTTACATTTCCCTTAACTGGAGCCCAACGGCCAACCGCTACATGTCCAATGGATTGGCCTTCCCAGATAGCACCAGCTTCTGCTCCTATGGTTCTTTGACCTCCACAGGTGGTCATCCTGGCAAAGGGTCCACTCAAGGAGCTACGGTGGACCGTTTTGCCATTGCTGGTTATACCGTAAAGTATGCGGGCTACTATGGGATCAATAGCAGCTACGTCACCCAGAGCAGTGCCCTCGGAAATGGGGGCCAAGTGGTGGTGTATAAAGATATGGATAACGGTGCCACCTTTACCAATACCTTCAGTGGAACCTATGCTCCTGCCAGCACGCTCAACTTCAATGGCAACGTCGGCTATCTAGAGCCCGGAGACACGATCTATGTCGGTGTCGGTCCAAACACCACCGATGGTAACGACGGATTCAGTGTGGATTTCAGCATCGTTTATAAGGAAACCGGAAATCCTTTGTGATGCTAAACGGGGGAGGGAGGCGTGGTTCACGGTCCGTGCTTCTCTCCCCTCTGTCTATTTAAGAAACTCGGCCCAGGCACCGAGTCTTTTCGTGATCACGCTGGGGAAGGGTGAGTCGAGGTTTTAACTGTCCTCTCACGAAGTTAAAAGTGTGTGACCTTTGAAGAAGCAAGCGGTGAGACCACGTAGTTAGCTGCGTGATGAAACTATTTCTCCTGGCTGCTTCCCTCTTACTGACATGCCTGCCTGCTTGGGCGCAGGTCATCCCCTCACATGTGAAGACTGGGGATGTGGTCTATGGGCGCAAGTTTGGCTTTGCATTGACCTTGGATGTCTTTCAGCCTGATAAGCCGAATGGCTGTGCCATCATCTACATGGTTAGCGGTGGCTGGGTGTCTGGTTATTCACCAAATACGCCGCCCATTTACGCCTCGTTTCTCGAGCGCGGTTACACGGTCTTTTCAGTGCGGCATGCCTGCCAGCCTAAGTTCACCATTCCCGAGATCACACAAGACATTCATCGTGCCATTCGTTACATCCGATACCATGCCAAGACCTGGAATCTCAATCCTGAAAAGTTTGGTATCAGTGGTGGCAGTGCAGGTGGGCATCTATCTTTGACCTTAGGCGTTCAAGGCGGTCCAGGAAATCCTGAGTCCAAAGACCCCGTTGATCGTGAAAGCAGCGCCATTCAGGCCATCGCTTGTTTATATCCTCCGACGGATTTTCTGAATTACGGAAAAACGGGCGAAGATGCCGTAGGAGTAGGTATTTTGAAGAACTATAAAGCTGCCTTTGGTCCTGAGTCCGATACGCCAGAAGGACGGCTACGTTTGGGCAAGGAAGTTTCACCAATCTATCGAATCACGGAGAAACTCCCACCTACTTTCATCATCCATGGGGATAAAGATGAGCTGGTGCCCATGCAGCAGTCACAGCTTTTTGTCGCGCAGGCCACTGCGGCAGGGGCCATCGCTAAACTTGTGGTTAAGCCGGGTGCTGCTCACGGTTGGCCAGATCGCCAGCCAGATTATCAACAGTTTGCTGACTGGTTTGACGAGCATCTGCGTGGGCTGAAAAAGTAAGCACCGCCATGATCGAAGCCGAGATCACCAAAATCGAATCTACCCTGAGTCTGCGATTGCCACCCGATTATCGCGGCTTTCTCACGGAAGAGGCAGAGTTGGATGGGCCGATCGATGACACCACCGCGCTACGTGACGCCGATGCGATCATCGAGGCCACGAAGGCATATCGACAAGGCTTTGAAGGTCTTCCCCCATGGCCTCCGCATTGGCTATATGTGGGAGATGAGGCGGATGCCTGCCCTTACGTGCTCGATTGTCAAAACGGCAGGCTCCTGCGCCTGGATAAAGGTAACCGTGAGCGGCCACCTCTGGCGGAATATCCATCCTTTGCAGACTTCGTGACTACCTGTGAAAAGGAGGATATTGAAGTGGATTTCCCGCCCGCCACTTGGCGTGAAAAAGCCCTTGGTTGGCTGGTGATGGCTATTGCCTTTTTGCTGGTCTTTGTGGTGCTGCCAGGTGTAGCCTTTGGGACCAAGTTGCTATACCGCTGGCTTATCTATGGAGAAGTCCCACGTTATGAGCCCTGATCATGAGTATGATGGTGGCCGTAGGGCTCCACATGCACGATGACATCTAGAAAGCGGCGGTCAGAGGTCAACAAAGCGCGCTGCACATCATGGCCGATCCGGTGCCCTTCATGCACACTCAGTAGGCCATCTACCTGCACATGAATGTCCATGTGGTAACCCAGGCCGGATTTTTTCATGCGCAGTTTTTCAATCATGCACACACCGGGTATCGCGGCACCGATAGCACGGGCTTCCAGGTACAGATCTTCCTGTGCAGCACCATCCATGGTTTCATGCAGCGTGGCTTTAAAGAGCTGTCCGCCATTGATGAAGATGATAATGCAGCCGACCAGAGCGGCCACATCATCTGCCATCTCAAAACCGTCTCCACCGATGAGGGCGATGCTGATACCCACCAAGGCTGCACCTGAGGTGATGGCATCCGCTCTGTGATGCCAGGCATCGCCTTTGAGAGCCGTGCTCATCGTTTCATCACTCTTCCTCATGGCGTAGCGGGACAGGCCCTCCTTGACCACGATCACCAGCACAAGCACAGGTAGCGTAAACCAGGCTGGAGAGGAATGCCGATGCATGATGTTATGAATGCTGTGGTAGGCGATCGTGCCGCCTGCCAAGAGCAAAGAGAGCGCAGAAAAAAGCCCGGCGATTTGTTCCGCTCGACCATGCCCATAGGGGTGATTTTCATCCGGTGGTTTCTCCGCCACCTTCAGTCCCACCACCACCATGAGAGAGACAAAGATGTCATTTACGGACTCAATACCATCGGCAATGAGCGCATACGAATGGCCAATAATGCCCACTGTCACCTTCACGCAAGCTAGCACCGCATTGAGCACAATGCTCCAAACGACGGCTTTAATGGCGACCTGGTTTTGGCTCATGCGCAAGGTGGGGGGGGAGGGCTGAGGCGAGTGCGAGTATCGGAATCTCTCTTGGATAAGTCAATCAAAGAAGGCTTATCATCGCAGGCCGGGTGGGCATTGATTCTAGAGCTTTACAGGAGAGCGCAATCGGATCCAGATGGCTGCCACGGTGGCGCCGATCAAGTTGGCCACTAGATCCCACCCCGTATTTTCATAACCCCCTACGTTCGTGTTGGGGATGGTGAGAACGGCGACGAATTCAATGACCTCGTTCAAGGCGCCAAAACCCACCCCAGCGGCAGCACAGAGCGTCAGCATGCCAAAAGTCGGTGGCAACTCCACCTGCCAAGCTTTTCTGAGAGAGGTGCTCAAAGCATGCCAACATAACCACGTGGTGATGCCAAATCCATAGGCATGGACGATTTGATCGTACTTCAGTTTTTCAGGGATTAGCCATAGGCTGTACAGCACACCATGCTGTCCTTGGAAAGACCACCCCTCAGGCACCGGAACCAGTCCTCCAGCCATGTGCATCATGCCCCAAAGAGAAAGGGCCCAAAGTAAAGGCGTGCTCAGTCCTACACGGCGATGCACCAGCGCCATCACCCCAATGAGGATGCACATGATGACGATGTAAAAGATGAACTCGCGGTTCCCCTTGATCATGGAGGCCGCCACCGCAGCCGCCATGTAGCCAGCATTGAATAAGAACAAGGGAAGCAGGCGCGGAGGTGGGGTATTTCTCATAGCTGCATGACATCATGAGCGACCTCTTCTGTCTAGCTACAGTTGACTTGAGGTCACAAAGATTCCCCGCTGATATCTAAAGATGCAGAGGGCCAAAGAAGTCACCAAGACCGATACCCTGAGAATGACTTGGAAGTGGCTTACCCGAAATCGAATCTTCAATCTGCTGTATCAAACGGTGGATAATTGGATTGAAGATGGTGCTCTCATGCTCAGCGCCGCATTGGCCTATTACTCCATTTTTTCCATGGCTCCGCTGCTCATCATCGCAGTTAGCATCGCGGGATTGGTGTTTGGGGAAGAGGCTGTGCGTGGGCAGTTGGAGTCTCAACTTCAGAACTATGTGGGAGACCGCATGGCAAGTTCCGTACAGGGGTTGGTCGAAAGTGCGGCTCGACCTGGGCAAGGTTGGCTGAATGCAGGGACGGGTTTTGTCATCCTTTTGGTTGGGGCATCCAGCGTCTTTGCTCAGCTTAAAGATGCCTTAAATCTCATCTGGGGAGTGAAGGAGACGAAGTGGAAAGGCGTCATGAATTTCGTCATGACCCGGTTGCTGAGTTTTGGCATGGTTTTGGTGATCGGTTTTCTCCTCCTTATCTCGCTCGTCCTCAGCACCGCCGTGGCTGCCCTGAGCAAATATGTCAGTTATGCCTTTGGGGTGCCTTTAGAGGTGTGGAGCATCTTTGGGGTCATTATATCCTTCCTCCTTGTCACGGTGTTGTTTGCCATCATTTTCAAAATCCTCCCAGATGTCGCAGTGCTGTGGAAAGACGTCTGGGTAGCGGCCATGCTGACATCTGTGCTGTTTGAGGTGGGTAAACACGGGCTCAGTTATTATCTTGGGCGCGAGAGTGTGGCCTCCAGTTATGGGGCTGCAGGCTCTCTGGTACTCATGCTACTGTGGGTTTACTACGCTTCCTGCCTGCTACTTTTTGGCGCTGAATTCAGTCAGGTTTATTCCCGCACCTTGAGCCGCGAAGCTAGTGAGGAACCCGAAGTCACCCCACCGCCCAAGCGCCCCCGTGACCTGGATGCTGAACCCCTGAAAAAGCATGGAGATCTCCGGCCCCTTGACTAAAGCCCAGGAACCGAAGCGAAATATGCCGCACAAAACCTCCCCTGTTGCATTTGATTCTGAAACGATCTAAACACCATCTCAATTAAGGCGCTTGTAGCTCAACGGTTAGAGCAGGGGACTCATAATCCCTTGGTTCTCGGTTCGAATCCGGGCGGGCGCACTTCTTGAGGGGGAGGTTGGTCAGTGGATCAACCGAATGCTGGCAGAAAACGTAAATTGCGTCATAGTGGGTTCCACATGGTCAATGGTGTCGTCAGTCTGCGCTGCCCAGCTTGCACGCGTCCTTTCCTCTCTCTGCCTCAACAAGCAGGGGCCATGGTGACCTGTCCTCACTGTGCGCGCAGTGCGCCCCGGGAATCATACACGGTGGCATCCAGTGCGGGGACACAGCCGGTGACGAGCTTGCCCATTCAAAGGCGGGTGATCCCGGCGCGTCCGTTGCAATCCATGGCTTTTCCAGGGACTGCACCTGCCACTGTCACTCCAGCTTCTCCGGCGCAGCCGCCCGCATGGCCGCGTGCGCCTGAGCAGCCGCCCCTTTTCAGTCCCCAGCAGTCGCTGCTTTTTCCCCCCGCACCTGCGGCATCTCCAGGGTGGTCGCCACCACCTACGGCGTCGTCTTCACCGTTCGGAGTGGCTAGGTCGCCTGGAGTGGAGGCAACTGCTCAAGTGCCGACTTTCTTGATGCCGCCAGCGGATGGAGGCCCCTCCACAGCCCCCTCACCATTTCCAGGTTCTTTAGGATTGCCTACAGATGTTCCTCCTACGCCTTGGGGGCCTGATCCAGGCCCTTCAACAGTCCCATTCTCCCAGATGGTGGCACCTTCGACTCCGCCTGAATACGAGGCAGGGCCTGCCTGGCAGCCGCGCAGGGATGAGCGCAATGTGCCTCTGGGGCTTTTTTTGGTGCTGATCCTCAGTTTTGGCGGTTGGCTGCTCTGGCAAAATGCGCAGCCGCCTTTGGCGGTGGAGTTTAAAGCCCCTGAAAAGCCGAATGAGGTGGAGAAGTCAGAGAAGGCACCTGAGGCTGCTCTTAAGCCTCCCCTAGTCCCTCCGCCAGTTCCCGCACCTGAGCCGGAGATCCGCCGGGCTGAATTACCCTTGACCCCTGGTCTAGCACCGCCAGTGCGGAATGCGCCACCGCTGGATCTTGTGGCTGCGGGAAAGGCCAGTGAGCGGCTGCTGAAGCTACTCCTGGAATCGGCCACACTGGAAAAAAGGGCCTCCGCCGTTGCTCAGGGGGATGAGCATCAAGTGGATCTCCAAGAGTTTTTTGGCAGGGATTCACCGAAGTTGAAGGCGCTGAAGCCTTTTGAAGTCATGCCCCGGACACTGCCTGGGCAGGAGGAAGTACCTTTGTTTCAGGTGATGACGGATAAGAATCCCAAAGCGGGCGCTTTAATGCGGTTGGTTCCGCAGGAGGATGGAGGATTTTTGTTGGACTGGCCACTGTTTGCAGAGTCTCACGAGCACCGTTTAGCCCAGTTTTTGGAGAAGAAATCAGATCAACCGGGTTGGTATCATGTGGTGCTGCGGCGAAGTCATGCGCTGGAGCTATCTGAAGACGTGCGGTCCGGGCATCTGGTGCTCAACTTGCAAGGCAGTGCGGATGGTTCAGTACAGTGTTTGAGTTTGGTTCCTAGCGAGACGCCTTTGGCGCGATTCCTGGAAAGAGAAACCGAGTGGGGGAGCCTCTACGTGGCAAGGCTACTTCTTCAGCATCGTTCCTTACCCTCGGGTGAAGCGGCGGTGGTGATCCTGGATTGCGAGGGGGCTGTCACGGGAGCTGTTTTTCCCAGTGGTGCAGTAAAGCGATAAGTCGGAAAGGAGCCGAGGCTGAAAGGAGGCCGATGGTTTTATCGTGCCACTTTTACTTTTTCTCACGAAATGCCAAGAAAAGTTTCTTTTGGCCCGATCTCTGCTTGATAGTGATGTGCGCCAGTGAAAGGGGTGCCGCCAACCAACCATGGCAGATCAAGGACTTTACCAAACTCAGACCCAAAAGCTCGCCATCGGACCCCAGATGCAGCAGAGCCTGCAGATTCTGCAGGCCCCGACTCTGGAGCTGAGGCAGATCATCCAGCAGGAGATTGAGATCAATCCTGTCTTGGAGCTAGAGGCCCCTGAAGTCTCTCTCGATGATGCTGTGCCAGATGATCCTGATGATCGTGATGGGGGCGATCGAGATGAACTCGATGTCATGTCTCAGATGGATGAAGAGTGGCGTGAATACTGGGCGCAAAGCCGGATGCAGACGACAAATAGGTCTGCAGAGGATCAAGAGCGCTGGCAATTCCTCATGGACTCCATCGTGGCACCCACCACGCTTCAAGAGCATTTGGTAACGCAATTGCGCACTGCTGAAATTGCCAATGCCACTTTGGTCACCAATGTCGAATTTCTCATCGGCAGTTTGGATGATCGTGGTTTTTTAAATTCCTCCGTCGAAGACATGAGTTTGCTGCAAGGCATTCCGATTGATGATCTTCATGCTGCGAAAGCAGTGCTGATGTCTTTTGATCCTGTTGGGGTTGGCTCGGACGACCTTCGGGAATGTTTGATCGTGCAGCTTGAACGCTTGGGTAAAAAACACAGCCTCGCTCATCGCCTGGTGGAGCAGCACCTGGAAGACTTGGCGAACAAACGCTACCCGATTCTGGCCCGTAAACTGGGTGTGCCTTTGGAACAGGTTTCTCGTGCTGCGGATTTCATCAGCACCCTGGATCCACGTCCTGCTTCCCGATTCAATCCCAGCAGCAATAACTATGTCAGCCCTGACATCATCGTCGAAAGGCAAGGGGGGGACTGGGTGCCTGTGATGAACAATGACGACCTGCCTAGCCTGCGTCTCAGCAATGCTTATAAGGATCTGCTGGGGCAAGCCAGCAGCAGTGGTGAGGTGCGCAACTACATCCGCGACAAAATTCGCAGTGGCAAGTTTCTCATCCGCTCCATCCACCAACGTCAGCAGACGATCCACAAAATCGCCACGCAGATCTTGGCTCATCAGCGGGAGTTTTTGGAGAAGGGCACCAGTTTTTTACGCCCGCTGAATATGGCCCAGGTGGCGGATGAAGTAGGCGTGCATGAAACGACGGTTAGCCGTGCAATTTCAGGCAAATACATGGCCACACCCTATGGGGTGTTTGAGCTGAAGTTTTTTTTCAGCCATGGCGTCAAGACTGATTCTGGCGAAGACCTTAGCAACACAAGTGTGAAGAACGCCATCGCCGATCTCATCAAGACCGAGGCCAAAGCCAAGCCTTTGAGCGATGATAAGTTGGCCAAATTGCTCGATAAACAAGGCATCAAAGTCGCCCGCCGTACCGTCGCCAAATATCGCGAGGCACTGGGCATCTTGCCTAGCCACCTGCGAAAATCGTTTTCCTGAGAAAGAAGAACAGACCGAAGAAAATCTCAGTCTGTTCCAACTCGAAAGCTCCGTTTTAAGGATAAAGGCCTCGGGTCTGTTTAGCTTCCCAAACACGCTTGATTCCTAGACTCAGCGCAGCGAATCGCATGGAGACTGCGCGTTTGCGATGCAATTGCAGTGTTTGATTGAAAGCCTGCTCAAGGATTCGGTAGAGCTTGTCCATGACTTCGCCCTCGCCCCAAAAGAAACTTTGCAGATCCTGCACCCACTCAAAGTAAGAAACAATGACGCCTCCACTGTTGCAGAGGATATCTGGGATCAGGAAAATTTCTGGGCGTTGTTCAAGAATCAAATCTGCCTCTGGTGTTGTGGGTCCATTGGCACCCTCAGCCAGGATGCGGCATTGAATTTTGCTGGCGTTTTCTCCGGTGATTTGGCGTTCCAGCGCGGCTGGGATGAGAACGTCGCAGGGAATCAATAAGAGCTCGGCATTGCTTACAGGTTCAGCGCCGGGAAATCCCACCACGCTTTTCGTCTGGGCCACATACGTATTGAGTGCCTGTAAATCCAGTCCGGCTGCATTGTGGATGCCACCGTAGGCATCACTCACAGCCAGGATTTTGACGCCTTGCTTAGCCAAGGAAGAGGCAGCCACAGAGCCGACGTTTCCGTATCCTTGCACCACGGCTGTGGCACCTTCCGCGCGGATGCCAAGGGTATCCATGGCCCGGGAAATGAGGTAGGCGACCCCCCTCCCTGTGGATTCACGTCGGCCTAGAGAACCGCCCAAGCCGACGGGTTTACCTGTGACCACACCGGGCACGCAGTGGCCGATCTGGAGGGAATACGTATCCATGATCCAGGCCATGACCTGCTCATTTGTCCCCATATCTGGGGCGGGTACATCGAGTTGTGGGCCAATGAACGGAATCAGTTCCTGCGTGTAGCGCCGTGTGAGACGCTCAAGTTCACCGATGGAAAGCTGACTCGGGTCACAGCAGACGCCTCCTTTGGCTCCACCATACGGCAGCCCCGTCAGAGCACACTTCCAACTCATCCACATGGCTAATGCGGCAACTTCGCCCATGGTGACATCTGGATGGAAGCGAATGCCCCCTTTGGTAGGGCCGAGGGTCAAATGATGCTGGACACGATATCCAGTAAAGACGGTGGTGGTGCCGTCATCACGCCGAACGGGGATGGAAACCGTCAGTGCACGGCGTGGCATTTTGAGGCGATCGCGAAGGCTCTCTGGAATTTCGAGAAAGTCGGCTACCAGATCAAATTGATGGCAGGCCATGTGAAACACAGGTGAGTCGTAAACGGAGGTACTCATAGCAATGGTTATTAAAGAACGTCTGTGGCGGTTGCCAAGATCATTGATGCATCGTCTTTCCACAGATCTGCATTGGTCCAGCCTTTCGAAAATCAAGGCCTTTGAGCGGCCTCTTTGACCTCATTCAGACACAAAAAATGCGGAGTCTTGACGACTCCGCATTTTTAAAATTTGAGACTTTCAGGGGGAGAAATCAGTTTCCCCCACTCGCATTATTGGAGTTTTGCGGTCCAGATAAACCCGCCCCGTTCGCACTCGGCGCACCTATGGTCACACCATTGATGGTGGCCGCCTCACCAGTCTCTGCGGTATCACTCTCACCATTGACGTCCACAGAAGGACCGTTAGCGCCAGGGCCCGCATCACTGCCGGTCACGGTCACATTCCCGTTGGCATCCACAGTGATGGTCAGATTGATCTGGCCATTTGCTTCCACCGTGGTCACCACGTTACCTTTAGAATCCGTGGTGGTTTTGACCGTAACACCCGTGCCGCTGAAGACCACATTGGCCGCACCCGTGATAGAAACAGAGTAAGAGGTAAAAGCAGGTGGGTTGAAGTCCGGCTCCCAGCGCAGGGCGATGTAGCGGGATTTGATAGCTTTGCCGGGCTTAGCTTTCACAAAACCAGAACCAGAAACGTCTTCAGCCTTGGCCACAGGCTCGGCAGCGTCGAAAACTGTGGGGTCAAAAGCCAAGCGACCACGCCAGTCTTCTTTCTCAGGAAGGGTATCAAAGGCGTACACAGAGAAACGCACTGGGCGCGGGGAGTGGACAGAGCCAAACTCATTCAGGGTGCGGACCTGGCCGAGGTCATACACAGCCGTGCGGTATTTCTCATCAGATTCTGGAAACTCCAACACGTTGCTTTTGACGGCATCGTTGCGGGAACCAAAAAGCTCTGGGCTGATGTAAAGAAGGCGACCACCGCCGATGCCTGCGGCAAAGTTAACGGGTGCTCCAGTGCCGTCGGCATTCTGCGTTACCGTGTAGTTGGCATCCGTGCTTGTGCCGATAGCCTGAAAGCTGCGGATTACACCACCACGGACGAGGTCAAACTGCATTCTCAAAAAGCGACCTTGAGCTGCCCCGCCATCTAGTTTGATGACGCGATCTGAAGGAGAGAATACTTCGTTGTCCACGGGGCTCCAGGCATTGCCATCCGTGCTGGTGGAGAGGGCCACTTTCCCCTCGATGCCATCATTGACAAAAGAAACGCTTTTAACCACAGACTGCTTGGCGAACTTGAGTACTGCTTCGCTCTTACCTGCCGCGAGGTTCACAGGTTTCACAGGATCTCCCATGAGCAAGGCATTGGCTGGGTTCAGCCCTTTGGAGTCATACACCGTCGTGCCAGCAAGGATGCCAGCGATACTCACTGGTTTTTCATCCACAGACGGCAGTCGGCTCCATTTAGCCTGGGATTGCAAAGTTAGGGAAGCAAGAGCTACCAGGGTGAATAAATGGTGTTTTCTCATGATGGGCAATGCTGGGGGGAATCGGTCAAAGCGGCTCAGCGCATTAAACGGACCATGTCTAAAGGGATTTGAATCACAGCGTGGATAGAGTGTAAACACTTTTTTCGTGAACAATCTAACTCTAAAGAGAATTATATTGCTCCGATTGATTTTTAGATTTTATTAAAAGTATGAATTGTCCGCATTGCTCTGCCCCTCTTGCAGTTGATGCAAAAGAGTGTGGGCAATGCCGATTTAGCACCCTGGCCATCCGTTCCATTTTGGGAGCTGAGTGGGTGCGGTTAGAGCGATTGACCGACCATTTGAGTGTCCTCAGTCTGAAAGAACAGCGGCATGTAGAGATCATTCTCGACGAATTTGAGCGCCGTTTCCCCCAGTGTTTTTTTGCCGTGTATCTGGGGGCGATGCCTCAAATGATCACGTCGAGAGACTTGGGTTTTTGGTTGATCAACCATGGGGCATTTCACACCCAGCAAATGGCTAAGCGAAATGACTTTGGTTGTGCATTAGTGATTGATACTCAACGTTCCGTGGCCTCCTTGACTTTAGGGTATGCTTTGGAGGCTCACGTGACAGAAGGGGAGCTCAACCAGTTGCTTATCCGTGCCCAGGGACCTCTCAGTCGCCACCGTTATGGACTTGGAATCGAACGGATTGTGAATGATTTTGGAAAAAAGCTGAAGTCCGTCGCAACACGCTCGCTGCCAGGGAATTCTCTGACACCGAACCCGCATGGCCTGGACGGACTCGGATTGCAAACATTAAGAGCGGCGCACCGCCCCGCAAGGCCGAGCCATAAATCTTAGTCGGATGAACTCCTTATTCAAAGTTTTAAATGGCTGGCTGTCAGCAGCCATGGGGGTGGTTTATCTTTTCAATACGAGTCTTCAGGCCAACCAGGAACCTCCCTTGCCAACATGGGAAAGAGAGGCGGTTGCGCCCCCTCAGGCGACGCCGGGAAGCCAGTTTTCAAACCTACTTCCCGGAAACACAGGGGGGGACGTCAACGATGGCTTTTTTCTCCAAGATCCAGGCATTCTTAAATCGCCTCCGCTGCTATTGAATGAGGCGGATTTGAATTCGCATGATTTATCCCTTTTCTTAAAAGGTGGGCTTCTAAATGTACCGAAAGAGGTCACTGCCGCGCATCCCACGCCAAGTCTGGCCCTCCGGGATGTTCCGACTTTTGTTCTGGATTCATTGAAAAACTCTCCCGTGAATGAGTATTTGATCAATCCTCAGTCACTTGTCACGGAGATGCCTTTGTTAGATTTAGAACGCTTGATGCAGTTCCATGCCAGTGAATGTCGCATCCGGCTTTACATTTTGGTGCTGGACCGGGATCAAAAACTTGCATCCATGGCCTCTCTTAATCCGCTCATTGCGCGGTTGGGGACGGATCGTGAGATCTGTCTCGCTATTTATCCCCTTGGGGAACCCTGGCGTGCGCGATTTATGGTGAGCCCTTTGGTTTCCAAGACGAGTTCACTGGCCAGTCTGGCGGAGATGGCGCAAGACTGCATTGATGATGCACAGGAGGTTACTGATGCCGAACAGCAGCTACAACGCTTTGCCGTTAGGCTTTCAACGCGTCTTTTTTGGTTGGAGAAGTCACTCCCAGCCATGGGGTCTGAAGCACTCACAAGCAGGGCTGCTGCACAATTGACCGAGGTCGCTACCTCGGTCGGCGATGACCCTTCCAGTTCTCTTTTTGCGCTGCCATTTGGTGAAGGACTGGCCGCAGTTGTTGTGACCAGCCTGCTCAGTCTGGCCGCTGTGGTCGGTCTATTTTTGGCACTACGATTTTGGGTGAGATTTAAGGCGGCACGCAAAATACATCCTATCTGGGTTTTACCTGAAGGGGAGATTCAGCCCCGACTTGGAGGTGCCTTTTCCGGCGGGGCAGGTGCGGTCATTCAATACCGTCCTCAAACTCCACCTGTGACTTAACGCACTGAGCTGTCTCAAGAGCTAAAAACGAAAAAGAGCCGCTGAAAAGCGGCCCTTTTTAAATTGAGAAGATCAGCACTTTCTTACTTTTTAGCCAGACTGAGGATTTGATAGTTCTTCGAATAAGTGCCCAGGGCTTCGGTGGCACTTTCTTTGGTGATGCTCTCATTGTGAGCTACCACGATGAGTTTCTGCGTGTCGGGCGTCTCGCCAGCTTTTACGTCCACACTGACTACATCAGTCAGTTTCTGGCTCAGAGCGGCCGTGATATGGGCTTTGCAAGAAGCGCAGACGACGCCAGTGATCTGGCCTTCATAGGTGACGGCTTTGGGGGCATCTGCGGCGTTGATGGCCGCAGTCATGAGAAGAGAGAGTGCCAAAAAGATTTTTTTCATGAGGGGCAAGAATAAGTAGGATATAAAAACGCCGGGATACTGGTTTGTCCAGCACCCCGGCGTGAATCAGGTCAAAGAATTACTTCTCCAGGGTTTCGCCAGCCTTTTTCCAGCCAGAGATGCCGGCGGAAAGATGCTTGACGTTGGTGTAACCCAGGGCGGTGGCCTTCTTTGCAGCAGCTTTGTAGGCGTTGCAGCTAGGTCCGCCGCAATAAGCAACAACAAGGGCGTTTTTGTCAGAAGGAAGGACTTTTTCGAGTTCACCACCTTTGGCTTCGAAGTCCACTGCCGTAGGCACGCGGCCAGCGACGTAGGAGTCAGTGCCATTGACATCAATGACGGTAACTTTCTTCTCCGCGATGGCGGTCTTCAGGTCGGAGATGCTGATGTCTGGATACTCAGCGGCCATGGCGGAGGCGGCGATGAGGGAGAGTGCAAGAGCGAGCAGTTTCTTCATAGGATGTTCGTTGGTTAGGTTTATCGGTTTGGTCATTGCACGGTTTCCTTCACAGAAGGGCTGCCGTGCACAGCATTCAGACGCAAGATCGGGAGATTTATTCCCAATCAGGGTGATTTGTTTTCATTACGAAGCGAAACGTTGAATCGTGCACGGAATCGTCAGCTTACCGCCACCAGGAGGGCAGCCCAGGGAGGGTTTCCTTCAGAATGAGGCGGATGGCGCGTTTTTCTTCCGGCGGAAGGTGCGCGTATGCGGGATTAGGATTTTGATCCCGCAAACCCTCGGCCATTTTGAAATAGACTCGCTCTCGTAGAATGGAGGGCAGTTTTTGCCAAGAGTCGGTATAGAGCATGTAACTGCAGCGGTATTTAAAAATGCGGTTCTTCAGATCTAAATCCTTGAGAGATGGACCTGCGCTGACGGGCTTTTTGTTACGCTGAAATTCACGGATAAAGTCTGCATCCCCTTCGATGCCTTGTTGGGGCAGTTTGGCTTCATCCACAAAGAGAATATAACGGGCAAGTTCCTCCGCTAGCTCTTCCATCTCGGGTTTGGCTTTCATGGGGAGGCTACCGCGTCCATCGGCCAAGAGTTGGCGCATGACGTAGGCCGCATGGAAGATGCGGTTTTCAAAGCCCAGTTGGTGTTCATGCACGAGGTGAGGGAGGATATCGCTGGTGGACAGAAGGTGGAGACTGAGGTCAGACATCTGCCCTGGTTCAATGCGGGTTTTTTCAAAACCACGAGAGGCACTCGTTCGACCCATCATGTTGGCCAGGCTGTCTTTGAGATGATGCTGGCCCGTCAGGTGCCAGCCCCCAAAGCGCTTTTCCAAAGGGATCTGGTGCCCCTGCTCGTCGCGGCGGTAAGTCTCTAAACTAGCGCCACTGAGCATGGGAAGGAGAGATTCGGCGATCAGCCCTGGAACACGCCGAGTCGCGTTGCCGGCATGGCAGTTGAAACATTTGTCCGACCGCATCATGGGCGGTGGGCTGCCGCCCGGCCTGAGTTTCTCAAAGATGTAAAACATGGCCCCCATCTCTGGATCCATGGCGATGATTTCCACCTTCCCCCCGGGGACGAATCCCACGTAAGTATCTTCATTGAAATACAGCGCACGGGGGTTTCTTGGATTGATGATTTCACTTTGCAGAGAACTGGCGGAAAAGACTAGAAGCTGAGATGAAATGGGGATGTCTAGCGCTTTTAGGATGCTAGTCAGGAAGGTCTTGTCATCCGTTGTATCCAGCTTCACCTCCCCTTTTTCGATCTGTTTTTGCAACCGAGAGAAGCGGTCATCTGGCTGATGTTCCAGATATTTATGAGGGGCCTCACGAAACGCCACCTGTGTCTCCAATGCTAGCACGCTAGCGGCGACACAAAATAAAGAAAAGGTGACCAAGCGAACCATCATGCAGCACATACGAAGGTTAAACGATGGAAATCGCTCTTTTTTGGTTTTGTTATTTCCGGGCTCGCAAAGAATCGTTTTTAGGGCGCGATCATAAATTTGGCGGTGGCTTTAAACCTTCGGCTTCGCCGTCTTGATGCCTCGATAAGCGAAGGCAAAGAAGAGGCAGACGGCGGCAGTGAGGGCTGTTTCGCCTAACCAGAAGCGGGGCCAGTCTGTGATGCCACTGTAGGTACAGGTAGCATACCACCAGCCACCGCCGAGGTAGCCGATGAGGTTCCCCACACCGCTCATGAGGAGATATAGCAAGGCCTGCGCCCGAACACGCCATTTGCGGTCAATACGCTCTTCTAAATAAATTTGGGTGGTGATGAAGTAGAGGGTGTAGGCAAGCCCGTGCAGGGTGGTGCCCACCATGATCCAATTTTGAGTGTCGAGCGCGTTGAGGGCATAGCGGAAGACGCAGATGCCGATGCCACTGAGAAATACCCATTTGAGGCGAAACCGAGCGAGAACTCCCGCCAGCATGAGCATGGTGATGACCTCCGTCGTCTGGGCTAGCGAGATGACTGCGGAGATGTTTTGAATGCCGAGATCCTTCAGATGCCGCGCAGTATAGGGGTAAAAGGCAGCGAGCGGGATGCTGTAAAGGGCGGCGGTGATGAAGACGACGCGGTGATCGCGGTGCCGGAGGAGATCGAGTGCATCCAGGCCTAAGATCTGCCTAAAGCTGCGTTTTTCCTGAATGTCTGCTGGGTGAATGAGGGGGAGCATCCAGGAGAGGCCCATGACCACGAGCCAGAGCGCTGCTGCTGTGTATCCAGCGACGAGGGATTCATCGGCATGGAGCACCAGTGAGACCATCCAGCAGCCTGCCATCCAGCCAAAAGTGGCGCAGGCACGCAGGGGGCCGAACTGAACTTTGGGATTGTGAAGCTGGGATAAGACGATGCTGCCGGCGATGCTCCAGACGGGGGTGGCGACGAGCGCCTGGACCTGGGCGCAAAGGAGCACAAGAGAATCACTCCAGCCAAGTGAGAGAGAGGTGCAGGTCAGTGCTAGCGCCGCCCCCGTGGCCAGCGCCAGCCAGCGGAGCAGCAGGGTGGGAGACAGTTTCTGATCTGCCAGGGCCCCGACAAAAAGGGGAGAGATAAAGGCCGCGAGGGCCGTGGTGGCCAAGACCCAAGGAACAAGGTGACCGCGGCCATAAGCGGTATAAATATTCGCCAAGGGCACATTCCACATACCCATGGGCATGGCAGTGCAAAAGAAAAGGAGGGCGAGCTTGCTGCGGCTGGTGGAGGCGTCCACGGAAAGATGGGGAAGGAATATGGGAATAGCGCAGGACTTCTTTCCCTCCAACTGGCAACCTCGGAAAAAGCACACCTTGCACCCATCTCTGGCCTCCCCATCATTCGTTACCTCTTTAATACCTCAATCATGGAAAACGTCATCATCATCGGCACGGGCTGCGCAGGATTTACCGCAGCCATTTACACAGGACGCGCGAATCTGAACCCGCTGATCCTCTCAGGAAATCAGCCAGGTGGCCAGCTCACCACGACCACAGAGGTGGAAAACTTCCCAGGTTTCCCCAATGGGATCATGGGGCCTGAATTGATGATGAACATGCAGTCGCAGGCAGAAAAATTCGGCGCGCGCATTGAGTACACTTTTGTCAACAGCGTCAAAAAAACTGAAGCTGGGCATTTCGAGGTTTTGAGTGATGATGGCACTGTTCGTGAGTCGCATACGGTGATCATTGCCACGGGGGCGTCTCCGAAACATCTTGGGCTGCCCAATGAGAAGGGCCTCATCGGCCATGGCCTGACAAGCTGCGCCACCTGTGACGGGGCCTTTTACCGGAACGTGCCTGTGTGTGTGATCGGTGGTGGTGATAGTGCCTGTGAAGAAGCGGGCTTTTTGACTAAATTCGCCAGCAAGGTGTATCTGATCCATCGTCGTGATAGCCTACGCGCTTCAAAAATTATGGCAGATCGTGCCCTGGCAAACCCAAAGATCGAACCCGTGTGGAACAGCACGGTGTGTGAATACTTAACGGACGAAAAAGGCGAGATGCGGGCGGTGATGCTGGAAAACCTGGTGACGGGTGAGAAAAGTGAGTTGGAGCTCAAGTGTGTCTTTGTAGCGATCGGTCATGTGCCAAATGCAGGTTTTCTGGGAGATTTGGTGGATACCGACGAAGGGGGCTACATTCTGCAAACGCAGGGCACCCGTACGAAGACGGAAGGTCTTTTTGCGGCGGGAGACGTGGCGGACCACGTTTATCGCCAGGCTATCACCGCCGCAGGGCAGGGGTGTGCGGCTGCGCTGGAGGCTGAGCGTTACCTCGCAGACCACGGCGTGCACTGAAGCTTCTGTGAGCTTTTAACCATCAATAAAAAAGCCCCGCTGTCACCAGCGGGGCTTTCTTCTATTTCTTCTAAATGGGAAGAATTACAGACCCGTTACGCTTTGGGCTGCACATCTGGAACCGATGGTCCCATGGCCTGGGCGAAGCGAGTTTTGGCGCGTAGCATGAGAGTTCCCAGGCAAAGGTCAGCCAAAGGGAGCACCACATTGAAGTTCTTGTGCATGTAGCGATGATGGAGCAAGTGGTGGCCATTCAGACGGCGAAAGAGCCAAGACTGTTCCAGGCGGCGTGACTTCGGCAAATGCATGCACCAGTGAATGCGCTCGTAGAGGACATAATAACTGGTCATGCCGATGGCGGAGCCCGTCACCAGCCCCCATTGGCCTAGCATCCATGAGACCGCTGCAAATGGGATGGAACTGAGCAGGATTAAAACTGGGCCGTTCCACCATGCCATGGGAATGGTTTCCTTATCATGATCATGAATCAGGTGATAAGTGTGGTCAGCTTTGAAAACTTGATGGTGCACCACCGCATGGGCACGAAAGGCATATTGAAAACCACCCAGCGGGCGGTGCATGAGAAACTTATGAACAGACCATTCGAAGAATGAACCGTAAACGACGGCGAGAGCGAAGCCAATGAGGGACCAGATCCAGAAGAAATCCATACAAGGTTGTGAAAGCGCGGGTTTTCGTGGAGAAAGTGTTGATAGTCAAACAGGAATTACAGGAGTCGGGCTGTCAGTCGTGCCAAACTTGGCACGGAACGCACAAGACATCCTGACTCTAGGCATGAGTAAGTCCGCTTGTGAGCCCTTTTGTTGAGTTAAAGATGGGATTCTCTGAGCTTCGAATGTTGTTTTCTGGATTGCATTCTGCCTGGAATTGGTATTGACACCTGGGCGGACTGTGAAATAAGCCTTCGCGACTTCCCGCCTCCGCCATCCAGAATTTCATTCAGACTCAAGAGTTTGCTGCGAGTTCATCCACGTCATGCTATTTAACTCGCTTACCTTTGCCGTCTTTTTTATTCTGGTTCTAGGGTTTTTGCCTCGACAGAATACAGCGAGGGCAAATGCTTTTTTGCTGATAGCGAGCACGATTTTTTATGCGGCTTGGGATTGGCGTTTTCTGCCGCTACTCCTTTTTTCTGCGGTCTTTAACTATGAATGCGGTCGCCGCATTGAGGCGGCTGAAGGGACTGCACGCAAATCGTGGATGGCTTTTAACGTCACCTGCAATTTGTTGATCCTATTTTTCTTCAAATATTACCTCTTTTTCACGACCTCACTTCAACACGTACTGGGGCATTGGGGGATAAATTTGACCCTCCCGGCTTTGACTCTGGTCTTGCCCCTGGCTATTTCATTTTACACTTTTCATTGTCTTTCCTACACGCTGGATATCTATCGGCGAGAGTTGAAATCGGCCCGCAGTTTGAGTGATTTCAGTCTCTATTTGCTGCTTTTTCCCCACCAGATTGCAGGGCCTATCGTTCGGGCTTCCAAGCTCATCCCTCAGATCACAGAGCCGCGTAAAGTCACTGCGGAGGACTGGCAAAGCGGGCTGTTTTTGATCTTTTGGGGGCTGTTTAAGAAGATGGTGGTGGCAGATAACTTGGCTCCCAAGGCCGATCGTGTCTTTGCCCTTGCGGAGGCGTCGGCTGGCGAGGTGATGGTAGCCGTGGTGGCATTCTGTTTTCAGATCTATGCGGATTTTTCTGGCTACACAGACATCGCGCGTGGCACGGCGCGTTTGTTAGGCTTTCACTTTGACCTAAATTTTAAATTTCCTTATTGGGCGACTGACCCGCAGGACTTTTGGCGACGGTGGCATATCTCGCTTTCACAGTGGTTGCGGGATTATCTATACGTTTCTCTGGGTGGAAATCGCGGTGGCCGCTGGGCTACATATCGGAATTTGATGCTGACGATGATCATCGGCGGCTTGTGGCATGGAGCGGCGTGGAATTTCGTTTTGTGGGGCGCGTACCACGGGCTGCTTTTATGCTTGCATCGCTTTTACCAAAAACACATTCAGTCTGCATACCCGGTTTTGGAGAACTGGCATCGATCCCTGCTCGGGCATGGTGTGGCGATGGCTATCATGTTTGTTTTCACACTTTACGGCTGGTTGTTATTCCGCGCCACTTCGCTGGATCAGGTGGTGGCTTTCACTTCCAGCTTTCTGGGGATAGATGGCTGGGCTGCCATGCCGATCTTTAGAGGCTTGGCGTCTCAGTCTATTTATATTTTGCCGATGCTGGGCATGGAGTTTTGGATGCTGCGCCGTCAGCAGTCAGAACTGGTCTTTCAGTCTTCCTGGGCCAATGGCCTGCTTTATTTCTTACTCGTGGCAGCCACAACGATCCTTGGTGCCTATGGCTCAGATCAATTCATCTACTTCAATTTTTAAGTCTGCCTGGAGGCGTGTGTGGGGCAGCCTGAGTGTGCTGACCTGTATGCTTCTTTTGGTTGAGGGCGGGCTGCGTCTGCTGCCGGAACCCTTTCCTTCACGAACCATTCAGGAATTGATTCCCGAAATGATGACGCTTCCGACACCTGTCGTCCAGGTGTATGGAGAGTCTGTGACTTATGGGGCCATCAATGACTGGGTGGTGGCTGAGGCTGTAGGAATGAGCCTGACGGAACTGCGCAATGATGCCGTCCCATCGACGTGTGCTTTTTTTGCTTATCCTCTTCTGAAGCGCCAGATCCAGAAAGGCATCATCCCGAAGGTGATTGTTTTGGGCTATGTCTCGCGGTCTTACTGCGTGTCTATGGTGCCAAAGTTCGTTTCGCATGTGGCGACTCTGGGAGATATGGCCGAAACAGCCTTCATTTTGCGGCCTCCCTTAGATCCCTTTTTACAGGGTGCTTTGGGACGAGTGTCGTTTGCGTACCGTTACCGTGCTGAGTATAACGATCTTTTGCGCGAACGTTTCTCTGGGGAGGGGTTAACGACTTTTACCCAGCCTACCACGAGTCTTTTGGAGCGGCAGCGTAGCTTACCCAGAGCATTGTCGGAAGCCGGGGCTGATCAACATTCGAGTCAGGCGGAGGCCATGGTTCGCTTTTTTGATATTGCCTTTGCTCCTCCCGCTGAATTGGAGAGATCGTTGGATCTTTTTCTGGCGCTAGCCCGTGAGCACGGCATCCGCGTGCTGCTCGTTTCAATGCCGAAGCCTGCGAGTATGAAAGCCTCTCACGAAGTGAGCGGTTTTGATCACGCTTATGACAGATTTATGGACCGCATGACCCAGCATGATCATGTCTCTTGGCTCGTCCGCGAGCAGGCGTCCTTACCCGCTTCTGATTTTATGGATGGCGTGCATCTGACACGGGCAGCAGGCTTTCGTTTTAGCCTGGATTTGGGGCAAAAGCTGAAAACATATCTGGAGATGCATCCTCTGGAGTGAGTTATCTGACACTGCCTTCGCCAAACACAAAAAACCCGTCAGGAAAGATTCCTGACGGGTTCGAAAAAGGTTTAAAGCCAAATTTTACTATCCTTCATCATGATCACGGCCTTCGCCTGATCCGATGGGCTTGGCACCGCTAAGCTGGAGGGCACGATTCATGAAATCTTTGCCTCCGAGTTCCTGCACGGCACGGCGGGCTTCATCCACGCTGCCCATGGTCACAAAGGCAAAGCCTTTGGAACGCTGAGTGCGGTTGTTCACCACGACTTCGCAGTTACGAACGCTGCCCAGGCCGCTGAAGAGCTCGAACAGGTCGCTCTCGGTCGCATCATAAGACAGGTTGCCGACGTAAAGACGCTCGGTGTTGATATCGGCCGGACTGACGGAGGCAGGCTCACGGCGAGGTTTCGGCTCGCGTGGTGGGCGGCTGTCGCGGTCGCGGTTTTCGCGGTGGCCGGAAGATTCTGAGCGCGGGCTGTTATTGCTGCTGCTCCGTGGCTGCGGGGTGGCGGCACGGGGAAGAGACTTGGTTTTACCGAGCAGGCCAAAGGAGATGGCGCTGAGGAATTTCTGGAGGCCGGTGGGTTCCTGGTGGCCAGCACGCGGGGTGCTGCCTGGGCGTGGGCCCTGGCTGCTAGAGCCTGGGCGATTGCGGCCGCCCCGGTTGCGGCGGCGGCGGTTGTTTCCTTGAGTAGTCGTGTCTGACATGGGTCGTTCGTTCTGGGGTGGGTTGGGTTCTGGGCACCGCGCCATGAGGCGTGCTGGGGGTCGGCAGTGGGGATGGACTCCTGGTCACATCCACGAGGCCGGGCCGGGTGACGGACCGCCGATGCGGGTCGTCGCAGCCCCATTGGGTGCCACAGTTGACTGAGCCGGACCACACGGGGTCCCGGTGCGTGTGACCACAAGTCACGATGAAGCCGCCCCGCGATGCTATCGCTGGTCCATTCATAGCTTTAGGCACGATCAGAGGTCTGGCGTGGCACATTCCGCAAGTTTAGGTGGGGGTAGTCGGCCTCAGAGCACCGATGCTCTGATTAACTGCAAATTCAGCCTAACTGTCTGGATGAGAGTGGTCAACTGCCGATTCAGAGGCGGGCGGGAAAGTCTTTACCGAAAGAAATTCGGCCTCGCCAACGATACAAGCGTCCATCATTCTGCCTGTCATCCATGAAAGTCTCTTTTGCCCTCGCTCTCTTGTTTGCCACATTTGCTTCAGCCAAGACGGACTGGAGTCGCTTTCGCGGGCCTAACGGCACAGGGGTGGCTGAAACCAGCGGCTTGCCATCCGCGGTAACTGCTGAATCTACCCTATGGAAAGTGGATCTGGACAAGGGCTGGTCTTCCCCCGTTCTATGGGAAGATAAGATCTTTGTCACCGCTGAAACCGGTCCTGGAAAGCACGCGGTGATCGCCCTGAGTGCCAAGGATGGTCACGAGCTTTGGAGGCACGAAGAAAATTTCTCCGAGCATAAAAAGCACAACTTCAACAGCTTCGCCAGCAGCTCGGTCTTCGTGGATGCTGAGCGAGTTTATGTGAATTGGAGCACTGGGACCACCATTCAGGCCTTGGCCTTGGATCACAGCGGCAAACAGGTGTGGAAAAACGAACATGTGGCTGATTACATTCATGAGCATGGCACGGGGGTGTCACCCATTGTGGTGGATGGTATCATGATTGTGCGCAGTGAGTTTGACTGGCAGCGTGATGGTAAAGTGTACACGGAAGACCCTGAGCAGCAGAAATGGAAAAGCTGCATCGTTGGCCTGGACGCTAAGACGGGCAAACAAGCTTGGCGGTTGGAGATTCCCAACTGTCTGAACACCTACTCCACCCCAGTCCTTAACGTGCGCGCCGATGGCAAAAAGGAGATCATCTGCACCAACAATGCGAGCGGCGTCATGGGCATTGACCCGGCCACGGGCAAGATCAACTGGCAGCATAATGAAGGCTACAAGCAACGTAGTCTGGGTTCCGGCGTGCTGCATGATGGCGTGTACTTTTGCACCTTCGGCACGGGGGGCGGTGTGAAGGAATTTGCTGCGATTGATGTGACCGATGCCAAACCGAAGCCCGTGAGCTTCACCTTTAGTAAGGGGCTGCCATATGTGCCCTCGCCTCTGGTGATGGGGGAGAACATGTATCTGCTGGGGGATGGCGGCATCTTGAAGACCGTCAAATTCAAAACCGGAGAGCTCATCTATGAAGAGCGTGTGAATGGCAGCGGCGGAAGCAGTAAGTTCTTCAGCAGCCCGGTCGCGGGCGATGGCAAGATCTACTGTGGTAGCCAGCAGGGAGATCTTATCGTTTTGAAAGCGGGAGACAAGTTTGAGCAGCTTTCGGCAAACAAACTCGACAGCACCATCAATGCGACGCCAGCGATCGGCGATGGACGCATCTACGTGCGGACGGAGAAGATGTTATGGTGCATTGGATCTAAAGCGGCGCCTTTGCCCTAAAGTTTCAATTCACCGTTCATCAATCAGGCATATTGCCTGATTGAAGAGACTTGAAGCATGCATAAGGCTTGGAAAGTTTCTTGTGATCGGGGAAACGTGGAAAAAAGGATTTCCACTTCTTTGCCTTTATTCACGGGCTTTTGAGTCATGAAATGGGGCCGAGGTGAACAAAAGGCCTCCAGCTTGCTTCAAAGTTAGGGTATGAAACGACTTTTAACTTTCGCCCTTGTGGCTGTCGCGGCCCTCTCACAGGCGCAGACAGCACCAAAAAAGGGCAGCAAGTCTGGCTCTACTTCGAAATCCTCCTCAGAAAAAACGAGTGCTGCCAAACCGAAGACGGAGACAGCTAAGGAGCCGTCCAAGGAAGACGACTCTGTTCAAGAGGGGCCGTCCACGGACGGTCCAGCCGTGGCGGCTGTCAGCAGCATCGAAGTGGAAGACATTCAGAATTTTGAGCACTATGCACCCCAGATCCAGCAGCTCATTCGCAAGTCTCTGGCTTTGACCAAGCTCAATCTGACTTACACCTTTGGTTCGGCAGATCCCAAAAAAGGCGGCATGGACTGCTCTGGCACCATTTATTACGTGTTGCATGACTTCGGCTTCAAAGGCGTGCCACGGCAATCAAATGAGATGGCTGGATGGGTGAAGGACAAAACGCTTCTCCATCGTGTGCAGAAAGCCGACACACTTTCTCACCCTGAATTTTCTGCTCTCCAGCCGGGCGACTTGCTCTTTTGGTCCGGCACGTATGAAGCTGGACCTCGTGAGATTCCAGTGACTCACGTCATGCTAAACTTGGGTAAATTGAAGAAAAGTGGCAAGCATGTGGTCTTTGGTGCGAGTGATGGCCGTGCTTACCAAGGGAAGCGCCGCACAGGTGTGAGTGTCTTTGATTTCTCTCTGCCAAAGTCCACTAGTTCGGCCAGTTTCTATGGCTTCGGGATGATTCCAGGTGTGGGCAAGATCGAAGTCAAACCTGAGCCTGAGAAGCCGGTTGTGGTTGCAGCGAGCGGCCAGGAAATCTCGCCTATTGAGAAATCGGAAAAAACCAAAGGGCCTGCTGGAGCTCCGAAAGCACAGCCCGAAAGGCCAACTGTTTCAACAGTAGCTTCCAAGTCCGACTCGTCGCCGATTCAAAAGACGGAGGGCGATGCTGAAAAAACTACCTCCGAGAAACCGGAAGTCGTCGAGGCAAAAAGCGAAATGGCACAAGCTACTGCGACTGTTGCCTCTGAAGAGATCCGTCCCGCCATCCGTATTAAGCCTGAGACCGGGGCCTCCTCTACCTTGAAGGAATCTGCCCCCGAGCAAACGGCCATAACTCCGGAGCCCAAGACGCCGAAAGAATCGGTAGTAAAGACGACTCAAGTAGCGAGTGCGCCGAAATCAGCCACGGCCAAGCCTAAGAGCACTGCTCAAAACCGCTCCACTCCGACCAAGCCTAAATCAGTCGTTAAGAAGAAAGCGGCACCGCCACCACCTACGCCTTTGGCCAAGGCAAAACGGGCCGCTGGCGACTTTTTTGAAGAGGTGAAAAGGTCTCTCCCCTCAGGTCGCTAGTAGGCTGGGGGCGCACTTGAAGACGTCCGTGGAGCGGAGCATTTTGGCTTCTAGGTAGGGCAGGGCACCAAGTAGCTCTTGCACTCTGGCGTTTTCCCCCGAATTTCCGCGCCCCTTTCAGCCATGATTCCGAACGCCTACCGCTCCCTTCACTGCAACGCCGTCCGCCCAGAGCACATCGGCCAGACCGTCACACTTTGTGGCTGGGTGAATTCGGCCCGCGACCATGGCGGCGTGATCTTCATCGACCTGCGTGACCGCGAAGGTCTCACCCAGGTAGTTTTCCGCCCGGAAGAGAATGCCGAAGTGGCCGCCCAGAGCCATGTCCTGCGTGACGAAGACGTGGTGCAGATCATCGGCAAAGTTTCCGCCCGCCTCACCGGTACGGAAAACGCCAAACTGCCGACAGGCACTGTAGAAGTGGTGGCCCTGGAACTCAAGGTGCTGAACAAGTCCGACGTGCTGCCCTTCCATCTGGATCGTGAGCTGTCCAATGAGGACATGCGCATGAAGTACCGTTACCTGGACCTGCGCCGTGCGCGGATGAACTACAACATCCGTGCGCGTCACAAGATGACCACTGCCGCCCGCAACTATCTAGACTCAAAAGACTTTATTGAGGTAGAAACACCGATTCTTTCCAACCCGACCCCTGAAGGTGCCCGAGACTTCCTGGTACCGGCTCGTCTCAGCCCGAGCAAGTTTTTTGCCCTGCCCCAGGCCCCGCAGCAGTACAAGCAGCTCCTCATGGTCGCGGGCCTGGAGGGGTATTTCCAGATTGCCCGTTGTTTCCGTGATGAAGATTTGCGCGCCGACCGCCAGCCTGAGTTCACTCAGATTGACATTGAGGCCAGTTTCATTGAGCAAAACGACATCATTGGCCTCGTTGAAGGATTGATTTTCGAAATGTTTTCAGCGGGATATAAGACTAAACTGGGACCGTCGAATACAAAAAGAGGTGATCTTCCTGGTCTTAATGAAGCCATTAATGAATTTATTAAAACCGATGATAAATTAGAGTTCGAACGATACATGCGGGGACTTATCCCTCAGACATTCCCACGCATCACCTATCAAGAGGCCATGGACCGTTATGGCTCCGACAAGCCGGACACCCGTTATGGCCTTGAGATCACCGACATGGCCGATGTGTTCGCGGAGAGCGGCTTCAAAATTTTCCGCAGCACGCTGGAAAACGGGGGGGTCGTGCGGGCGATCAATGCCAAAGGTTTCGCGGATATTACTACAGGACAGATGATCCGCCTCAACGAGCTGGCCATCCAAGCTGGCATGAAAGTAAAGCAGCTTGCCTTCATTAAGGTCGAGAGTTCTCCTGCTGGTGTACTGGAATACAAGAGTCCGTTGTGGAAGTTCTTCGGCGAAGAAGAACAAAAGGCTCTAATCGCTAAATTGAACGTTGAGGAAAACGACATTGTCTTCTTCTATGCCGGATCTTGGGAAGATGCCTGTAACATCCTTGGGCGCACTCGTTTGGAGATTATTTCCATGATGAAAGCCGATTGGCAGTTGTTACTGGATGGCAAAACTACACCGGGCGGCTTGCTTCCTTCCGACTCGCTGACCGACCTGCTCGATCATCCTCAGACTTCAAGTCGTTACACCACACGATATGAAGTATTCAAGGCTACTGATAAACTGAACTTCCTCTGGGTCGTGGACTTCCCGCTTCTGGCCTACAGCCCTGAAGACCAGAGCTGGGTGGCGGTGCACCATCCCTTCACCCGCCCAAAGGCGGAAGACGTGCCGCTGCTGGAAGCTGGCGAATATGGCAAGGTGCGTGCGGAAGCCTACGACGTGGTCCTCAACGGCTACGAACTTGGCGGCGGCTCCATCCGAATCCACGAAAGCGACCTTCAGGCGAAGATGTTCAGCGTTCTCGGCGTCACGCCTGAGGAGCAGCAGCTCAAGTTCAGCCACATCCTCGAAGCCTTCAAATTTGGCGCTCCTCCGCACGGTGGTCTCGCCCTTGGTTTGGACCGCATCGCGATGCTGGTTTGTGGTGAGGAAAGCATTCGCGAAGTGATTGCCTTCCCGAAAAACAACAAGGCCTGCGATCTCATGACCGACAGTCCTACAAATGTGGACTTCAAAGCCCTCCGCGAGCTCTACATCCAGAGCACCTGGAAGGAAAAGAAAGCCGAAGCTGCTTCGGGGACAGTGCCAGTGGCACCGACTATCTAAGAACCGTTTATTTGATTTGGGCCGCTGGAGTCATTCTCCAGCGGCCCTTTTTTTGCCCGCGAGAAGCGTCACGATGAGAACGAAGAAACACATCACCACAGAGAAGAGTGGGAACTGTAGGGGTGCTGGGAGGCTGTAGATCAGAGCTAGGGCAGGGATCCAGACGAGCCAGTTTGTCACCATCACGGCTGGGCAGGTACGCATCCAGAAATCGCGGTCCAAGGAGGCTCGAGTGAGCTTCCAACTGGCTCCAAGGTCAATCCAGCGAAGGGCAATGAGGTAGGTGGGCACAAACCAGACCGGGCTGAAAACGAATTGGTCGAGAGTCACCTTTTTCAGCAGGGTGAAGATATCATTGCCATCTCCAAAGACGAAACCCTGAAAGCGGTAAAACAGGTCAATTTCCATGCCGCGATAGCCCCAGAACAGCATGCTTAGGATGAGGCGTTTCCACCGTGCGCCCTCTGGCAATGTGCCGATCAGCGCCTGAACACAAAAGGGAAGCACGGCGGCGGCAAAGATCGTTGAGGTGAGTGAGAAGGCGAAGGACCAGCGCAGTTTAAAATTGCCAATGGCCTCCCAGACTCCCGCCACGGCGGGGACTTGGTAGTAAGAGGTCACCAAGGTGATCACCAGCACATTCAGCAGCAGACAGGCGGTCCGGTTCTGCCGGAAGGCGGCTCCAATCATGCTGAAAATTCCGGACGACTGGTGACGGGGAGATTGCATGAATCGCAGGCTGGGAGATTTAAAGATGCCAGAATGCCATTGCTATGAGTCAGACTGCTGCGCAACTGGAGGTTCACTACGCACGTTAATCTACTACCCATGCCTGACGCCATTCTTGCCGCCGCTGACCTACATCGCAGTTATGCCTTCGCGGAGTCGGCCGTGCCTGCGCTACGAGGGGTTTCATTGAGCCTGGAGGCAGGGGCGTTTGTTGCGGTGATGGGGCCTTCTGGTTGTGGGAAATCCACTCTACTCCAGCTCTGTGGGGCGATGGACAAGGCCGACTCGGGCTCGCTGAAACTCGACGGTCGCGAGGTGACCACGATGAATGATACTGACCTTACCCGGCTGCGGCGGGAGAGGATCGGCTTTGTGTTTCAGTTCTTCAATCTGCTGCCAACTCTGAGCGTGCTGGAAAACATTGCCATGCCACTTTTACTGGCTCGGGTGAGTGAGAAAGTCGCCTTTGAAAAAGCGCGTGCTTTGGCCCAGCGAGTCGGCATTGACCATCGGCTGGATCATTACCCTAACCAAGTGTCTGGCGGGGAGGCTCAGCGTGCTGCGCTAGCTCGTGCGGTGATCCATGAACCTGCGCTGCTGATTGCCGATGAACCCACCGGCAGTCTGGATAGCCACAATGGCCAGCGGGTGCTGGAGCTTTTCCAAGAGCTGAATCGGGATCTCGGCATCTCCATTCTCATGGCCACTCACGATGCTCAAGTGGCGGCTATGGCCAAACAGACATTGCGTATGAAGGATGGCCGAGTGGTGTCATGAAAAACGCGATTTAGCCCATGATCCGTTTTTCTTTATTTCGACGTTTTATCCTGCGCCCCATGCTGGCTGAGCCTGTGCGCACGGCATTGACAGCGCTCGGCGTGATGCTGGGGGTGGCGGTCATGCTCGCCATCCAGTTGGCCAACAGTGGCTCGCTACGCGGCTTCTCTGCGGCTCTGGATGCGGTTTCTGGCAAGGCGGCACTGGAGATCACCTCAGCCCCCTTGGGGGTGGATGAAAGCTTGCTGCCGGGCTTGTCTTGGTTGCGTGAGTTTGGCATTGCGACGCCCGTCATCGAGTCCGATGTCATGGCCGTCACGGGAGAAGGTCGAGAGATGCTGCGTGTCATCGGTGTGGATGCCATGCGCGATCCTGCGCTGCGTGACTATGCCGTCTCTGAAGGAAGTGCGGGCACAGTCTCTGGCATGGAACTCATGGCGTTGCTGGGGAAGCCAGACTCACTTCTACTTACTCGCACTTTTGCTCAACGTCATCACTTGAAAAAGGGAGATGCACTCCAGCTTCTGGTGGGAGACCGGAAGAGGCAGTGCACCATTTCGGCGATTTTGGGGGCAGGGGAGGCTGATGTGAAAAAGGGGCCTCAGTCTGCCCTGGCTGCGCAGTCCCTAGCCATCATGGACATCGCGAATGCGCAGGTAATCCTGGACAAACCTGGGCGCATTGATCGCATCGAACTGCGCCTCCATGAGGGGGTCCAGGTGGAACAGGCCGAACAAGAAGTGAAACAACGACTGGGGGTAGGCCTCTCTGTTTCGCGCCCTCAACGGCGCAGTGCTGCCGTGGAGAAAATGCTGGCCGCCTTTCATTTTAATCTCACCATGCTCTCTGGCATCGCCCTCGTGGTGGGACTGTTTCTGATCTACAACACCGTTTCCGTGGCGGTGATGACCCGACGGCGAGAGATCGGTATGCTGCGCACATTGGGGGTGACTCGAGGGCAAGTGCTACGATTATTTCTTGGCGAGGCGACTCTTCTGGGGCTGATGGGCGCTTTGCTGGGCGTGCCTTTGGCCAAGGTGATGGCCGAGGCGGCTATCGCGCTCACTTCCACGACGGTGGACACCCTCTATGTCGCGACGGCGGCTCAGGTGCCCGCTTTGACATGGGGGCACTGGGCCATGGCCTTTGGGGTGGCCCTGCCACTGTCTTTGTTAGCGGCAGCGCTGCCAGCACGTGAGGCAGCCCAAGTCACTCCTCTGGAAGCCATGCGGGAGACTCACGCTGCACTCCAGCAACACCCTGCCAGAGCTAAAAGGAAGTGGGTGCTAGGGTCACCGGGTATTCTTTTTCTCATCGTCGGTTATGTCGCCGCCAGGCAGCCTGCCGTTATGGGCTTGCCTTTGTGGGGTTACTTCGCTTGCCTGTGCGCCATCGCAGGTATGTCGTTGATGGTGCCGATGGTGTTGAGGGGAACGGCTCACATGTTGCGTGGGATTTTGGGGCGAATTTTTGGTATTGAAGGGCGGCTGGCGGCTTCGCAAATCCGAGCCTCGACCCATCGGCTTTCGGTTTCTGTTGCGGCTCTCGCCGTGAGCTTGGCCCTGACGGTGGCCATTGCTGTCATGGTGGGCAGCTTCCGGCAAACGGTATTGTATTGGGTGGATCAAACCCTGGGAGCGGATCTCTACGTACGGCCCGGGACTCCACCCCGTAGCCAAAGTCCGCCGACCTTTTCTGAAGCCACGCTCAAGACGCTGCGGAAGCACCCTGCCGTCGCGGCTTTTGATGGGTATCGCTCCATGGACTTGCCTTATAGAGACCGCATCATCAAGCTAGGCACGGGTGATTTTGAGGTGCAGATGCAGCATGGGCGGATCGCCCTGAAGACGCGAGGCGATGCCAAGGCTATGCTGCGTCAGGCCAAGGACAAAGGGGAGGTCTTCGTCTCGGAGAGTTTTGCTCTGCGTTTTGGCGTGAAGGAAGGAGATCTGGTGACTCTGCCCACGCCCAGGGGAGATCACGCCTTTCGCATTGCCGCGCAATTTTACGATTACTCCAATGACAGCGGCACTTTGACCATGGATAAAACCTTGTTTCAACATTGGTTCGGCGAAAGTTTGCCCACCCATGTGGCCATGTATCTAAAGCCTGGGGCTAATGCGGAGACGGTGAAGACGGAGTTGGTGCAGCAGCTCGATGGTCGCGGGTTTGTCGCTATCTTTACCAATGCGGGACTGCGGCAGGAAGTGCTGCGTATCTTTGATAGTACCTTTGCCATTACCTGGGCGCTGGAGATCATCGCCATCCTCGTCGCCATGGCTGGAGTCGCGGCGACGATGATGACGCTGGTTCTCGAACGGAAAGAGGAGATTCGTTTGTTGCGCATTGCCGGGGCAGAAGCTGGTCAGGTGCGGCGCACGATTGTGATTGAGTCGGGATTGTTGGGTGCGGTCAGTCAGGGGCTCGGGCTGGTGGCGGGGATGCTGCTTTCGCTCGTACTCATCCGTGTCATTAATCCGCAGAGTTTTGGCTGGAGCATACAGTTTTATACCCCTTGGCTCTTTCTCCTGGGCTCGACTTTATTGACGGTGATCGGCACCATGATCGCAGGCGTGTGGCCTGCACGGCGCAGTGTCTCCCGCACATTTGTGGCCAGTGTGCTACTAGCGCTATTTTGCCCTTGGGGGGCTCAGGCGCAGGAGTGGAAACCTTCTATGCCTGGTTATATCTATGCCTTCCCACGTGACCATGGGCAGCATCCTCAGCACAAGATCGAGTGGTGGTATTTCACCGGGAATGTTAGGTCTAAAGAAGGGCAGCGTTTCGGTTATCAGCTCACTTTTTTCCGGATCGGAGCAGTGGCCGAAGCCCTGGTGAAATCTCCCTGGGCACTGCGCGATGTGTGGATGGCGCACTTAGCTCTGACCGATGTGGCCGGGAAGAAGTATTATCACGCGGATCGTCTGAATCGTGCGGGGCCTGACCTTGCCGGGGCGACAGAGCAGCGTGTCTGGAATGAGGATTGGCAATGTCTGACTCTGCCTAACAGGAGATTTATTTTAAAAGCGGGAGATCGAGATTTTACGATTGAACTAGAACTAGAGTCCGGGAAGCCGGCGGTGATCCATGGGGCGAACGGCATCAGCGAAAAAGGGGTAACACCTGGCAATGCTAGTCACTATTACTCCCTCACGCGCATGCCCACGCGCGGCAACATACGGGTGGGAGACCGCGCCTTTGAGATCACGGGCGAGACCTGGATGGATCATGAGTTTGGCACCAGCTTTCTGGAAAAGGGCACCGTCGGCTGGGACTGGTTCAGCGCGCAGCTCAGTGATGGCAGCGAGCTGATGCTTTTCCAACTGCGAGGCGATGGCAAGAGTGATTCCAGTGCGGGAACCCTGATTCGTGCCGATGGCAGCGTGGTGAGCCTAACTTCCAAGGACTTCAAGCTGTCTCCAGGCCAGGTCTGGAAGTCGCCCGGAGGGGCTGCCTATCCTATCCAGTGGCAGATCGAGATTCCTGGACACGGCATTACTTTAAAAAGCAATGCGGTTTTGCCTAACCAGGAGTTTAGGGCAGAGTCCACTCCGGGGCTCGGTTATTGGGAAGGGGCCGTGGATTACACCGGGCAATCTGGGGGGCGTGAGATCACCGGTCAGGGCTACCTAGAGATGACGGGCTACTCAGGCAAGGCCATGAGCGTGTGGTTCGGCCAGGCCCCCTGAGGTGCTGCGGGCTATTTGCCAAAGGCCTGAATGAAACCGACTTCTAGGGCCAGGCCTTCGTTAACGTTTGTGTGCAGGTGCGATTCTAACTGGCGCAGCGTGCGCAGCCGTTTGGTGGTTTCACCGGGATCCCAGCGCTGAGCTAGGGCGGCTGTGGCTGCCGCGTATTCGGGAAGATCGAGATGCTCTGCCCCCACCTGCTGGCGGGCGATGTCTCCCATCCAGGCTAACAAGAGATCCATCAAAGCATCGCGCTGTTGTAGGTAGGTGGCTTCGATTTGCGCCGTCACTTGCTCCTCACGTTGTTTCAGCCATGTGCCATCTGTCGTCTGCTTGTAGTGATCTTGTTCCTTTTCGAATTCGTCTTCCTGCTCTTCCTTGATGTCGCCATGAAGGTCTTCGAGGATGGCCTGGAAATCGGCTTTAAGACCTAGTGCAGCGGAGATGCTGCCACCGGCTTGGTTGCGCGTCAGTTTTTCTAGAACGGCCAACAGCTTTTGCTCGTGCTCCGTGAATTTGCGTGCACCACCAGGAGGCAGAAGGGGAATCTCGATGACACGAGAGCGGATGGTGGGCAGGAGCTGGCCGGGCTGAGTGGTCAGCAGTAGCAGCAGGGTGCGTGGCGGTGGCTCTTCGAGAGTTTTGAGGAAAGCATTCTGCGCCTGATCATTCATGCGCTCTGCATCCACGATGACTCCCAGTTTGTAGCCTCCGGGGCCAGTGGTGCGGTGGATCATACGCTCCAGGTAACGGATGGTTCCCACGTCATCGGCATCGTCTCCCACCTTGATGCGGCGCGATTTACTCTGGGGCCGCAGAATGATGGCCCCTTCCTGGGACCAAGCGTCCAGATCTGGGTGGCGGGCTGCGGTGACCAAGCTCATGACTTGAGCCGCAAAGCCTTCACGGTCGGCCTCGCGCGGTCCCGTGATGAGGTAAGCGTGCGCCAGTCGGCCCAACTTTTGGGCGCGAGTGATGAGGTTAAGGGCGTGGTCGGGCTTAAAGGGCATGGCGGCGTGTTTGCAGGAGTGACCAGATATCGCCGTGAAGGGCTTCCGGAGGCTGGTCGGCGTTCAGCATCGTGATGCGTTGAGGCTGCGCTTGAGCGAGCTGGCGATAACCTTCGCGCACTTTTTCAAAGAAGGCGAGAGGCTGGCTTTCCATTCGGTCCAGCTCCCTGCCTGAGTCATCAATCCGGCGGCGGGCAGTGACCGCATCCATATCCAAGACCAACGTTAGATGAGGTAAAGTGCCCCCTGTGGCAAAGGCATTGATCGCCTGCACACTCTCCAGTTGTAGCCCGCGCGCCATGCCCTGATAGACTGTGGTGGAATCGAGAAAACGATCCAAAATAACCAGGGTGCCCGCTGCAAGGAGAGGCCGGATTTTCTCCCGCACGATCTGGGCGCGGCTGGCGGCAAACAGCAGCAGTTCAGCTTCTGGGCTCATGCCTTCGCCCGCTTTGCCATGCTGCAACAGGTGGCGGATTTCTTCCCCCACGGCTGTGCCGCCTGGCTCACGCAGAACTACCACGGGCTGGCCCTCGGCTTCGAGACGATCCTTTAACAGGCGGATCTGGGTTGACTTGCCACAGCCCTCAGACCCCTCAAAGGAGAGGAAAAAACCGGGGGCTGTAGAGGAGGTGTCGTCCAGGGTCATGGCAGTGCCCTCCTTTCCTAGCGTGAGCCAGCCAGAAGTCGAACAAAAGCATTTTGGTTTTGGCAAACTGGCGTATCTTCCCGGCCCCCAATGACAACCACCCCCCCGTACCAATTTGGTCCCCGAGAAAGCAAGAAGGTCATCGAAGAAGACCTCGTTTTTGCACCCAAGTTCGATGAGCATGGCCTCATCGCAGCCATGGCCGTGGATGCTCATACCGACGAGGCGCTGATGCTGGCCTACATGAACGAGGAATCTCTGCGCATGACCCTTGAGAAAGGCCAGGCTGTTTACTGGAGCCGCAGCCGTAACCAGCTTTGGCACAAGGGGGAAACGAGCGGTGAATTTCAGGAAATTGTCGAAATCCGAACGGATTGCGACCAGGATGCACTCATCCTGCGGGTGATCCAGCACGGCGGTGGCTGCTGCCACACCAAGCGCAACAACTGCTTTTACCGTAAAGTCGTGGCCCCAAAACAAGGCGGGCTGGTGAAGCTGGCGATGGTGGAGTAGGCTCCCCCTCGTTTAAATTTCAGACCGCCGTTCCTTCCATGGAGCGGCGGTTTTTGTTTTAAAGGCGATTATGCAAGCGACTTCGAACATGGGGCTTGGCCTTTCACAAAAAACTCAATCAGTCGTCATTATTCAAAGCGCAGGGGGATGATGGAGGGAAAAGGGTGGGGTTTACCATCCACAGTGCCCGGCTTGAACTGCCAGTCCTTGCGTGCGGCTTCGATGCCTGGGAGGAAAATTTCGGCCTTCTCCCCAGTGACCAGGATCTGGTCTACATCCCCCTTTTCATTGATAATCACATGAGCTTTCGCAGTACCTCTCTGAAATCCTTGGGGCAGATAAGGCAACCTCAAAGAAATGAGGCGTGGTCGAACAATATTGCGACCCTGTTTTTCGTAGTTGGCTAATTGACCCGATAGTTTCTCGTGCTCAGCTAGGGAGAGGGGCTTCATGGGTCTGGTAGGTCTGCTTGGGCGTGGTGGTTGAGCGCGTAGAATAACGATTTCCGATTTACCTGCCCTATTTGGCGGGGCTCGGAAGTTTTTCATTAGGTTGCTTCGCAGGCGCTCTTGATCCTTTGTGGGCACCGAGCCGAGAAAATTGACGTCCTTCACTCTGCCGTCTGGGTTGAGTGTGAGTTCAATGCTGGTGAGGCCCGACTCCGACGGCGAAGTGGGAGACGGTTCTGGCTCGTGGGTGGTGCAACTGGTCAAGCCACTGAGGATGACGAGCGCGGTAAAAAGCTGGGCTGCTGGGGTGAGCTTGATCATTACGAAAGGTGCTGTGTGCCTAGTCCTGAGCATGTGGCCTTGTCAAAGGGGGGCTGATTTTATTCAGGACCGCTCCTTGACGCTGCGTGTCGAGTTTCTATGATGGAGTGCCCACGCCTGGGCAGCCCAGTTTTCCGCCCCCACACCATCATGGCCATCCTCGTTGACACAAACACCCGCATTCTCGTCCAAGGCATCACGGGGGACTTCGGTTCCCGCCACGCTAAGGCATCGCTTGATTATGGCACGCAGCTCGTGGCCGGTGTGACCCCTGGCAAAGGTGGCCTGACCTTCGATCACGGCAGCCACAAGGTGCCTGTGTATGACACCGTGGCCGAGGCCGCCAAGCAGAGCGGTGCCACCGTCAGTGTAATCTTTGTGCCACCGCCCTTCGCGGCTGATGCCATCCTGGAAGGTGTGGATGCCGGTCTGGACCTCGTCGTTGCGATCACCGAAGGTATCCCGGTCAATGACATGATCCGCGTGAAAGCCGCCATGAAAGGCAGCAAGACCCGCCTCATCGGCCCGAACTGCCCGGGTCTAGTCACCCCAGGTCTGGGTGAAAAATCCCACGGTGGCTGCCGTATCGGCATCGCCCCCGGCTACATTCACAAGCGTGGCAATGTGGGCGTCGTCAGCCGCTCCGGCACTCTCACCTATGAGGCCGTCTGGCAGCTCACCACCCGTGGTTACGGCCAGAGCACCTGTGTCGGCATCGGCGGAGATCCGGTAAATGGCACCAACCATTTGGACATCCTGAAGATGTTCAATGAAGATCCTGAGACCGAGGCCATCATCATGATTGGCGAGATCGGTGGCAATGCTGAAGTCGAAGCCGGCCTCTGGGCAAAAGAAAACGTGAAGAAGCCTATCGCGGCCTTCATCGCTGGTGCCACCGCTCCTCCAGGACGTCGTATGGGCCACGCTGGTGCCATCATCGGTGGGGCAGATGATACGGCAGAGGCCAAAAAGCGTATCTTGGCTGAGTGTGGAATTTCCGTGGCTGATTCCCCGGCCGATATGGCTGCGGCTCTGCTCAAAGTGTGGGGCAAATAAGCTCCATTTCGGCAGCCTCAATGCCATGTTTTCAAGGCGCATCCTGGTTTTCAGGATGCGCTTTTTAGTTAGGGTTAGGTCATCAGATCATCAACTGGGAGATTCTGTGAGAACTTGCCGCAGCTTTGTCAGTAAAGTCTCGGCAGTGTAGGGTTTTGGGATGAAATGTTTGACACCTGCATTCATGGCATTGGCCACCATGTCGCTCACATTAAGTCCACTCGCGGCAATGATCTGTGCGTGAGGATTGATGCGTAGCAAAACGGGGATGGTCGTCGGGCCATCCATGACGGGCATCATCATGTCCGTCAGGATGGCGGAGATGGCGTCTTTCTGCATCGCATAATAGGCTGTGGCTTCGGCCCCGTCATTGGCTAGCAAGACACGGTAGCCGAAAGCTTCCAGTGTCTGCCGGGTGATCTGGCGCACGGCATCTTCATCATCCACCACCAGGATCAGCTCTCCCTGGCCACGGGGGAGATCTACAGGTTGGGCCTCGCTCAGTTCAGGGGGGGGATCCGTCTGAGCTGGGAGATAAACATGGAACTGGCTACCGATGCCCAGCTCACTGTGCACACGTATGAAACCGCCGTGGCTTTTGATGATAGCCAGTGTGGTAGAAAGGCCCAGACCGGTGCCTTTACCGAGTTCCTTGGTCGTGTAAAAGGGCTCGAAGATGCGCTCGATGGTTTTGGTGGTCATCCCTGTTCCTGTATCCATCACCTTCAACACGATGTAGGGGCCGGGCTCAGCCTGCAGGTTCATTCCCGCAGAAGTCTTTTCTAAAACTTCGTTATGGGCCGAAAGGGTTAGCGTTCCGCCATCCGGCATCGCATCGCGTGCATTGACACAGAGATTCACCAAGACTTGGTGCAGTTGAGTCGGGTCTCCTTGGACGATCCATAAATCATCTGGCACATGAGTCTTGACCTGGATGCTTTTGAAGAAGGTTTCGTTCGCGATTTTTTCGACTTCCTGAATTAGGTGTCCGATGCGCACGTCAAGTTGTTGGCTTTCAACTCCACGAGCAAAGGAAAGAACTTGGCTGACCATGTCAGCTCCTCTTTTGGCACTGCCTTCGATGGTCGAAAGAATGTTGAGGCGATTGCTGTCAGACTCATGAAGCTTCAACAGCTCGATGGCCATCATGATGGGAGCTAGCACATTATTGAGATCATGCGCGATGCCGCCCGCCAGTGTGCCGATACTTTCCATTCGTTGGGCACGTAGGAATTGTTGCTCCAGTTTTTTGCGTTCAGTGATGTCCGTATTGATGGCCAGGATCGCCTTCGGTTCGCCACTCTCACTACGCACGAGCGTCCAGCGTGCTTCGACGATGATGTCCTGCCCATCTTTATTTGTCTGCTGAAGTTCGCCATGCCACTCGCCTTTTTTGATCGTGGCAGCAGTGGCTTCCTGAAAGGCTGAAGGGTCTTTATACAGCATTTCTTGGATGGACTTGCCCAGGGCTTCCTCCTTCGTCCAGCCATAGAGTCGTTCGGCACTGTGGTTCCAGTAGAGGATATGGTGTTCCAAACTGCGCATCAGGATGGCATCTTGGGCCTTGTCCAGCAGCGTGGCCTGTTCTCGCAACTTGATCTCCGCCGCTTTGCTGTCGGTGACATCGCGGGAAATACCGATGAGGCCGATAACGTTGCCTTGATTATCCCGGTAGGGGGCCTTGGTGGCACTGTAGGTACGTGTCACCCCTGCGGCCGTCAGGATTTCTTCGGTGATGAGCACTTGATTCGTGGACATGACTTGACGGTCACTGTCCCTGACCACACGGGCTCCCTCCGGCCCAAAGAGGAAGAGGTCATCTTGGCCTAGCACTTCTTCGACAGATCTTCCTACGAGCTTGCAGGCTCCTTCATTGAAAAGGAGATAACGACCTTCGAGATCTTTTACGAAAACAGCATCGGGCGTTCCTTCTGCCACTGCCCTTAGAAGGTCGGTGGTCAGTTGCATCTTGGTTTCTGTTTCCACCTGTTCCGTGATGTCCCGGCAGGTGCCGAGGGCGCGCTGGGGCTGCTCATTTTCATCCTGGAATACTTGCCAGCGCTCCTGGATGTATTTAATCCTCCCATCTGGCATCCGTAGCCGGTGCTTCAACTCACATGGCGTTTCAAGGTGCAACGAATTTAAGAAGGCTGCATTCACGGCCTCGCGGTCATCTGGATGGACGATCTGAAGAAAGGCCTCATGGGTCGGGTGGAAAGTCGCTTCATCAGTCTCATGAATGCGGTGAGCTTCTGCGGACCATTGCACCTCGAAAGTCTGGAGATTGGTTTCCCAACTTCCGACCTTGGCTACTGCTTGGGCGGTCACCAGCCTCAGCCGCTCCTTATCGAGCTCTTTGGCGAGCAGTCGCAGTTCTTGTTCGCTCTTTTCAAACGCTACCTGAGATCTGTGCTTGTCCGTGATGTCGTGGGTGGTGCCAATCATTTTCAGAGGTGCGCCCGTGGACTCATCGAATAAAAGGTGAGCAATCTCCTGCACGATGCGTTCTTCACCATCTGGGCGGATGAGCCGATGAACGACAGAGTAGGGTTTTTTCTCTCGAAGGGCTTCAGCGACAGCCTCACGAATAGCCTCATGGTCATCAGGATGCACGAGGCGGAAAAAGAGCTCATTGGTCACCTCAATGCTTCCAGGTTCATACCCGGCGAGGCGGAACATTTCATCGGACCAACGCATCGGATTGGCCGCGCGATCTTCGAGGTCTTTCAAATCCTGCTCCCAACTCCCAAAGTGACCGATTCTCTGCGCTGCGGCTAGGCTGGCCTCATTCGCACGCAGAGCTACTTCTGTTTCGCAGTGTTGCTGAAGGGTCTGTTTGAGCTCTAAGTTCTCCTGCTGAAGTTTGAGCCATGCCTCATCCTGCTCGAGGCCAGATGCTGAGGTGTTGTTCACCCATTTCACTGTATGACCCTTTTCCCTCAGCAGAGCCGCCACCTCGTGGAGGTTGGTTTTCTTATCATCAACGATCAAGACAGGAGTCATGGGCGGTGGGGTGATGGTCAAATCTACTGTTCCGTGGATCAGGCAGACTGGCGGTGTGGCTGGGGCTGCTTACTGAATGGAAGTCATGGCAAGGAGGATCCACCGGTCTTGATCGTGCCAAACTAGGTCGAAGGGACTCATGAAAGGGGGGGAGATAAAGGTTCCTCAAGCACTTTCTTCAGCATCTTCAGCAGAGTGTCCGCCGTGTAGGGTTTGGGTAAAAAGTGCCGGATACCAGCACTCATGGCCTTGGCTACCATGCCGTTCGCATTGAGACCACTGGCGGCAATGATGCGCACTTGAGGATTCATGCGGATGAGGACAGGAATGGTCGAAGGGCCATCCATCACTGGCATCATCATGTCTGTGATGACTGCGGCGATGTTTTGCTTTTGCACGGCAAAAAGTGCCGTTGCTTCAGCTCCGTCAGCGGCGGTGATGACTTTATACCCAAAGGCCTCCAGTGTCTGAGTGGTAATATTGCGCACAGAAGCTTCGTCATCCACGACGAGGATTAACTCTCCTTGGCCTCGCGGCAGTTCGACCCGTTCCTCTGCGTCTTCTATGCCAGCACTGTGATCTAGGGCGGGTAGATAAACTCGAAAGCGCGTGCCCATGCCGACTTCGCTGTAAACCCGGATAAAGCCACCGTGGCTTTTGATGATGGCTTGGGTTGTGGAGAGCCCTAGACCTGTGCCTTTACCCAGCTCTTTGGTGGTGAAAAAGGGCTCAAAGATTCTTTCGAGAATTTGTGGGGTCATACCCACACCTGTATCCTCTACCTGGATCACGACATAAGGCCCGGGAGTTGCATCCAAATTCATGGCGGCGTAGTGCTCATCCATTCTCTGATTGCAGGCAGAGAGCATTAACTTACCGCCTTGAGGCATCGCATCTCGCGCATTCACACAAAGGTTGATCAAGACCTGATGCAGTTGAGTGGGGTCTCCCTGCACTTGCCATAATTCGTTTGGAAAGTCCGTCTCCACCGTGATGCTTTTGAAGAACGTCTCGTTGGCAATTTTTTCCACTTCATGAAGTAGGCTGCCGATCTCAAGATCCAGGTGCTGGCCTTCCACTCCACGGGCGAAAGAAAGCACCTGCTTGACCATTTCAGATCCTCTGCGTGCACTCGCTTCGATGGTTGAAAGGATGCTAAGCCGGCGACTATCCGTCTCATCCATCTGTAGGAGTTCGATGGACATCATGATGGGCGCGAGCACATTGTTTAAATCGTGAGAGATCCCTCCGGCCAGAGTTCCAATGCTTTCCATGCGCTGAGCCCGGAGGAATTGCTGCTCGAGTTTTTTGCGATCACTCTGGTCTGTCATTCCCCCGATCATCCGGATTGCTTTGCCCTGAGTATCGTAAATGATGTGGCCACGATCC
The DNA here is from genome assembly GCF_014203045.1 of Prosthecobacter dejongeii. Lineage (NCBI taxonomy): Bacteria > Pseudomonadati > Verrucomicrobiota > Verrucomicrobiia > Verrucomicrobiales > Verrucomicrobiaceae > Prosthecobacter > Prosthecobacter dejongeii. The sequence continues at coordinate 62,441 of NZ_JACHIF010000008.1, forward strand.
ATCACGTCAGCATACTGTTCATCCTGCCGCCGAAAGCGATACTCTGCCGTCCAGGATTCTTCGCCGCTATCAATGGCGTGGTGGATGCTGGCGATCGTGGCTTCTTTTTCCTCAGGGTGGATACGATCGTACCAGGACTGAATGGTGGGATCAATCTGGTCACGCTGGTAACCAAAAAGGGTTTCAAATCCCTCATTCCACCAAATCATGTTTGTTTGGAGATTCCAATCCCAGATGGCGTCATTCGTGGCTTTAGAAAGCATGCGAAACCGCTCTTCACTTTCCCGGATTTGTTCGTCTGCCAGTTTGCGTTCCGTGATGTCACGCATGGTTCCCACGATGCGCTCCACGCGCCCGCTTTCATCTAAAACGGGCACGCCATGCTCATGTACCCAGCACTGGCTGCCGTCTGGGCGTGTGACACGGAACTCGACATTGGTGGCTTGGCCTGCAAGCTGAAGTTCAAAGGCCTTTTCCGCGAAAGGCAGGTCTTCAGGGTGGATGTATTTGAGGTAAGAGAGTGGGTCGGCATACACGCTTTCACAGGATCTTCCCCAGAGCTGAGCATACGCTTGATTCGTGTAGAGTAGGCGTTTTTGAATGACATCGTAATTGTAAAAGATCTCTCCGATGTTTTCTGCCATCTCATGAAAGCTCCGTTGGGTTTCTTGCAGCGATGTCTCCGCTTGCAGGCGGTGTTCCTCTTGCATGCGGGCCTCAATCGCAAAGGAGATGTTGCTGGCGAGGGCCCCCAGTAGAGCCAGTTCTTCTTCCTGAAAGCACTCAGCGTGGTCTCCATACACTGTGTAAACCCCGGAGATTTTCCCACCAATTCTCAAAGGGAAAGCCGCACATGAGCGATAACCGCGTCGCAGCGCTTCTTGGTGCCACGGCTTCGTCCCTGCTTCATGGGCAAGGTCATTGCTATATACGATGCGGTCTTCATGAAAGGCCTGAGTGGAGAGGCCCCCGCAAAGGACATCATCGCCTATGATCGTTCGATCAACGCTGTCTAAAAAACCTGCATCATGCCCATGTCTAGCTCGCACATCCAGGCGGGTGCCATCGATATTGACCATTCCGACCCAGGCCATTCGTAAGCCTCCTAACTCCGCCGCGATACGGCAGGCTTGCTCATAAAGTTCCTGGGTGCTCTGCAGGCGTACGATGGCTTGGTTGATACTGCTAGAAACTGCGTACAAGCGATTGAGCCGACGAATCTTATCCTCTGCTTGCTGGCGCTCAGTGATATCTTGAACGATTCCGACCATTTTGGTGGGGCAGCCCGTCTTTTCATCATAAGAAACCTGGGCGGTTTCATAGAGGATTCGCATTTGCCCATCTGCGCGGCGAAAGCGATGAACAATGGAGTAGGGCATTTTCTCCTGGATGGCTTTGGCCACAGCCAGGCGAATCGGTTCGTGGTCTTCTTCGGGGACCAAACTGAAGAATAGTTGGTTAGTCGGCTGGACTTCACCCAGAGAAAATCCCGCCATTCGGAACACCTCGTCAGACCATTTCAGGGTTCTCAATTCTTCATTTCCAATCGGGGTAAGATCCATCTCCCAACTGCCAAATTGAGCGATACGCTGAGCCGTGGCCAGAGTGGCCTCGCTGGCACGTAGAGCCTGCTCGGCACGTTTATGTTCGGTGATGTCAGTATGGGTACCTACCACTCTCAGAGGATGACCCTGTGCATTTCTGGAGACCACTTTACCACGATCAAGAATCCATCGGTAACTGCCATCTTTGGCACGTAAGCGGTGCTCTGACACATAATGTGGAGTCGCACCCTCAAAATGCTTTTGCACTAATGCTAAAGTGGCTGCCCGATCTTCTGGATGCAGTCTGCTGGACCATTCTTCGAGCCGGTTGCCAATTTCTGCCTGTGCATACCCGAGCATGCTACACCACAGGTCCGAGTAATACACCTCATCCGTTTCTGCATTCCAGTCCCAGACTCCGAGATCGCTCCCCAAAAGAGCAAACTGCCAGCGTTCTTCACTCTCTTGCAGGGCGATTTCCGTTCGTTCTTGTTGGCGCTGTTGTCGCCGCAGTTGCAGTCGGGTCATCACATGCTCTCCCAGAACGGTTAAGATGTGTTTTTGAGACTCCGTCAATTCACGAGGGACCCAATCCACCACGCAAAGTGTTCCTAGTGTCTCACCTTCCGGGGTGATGAGTGGCGTGCCTGCATAGAAGCGAATTTTGGGTTCATTTAAAACCAGTGGATTATTGGAAAAGCGAGAATCTTTGAGGGTATCTGGAACCAGCAGCAACCCTTCATTTTCTAAAGCATAAGCGCAGATCTTGGCGGCACGGGGGATATGGTCCACGGCCAAGCCTACCTTCGATTTAAACCACTGCCGGGTGCCATCCACCAGGGTGATGGTGGAGACGGGTGTCTGGCACAGATTGGCAGCCAGAGCTGTCAGCGCATCAAATTCAGGTTCTGCAGGGGTATCGAGAATCGCATAATCATGGAGAACTTTTAGGCGCTGGGCTTCATTAACGGGATATTGAGCCTTCATGAGAGCGATGGGGGGAGCTGGAAAACGAAGCGATAAATGGAGTGTCCGAGCGTGGAAACTTCGCAAAACCATTGGGCCAAGTCCGTGGCAAAAGGGCCTGAATCGCTTCCGTTTCTCTCAGCATTGAGAGACTTAGCCAGTTTAACCCGCTTTTTGCATCCTTTTTCGGTATCTAAAAAGTATGATTTTTTTCAGCTCCTAAGATTTTGAAGTGCGTTTAAAGCTTAGCAAAAGGACGCGAAACCGTGCTTCAGCCCACATAAAACCAAGATCCCTCTTGCTTCACCGACTGCTTACAGTCATAGAAAGAGACCGGAAGGCGACTTCATTTGCGATTCTTTGTGAATAAGACCGAGTTTCCGTTTGACACTTCGCGGGAAACTTTTACTCTCGCGGCCCTCATTTTAACGCGGCGGCTCGTTGCCACTCACCGCGCTTTTCTCAAGAACCTTATGAAGACATTCTCTGCCAAAGCCGAAGACATGAACCGCCAATGGTGGGTCATTGATGCCAAGGACAAAGTCCTGGGCCAGGTCGCCGTGGCTGCCGCTAACCTCATTCGCGGCAAGACCCGCCCTACCTTCACCCCCCACGTGGACACGGGTGATTTCGTCGTCGTCATCAATGCAGATAAAGTCCGCGTGACTGGCAAAAAAGAGCAGCAGAAGACCTACACCAGCAAGCGTGGTGGCTTCATCGGTAACCAGAAAGTGGAGACCGTGGAAAAAGTCCGTCAGCGTCGCCCTGAGCTTCTCGTTCACCGCGCTGTGAAAGGCATGGTTCCTCATAACCGCCTGGGCAATGCCATCATCACCAAGCTCAAAGTGTACGCTGGTGAAGAGCATCCTCACGTGGCACAGAACCCGAAGGCTTTCTCCGTCGCCTAATTTTTTCTTTAGATCACGTTTCATGAGCAAGCCCATCACCAATGCCACTGGCCGCCGCAAGACCGCCATCGCCCGCGTGCACATCCTGGCCGGTTCCGGTTCTATCACCGTCAACGGTCGCGACTTTGAGGAGTATTTCCCAACCGTCGCCCTTCAGAACCAGATTCTGACCCCTCTGGCCCTGACGAATACCCGTCAGCAGTATGATTTCAATGTCAATGCCTGTGGTGGTGGTATCACCGGTCAGGTCGGTGCTGTAAAGCTTGGCATTTCCCGTGCTCTGATCACCGTGAATCCTGAACATCGCGGTGTTCTCAAAAAAGCAGGCCTGCTGACCCGTGATTCCCGCGCTAAAGAGCGTAAGAAGCCAGGTCGCCCAGGTGCCCGCAAGCGTTTCCAGTTCTCCAAGCGTTAATCGCTGGTTATTCTTGGTTCCGTTGGTTGTTTTCAAAAGCCCCGCTTCTCGGCGGGGCTTTTTTTCGGTATCTGCCTACCCTTTACAAAGCTCTGTTGCCAGATGTCCTCGGTCGAACGTTAATCATTCTTATATGAAGGCTCCCTCGCTTTTCCCTCGCCTGTTTTTGATTGCCAGTGTTTCCACGGCTGCTTGGGCGGCTGATTGGCCTATCTGGCGTGGCCCTACCTTTGATGGGATCACTGCTGAAAAGGAGTGGCAATTGAAGGCGGATCCCAAAGTCGTTTGGGAGGCTGAGGTGGGCTTAGGATTTTCCTCTTTCGTGGTTTCACAGGGGAAAGTGCTCACCACTGGCCATGCCGAGGAACAAGACACGATTTATTGTTTTGACGCGAAGACTGGCAAAGAACTTTGGAAACACAGCTACGCAGCTGATTTGGGTGATAAGTATTATGAAGGTGGAACCTCAGCGACTCCCACCTTCGATGGCGATAAAATTTATCACCTCAGCCGTTGGGGAGATCTCTTTTGCTTGGAGGCCGTGACTGGTAAAGTGGTCTGGGAAAAAAACGTCCAGAAAGAGACCGATGCCAATATTCCTGACTGGGGTTTTGCAGGTGCGCCGCTGGTGCAGGACAATCTGCTCCTTCTGAATGTGGGTAAAGCTGGCATGGCGGTCGAAAAAGCGACGGGCAAGACCCTCTGGAAAAGTGAAGTGGACAATGCAGGATACTCGACCCCGTATCCCATCTCCCATGCAGGCAAAAAACTGGCCGTGATTGGCTCTGGAGATGTCTACATCGCCGTGGATGTAAAAAGTGGCCAGCAGGTCTGGTCCTTCAAATGGAACACCCGTTATGGTGTGAATGCAGCGGATCCCATTCTTGTCGGAGATAATCTTTTCATTTCCACGGGGTATAACAAAGGATGTGCTCTTTTGAAACTGGGGGAAGGGGAGCCGCAGAAAGTTTGGGAGAATAAGGCTCTCAAAAACATGTTTAATTCCAGCATCATCCTGGATGGCCATATTTACGGCATTGATGGAGACCACAACAGTCGCTGCGCCATGAAGTGTGTGCGCCTCAGCGATGGGCAGGAAATGTGGGCAGAGAAGGAAGTTGGTTTTGCCTCGCTCACCGCCAGTGTAGATGGCCGCCTGCTCGTTCTTACTGCCAAGGGTGAACTCATTGAAGTCAAAGCAAGTCCTGGGAAGTACATCGAGAACTCTCGCGCTCAAATCCTCAACGGGAAGTGCTGGAGCACGCCTGTCTTAGCCAATGGCCTCCTTTATGCTCGTAATTCTGAAGGTCATGTGGTCTGCCTAGAGCTCGGAAAATAAAGGGTACTAGTGGGATGTTCGCCTTGGAAATCTCATCGCGATTTCGCTCCGTTTTTCTGAAATACTTTTGACCGCTACCATAGACGGCACGCTTTCGTTCCGTTTTCTGCCGCTCGCATGTCTCTCCCGACCGTTCGATTCAAACACGCCCGTTTCTCAGCACGTTTTCCTGAGAGTTATCGTTATTCGAGATCGCATTATTGGATGGCTCCCGTCGAGGGCGAATCTGGTCTTTGGCGCGTAGGATTCACCAAGTTCGCCACTCGCATGTTGGGTGAGCTGGTGGACTGTGAATGGCCCACCCAGGAGGGGGATTTCATCGAGCCGGGGAAAAATATCGGCTGGGTCGAAGGATTCAAGGCTGCCTCAGATGTTTATGCCGTTATGCAGGGGCAATTTGCAGGCGGAAATCCCTACTTGAAGCAGGATGCTTGTGTGGTGCGCACGGATCCTTATGAAGTGGGTTGGCTATATGCTGTGCGGGGTGAGCCGGAGGCGGATCATCTGGATGTGCATGGGTACATCGAGTACCTCTCCGGCATCATTCAGCGGATGGCTGAAGAAGGCCACGGAGAGGAAGGCGCTGCGGAGGACTGAACTCCTGAAATCACTTCAGGGACTTCATTAACACTTTAGAATTACGACCGCTTTTGTCATACTTCATGCGCCTTGGGGCAGGGAGTGAGTCGGGTGTGGTGACCTCAAAGCCCATCTTTTCTTCAAAAAAGCGAAAGGCTTGAGTGCTCAGCGCGACCAAAACATCGCAACCACGCTGGCGGGCGATCTCTTCGGCGTAGGCTACCAGTTTCTGCCCATGACCGCGGTTCTTATGGCTGCGCCGCACAAAGAGGCAGGCCAGTTCGGCGATCTTTTTGCCCCCTTCATCGTAGCTATGAACGGCTACAGAACCGATGGGGTTCTCATCCACTTCGAGGACAAAGAAGTCCTGGATCTTGGCTAAGATTTCTTCCCGAGTACGTGGCACCAGGGCTGCATCATCCATGGACTGTTGCATTAGAGATAATAGCGCGGGCACGTCTTGAGCATAGGCCTTGCGGATCTGTTGGTAGTCATCGGCATGGATCATGGTGCCCACCCCTTCATTGCTGAAAAGCTCGGACAACAAGGCTTCATCCTGGCTGCCGTCCACGATGTGAACGCGGGGCACACCTTCCTGGCAGGCTAGGGCCGCGTAACGCAGTTTGGAAAGGAGATTTACATCATGACGTGGGTCTTTGCTGCGGTAGATCTCCCTTGCGTCGGCCACGGAAATTTGGGCTAGGCGAGTGCCATCGGGTGCTGTCAGGCCGGCTTCAGAAACAAAAATGACCTTGGCGGCCCGGAGGGCGATGGCTACCTCCACGGCCACGGCATCGGAGTTTAGGCGCAGGGTGGTGCCTCGGCTATCATAACCTAACGGAGGCAGAACGGGGATGATATCTGCTTTCAGCAAGGCGGTCAGTGTTTCCGTATCCACGCGCTCGATTCGTCCCGTGAATTCCTGATCGATTCCATTGATGACGCCGGCGGGATGGACGGCGAGTGCATTGGAAACGGCCACGGGCATTTCCAGTGCGGTGAGGTCTGCCATCAGTGCGCTGGTCTGGCGGGTGATGGAGTCCACAGCCACTTCGAGAGTGGCTGCATCAGTGCGGCCCATGCCATCGTCACTGCTTAGGGTCACTCCTCTCAGGTTGGCTAGATAGCGCAATTGCGCACGCGCGCCAAAAATGAGTACCACTTCAATGTTCAGTGACTGCAACACAGCCACATCCTGAAGCAGACTGGCAAAGCCGGGTTGATGCATCAGAGCACCATCAATCGCGATCACAAAGACTCTCTGCCGGAACTGCGGCACATAACGGAGGATGCCGCGCAAATCTTCAAAGCGCGGGGCGGGTTTGGTCTGGTCGTTCTCTGCCACCCAACAGTCTCGCGCAAACGCACGTCTCTGCAAGGATCAAGGGGCCACAGCGATGGCTCCAAGGTTTTTTTCTCAGTCCACGCAGACCGTTGCGCGTGCCGTAGGCTTGGGTGTTAGCTCCAAGACCACGAGGGCTTCCACATCGTTGGGGGATTTCGTCGTCAGCGGCAGATGATAAGTGACGTAGCCTTCCGCTCCGCGCAGGGTTAGCCGGACGGCGAGGCCTAACTGGCTGTTACCATTATCCAGCGCCCACTCATGGAGATAAAGGTAAGTGCGCGGAACCGTCAGTGTGATCTGGCGGGAGTCTCCTCGGGTGATGAGTGCAGCCTGAAACTCTTTAGGATCAAACGCTGCTGCATAGCCATTGCCAAAGGCCCAAGCTGCCAGTGGATGGACTTTGCCAGGACCATCCAGGGCTTTGCCTGTCGCACGCACCGGGGAGGTGCTGCCTTGTTCCAGGCGTTTTCCATAACTGCGGGCATCCAGATTCATCTCGACTTGCCAGGAGGGGCCACTGCCATCTGGCGCATCTTGCAGGACTTCACCCGTGGGTAAGTTAAAAGTTAGCGTCAGGGACTTTGCCGTCGCTTGCGGTGTCAGAGTCACCAGAGCGGGGGATTTGACCTGTGCTGAGGTCTGGAGCGGCACACTTTGACCCAGGCCCAGATTGCGGGTCAAGGTCACTTGCCGTGTGGTCTTCACCGTCTCGCCTCCGGCTGTGACGGTCAGATTCAGCGGCACTCGGTTGACTTGAAGGCCCTCTTTGGGCAAATCAAAACGCAGATTCAGAGGCAGTGTTCCTTCTGGAGGCAGATCCATTCGCCCTTCTAATTTTTGACCGGCGAACTCTGCCTGCCAGCTTCCTTGAATGGCTGAAGAGCCGGGGTTCACCACTTGGCAACCCGCCAGAAATCCCGTTTCCTGATTAAACTGCGTTTCCAGTCCCCAGACGATCCCCACGGGTTCCATCTTAGCACGCAGGGTTTCCACCTGTGCCAGTGTGCCATCACACATTAAAACAGGCAGGCGAAGGAGGGCTTCTTGCAAGGGTGGAGCCTCGCCTTGAGATGCATAGCTCACTGTCATTGTTTGGGAGGCTCCTGGTTCCAATACCACGTTGGCTTTGGCCTCCACGGGTTTCCAGCCGTTGGCAGTGAGGGGGAGGGCGGTTAGCTCCAGTGCCTTGGCCCCGGTATTTTTTAAGGTGTAAGTCAGTGTGAGCTGGGTTGCAGCCTGGACTTTCACTTTCGCCTCAAGGGTTTCCCAGGGCAGCTTAATGGGCGCATCCAAGAGATCCTGATAAATCCGTCCGCCCAAAGCTCGGTGCAGACTGGCTCGTGGAGTGAATTGACCACCTTCGTCCAGGTAGAAAAACTCTCGATAACTCCGTTCAATTCTCTCAAACAACTGTGCTTCATCTTGAGTCTGAGGAGTTGGGATGGCTAGCAGGCGAGAAAGATCCCCCAGGTCCACATGCAGCACTCCCAATTCTTGCGCTGACTCTTGCAAAGCATCTGCTAGGGGTTTCGTCACGCCTAAGACGCTCTCAGATTGCCCTGCAACGGGTAACCAGGGGCTGCATAAAATGACTTCGGCACCCAGAGTCTGGGCCCCTGCCAGCGCGGCCTGGATCGCCCTTGTGAAAACGGGGGCCTGCATGCCTGCATCTGCCTGCCCGTAACAGATCAGGACCACATCCACGGGGGCCTGGCGTGCCGTGGATTCCAGAATCGCGGCGGCATCCAAAACACTCCCCTCTGGCTGGGCGAGCACTCTGAGGTTGATGGTGGGCACGCCCGTGGCGCGACTAGAGGGGTTCATTTGAAGACCCCCGGGGTAAAAAAACTGGGTGGCCAGGGCTTCAGCAAACATTCCAGGGAAGGTCTCAGCCTGTTTGCCTTCGTGGATCTTGAGCGCACTCGCATCGCCTAGAACCAACAGATGGACCGACTCACGCTGGGAGAGTTTGCGAAACAGTTTGGGCAGGAATTTTTTGAATCGTTCTTCTCGCGCCGGGCTCAGGTCAAAACTAGCTCGAGGGGTCAAGGCGGGCACGGGCAGCCGCTTTTCCAGCGCTTTGGCCTGGGCGTGTTTCTCTGTCAGATCCGCTGCCGTTTGGCCCTGGGCTACCGTCGCCAAAAAGCCTAGCCACCCCAATGCTCGCGCTGCGTTCCAGATCTGACGTTTACCTGCAATCATCATCCGTTCACTTCAGCGAGTTGAGCCAGCTTTTCCAGTGCGAAGATAAGCTTGCTCGACTGAAGGTCCGCAGCTTTGAGAAAAGTCTTGCGGGACTTCGGTTTGGCCCGCTGTCAGCAGCCGGACTCTCCTTGAAAAACGATCTGGGAGTACCTTGTTTCCTTTCGCCCCATCATGACCCTCGAAGACCAGCGCCAGCATATCCTTACCGGAGCGATGTACAACGACCTCACGCCTGAACTCATCCAGGCCCGTGAGACGGCTGTTTTTGCCGCTACCACTTACAATGCCAGCTTTGGCCAGCCCTCCGCCGAGCGCGAAACCCTCCTCCGTCAGTTCCTCAAAAGTGTTGGGCAAGGAGTTCACTTCGAGCCCCATTTTCGCTGTGAATTCGGTTTTAACATCTCCCTGGGAGACCGATTTTATGCCAACTTTGATTGCGTCATCCTGGACGGGGCCTCGGTGGAGATCGGAAACAATGTCCTCCTGGGACCCCGTGTCAGTATTTATACCTCCAACCACGCCTTTGATCCCCAAGAGCGGAACGCGGGTGGCTGCTTTGCCAAACCGGTCAAGATCGGGAACCATGTTTGGATTGGCGGTGGGGTCCACGTCACCCCAGGAGTTACGATTGGTGAGGGGGCCATCATCGGTGCTGGCAGTGTTGTCACCCGTGACATTCCACCCCACGTCATCGCCGCAGGCGTCCCTTGCCGAGTGATTCGGGCGATTACGGAGGCAGATCGGACTGGGTTTTAGATGAAAATAAATACATATAAAATATATTTAGATGCTTTATATTAAAAACACATAATCTTATTGCTTGATTTGGAAGAGATTGAAGATTGGTTGATGCGATAAATGTATATAGTTATTAACTATTTGAGTAAGGCTTTAATAATCTGAGCCGAATTTCAGAAGTAGTTACAAAATTCGATTTGTTATAAAATGTTGACGATAAAACTTGATTCACAGCATTAATGCTACTTTCATGTGTTTCGTGCATTAATATAATTTGATCACTTTCTAAGTGATTTTGTATTTCTTTTGCGAGTATCGATTGATTAGGCTGTTTCCAGTCTTTAGTGTCAAAATTCCAAAGCACAGTCTGATATCCAAACAATTCTTGGGCTATTGATCGTTGTGCCTTTGTTATATAGCCGTAGGGAGGACGAAAAAGAGTTGGTGTTTTACCTGTTGTGTCGAGAATTATGCTATGGGCCTGTTCTAGTTCTTTAATAAACTCTTTGTCAGTTAGATGAATAAGTTGAGGGTGGGACCATGTGTGATTGGCAATTTCATGACCTAAATTTGCTGCTGATTCAGCTAATTTAGGGTAACGCTTCACCATTTTTCCAATAAAGAAAAATGTTACTTTGACTCCATACTGATAAAGTAAGTCCTGTAGTCTTGAGGAATACATCGTGGGGCCATCATCAAAGGTTAGAGCCGTTAATTTGGTGGTCATTTTTTATTACTTTAGGGCGCTGCGCAAGTTTTGAGTGAGTTGGCGTTCCATTGAGCATTGATCTCTATAAACTCGATATGATGCTTTAGTAAAGTTCGGGAAAATCTTGATTGAGTGAAGTATAGATGAAATTTGATCGAATATATCTTCAAGTTTTTGTGTGGCTGTATATTTATATAAAGTAGGAACTTTACCGCTTTGAATAAATCCTTTTGGTATATTGTTTTTTATATACTTAATATCCTCTGTGCGTTCATTTTGTAGTGCGGGGTTATGTGTAAATAATTTACCTGATTCCACATCCTTTATAAAAAGATTAGACGCTTCGACGCATTCGTTAAATTTTGATTCTGAAACAATTAGAAAATCTAAGTCGGATTTCTCGCCAAATATACGGAAATCTTTTGACTTGAGGGAATATCCAAATCGTCCGCTTCCGACTAGCGAGATTTCGTGAGGCTTTACTTTAACTTGATCAGCAATCCATTCTCGGCACTGTTGATAAAGAAAAGGAAATTCTTTAAATGCATACGGGATACCTTCTTTCATCCAAAGTCTTATAAATGATTTCACTTCTTCTCCTCGTCCATTCTCTATAAATAACTTCAAATGTTGACATGAGGGATACTGCCCGACCAAATTTACTATATGTTTTTCTCGGTATGATGAATTCATTTGATTAGATGCTTATTTATTTTAACCCAATTGGGATTATCATTTAACTTTAGAAGATACTGTGCTCTGTTTTTTATTTGTATTTCACGTTTTAAGCTATGATTTTTTGGTTGCGGATATTTAATTCTTGCTATCAAGGCGGCTGCTTCAAAAATGCTTGCCTGAGAGTAATTTAAATTTAAATTTCTTGCCGCTGCCGACAGTCCGTTCATATCTGTCCCATAATATGCTATTTGGAGGTAGATATGTGCTAATTGTAATGCTCCGAAATGGTTAGTCGCAAGAACAGCTAAAAGGATTTCCTTTGTTTTACGTTGAAATGTATGATCCCGCCTATTAGTTAATGTTCTTACTAATTGCTGCGCAATAGTGCTGGCACCTTCTATTTTACTTAAACTTACTTTACGCCAAATAGCCCTAGTTATACCAATTATGTCAAAACCTGGGTGAATGCCGTGACGTCGATCTTCTCCAATTATCAAAAATTGTAGAATATTGGGATGCGGTTTTGGTAGAGATGAGTAACGAGTGGCTTCACTTACTAGTAGCGATTTTAAGTTTATCCATTCATCTTTGACGGCTATTGATGCTATTATATTAAATATATAATATAATGATTTATTGATATATTTTATAGTCATAAATATCTTATATTAAAACTATCTGGTCACTTTATTTGTTATATTTAACATTTTTAATTGATCATTGTTTATAAATATGATTCATGAAATGCTTTTCGAGTTAATGGTAGTCAACGATTTGGGGTTTAAAAATGAGGATTAATTGTATGTATTATTTTCATCCATCTTTAATTGTTGCTCTGCTATTCTCCAAGAACCTTTTCCGAAACCTGCTTGCATCCCCCGGCTCCCCGTCCAAATCCAGTCAGACACTTTCATGAGCGGATTCACAGGCACTCTCAATCCCCAGCAGCGGCAGGCGGCTACGCACATTCATGGACCTCTCCTTATCCTGGCTGGGGCCGGGACGGGCAAGACCCGTGTGGTGACGGCGCGTATCGCCCACATGGTCAATGAGGGGATCAAACCGGAAAACATCCTGTCTGTGACCTTCACCAATAAAGCGGCGGCTGAAATGCGCGAGCGTGTGAAGGACATGGTGCGTGGCTCCGCTGGTAAAAAGGTGGTCCTGGGGACTTTCCATGCCTTTTGCGCCAAGCTCCTGCGGGAATTTGCTGAGCATGTGGGGTACAAGAAGAACTTCGTCATTTACTCCCAGAACGATCAGATCAGCCTCATGAAGCGGGTGCTTAAAGGATTGCTCATCAAAGAAGAGAATATGGACCCCCAAGTGGCTCTGGGGCGGATCAGCAAGGCCAAAAACAATGACGAAGATCTAGGTGACCCCACAAAAGATCTCATTCCTGCTGTGGCTGAGAAGTATGCCGACGAAATGCGGGCGCTGAACGCCATGGATTTCGATGACCTCCTTTGCCTGGGAGTGAAGCTCCTCGAAGATACCGCCAGCGTGCGCGAGATCCTGCACCAGCGGCATAAATACATCATGGTGGATGAGTTCCAGGACACCAACTCCCTCCAGATGCGTCTCCTGCGTGCTCTCACGCCCCCGCCTTACAACGTCTGCGTGGTGGGGGATGACGACCAGTCCATCTATGGTTGGCGTGGCGCGGAGATCACGAACATCACCGAATTCGAAAACTTCTTCCCCAATCCTACCGTGGTGAAGCTGGAGGAAAATTACCGTTCCACCACCCCCATTCTCCATACGGCGAATAGCCTCATTACCAACAACATTGGTCGTCGGGTGAAGACGCTGTGGAGTCGCAATGTGGGGAATGATCTCGTCCGCCTCATTGCGACCGAAGAAGATGTGGAAGAGGCAGAGATGATCTCCAAAGAAGTCGAGACCGCTTATTATTCAAACAAGGAGCCTTGGGAATCCTTCGCCGTTTTGTTTCGCACCAATGAGCAAAGTCGCATGCTGGAGCAGGCCTTCCGAGCCCGTAAAATCCCTTACCGCGTCGTCGGCGCGCGTAGTTTCTTTGATCGTCGTGAGATCAAAGACACCCTGAGTTACCTCACCGTGCTGCACAATCCACACGATGACATCTCGCTGCTGCGCATCCTCAATACACCACCGCGTGGCATTGGTGGTACGACGGCGGAGCTGGCACGAGACCACAGCATGGAGAAGCAATTCAGCATTTGGGTAGCGTTGTGTGATCCAGATTTCCTCCGGCAGATCCCAGAGAAATCTCGCGCCGCTGTGCGTCAGTTTACCGACATCATTTCCAAATACGCCGCCTCCGCCGCTACTTCAGGGAGCCAGGGCACAGACCTTGTGACCATGACGGAGGCTCTGCTCAAAGAAGTGGAGTATATGGAATACCTCCAGAAACTCTCGAAAAAGCCGGAGGAATTTCATGCCTGGGAGCACGGCCTTTCGCTCTTCCTCACTCAACTTAGTAACTACCAGGAGCGCAACCGCAAGGATGGCCTGGGCGGCTTTTTGGATGAGGTGTGCCTCAACGATGAGCGAGAGGATAAGGATGACATCGAGAAGAAAAAAGGCGTCTGCCTCATCACCCTCCATGCCAGCAAGGGACTGGAATTTCCCATCGTGTATCTGCCAGGTTTGGAAAAAGGCATCCTTCCGCACAAACGCAGCTACGATGAAAATCGCGTGGATGAAGAGCGTCGGCTTTTCTATGTGGGTATCACCCGCGCTCGCCAGCGCCTAACCATCAGTTATGTGCGTTATCGCACCAAGTGGGGCCAGCGCCAAGCCGAACTGCCTAGTCCCTTTCTAGACGAGCTGGATCGCACTTATGTGGATGAGATGGACTACACCAAACACATGAAAGAGGCCCCTTCTGTGGAAGAGACCACCAACATGTTTGCGGGCCTCAAGGCGATGCTCAATCAGGAGTAGCCCAGAGACCCGACGGCGGTGGGGAAGTCTTTACTTCAGCGCTGCATACACGCGGTGTACATCTGCGTGTCCATCCAGTCCCTGGAGGAAATTGGCCACAGACTCATGCTGCTCTTCAGAAAGGGCAGGGTAGTCCTTCGGGTGATAATGTAGCTCTGAGGTGGTGATCTGCCAACCCGCAGCCTTCAGGGCTTTGGTCACGGTGTCCAGCGATGTCGTAGCGCAGAAAAAACGGGCCCCGATGTGACCTGCGGCTTCTTCTTCGTCTAGGTCCAGCGGCTCCACGTTGTCAGCCTCGGCTTCCAGCGCAGCGACTTCGATGTCCAAAGATTTATCGGTATGCTGCCCTTCGATGAGGCCACAATGTTCAAACATCCAGGCCACGGAACCTGGCGTCCCCATGCTACCCGCCTTGAAGAGCACACGCACTTCGGAGGAAGTGCGGTTGTTGTTATCCGTCAGGCATTCCACCATTACAGGCACACGGTGCGGGGCGAATCCCTCGAAGACCACCGTCTGATAGTTTACCTGCTCACCGCCGATTCCGGCACCTTTAGCGATCGCACGCTCAATGGAGTCACGCGTTACGCTCTGTTTGCGTGCAGCGGTGATGGCAGCATAGAGGCGGGCATTGAGATCTGGGTCTGCCCCACCTAAACGAGCGGCGACTTGAATTTCACGTGTCAGTTTACCGACGATTTTGCCCTTCTGATCGGCGGCCAGTTCCCGCCACTTTTGTTTCCATTGTGCACCCATGATTCTGTAAAAGTATGAATCTACATGCAAAGGCAGGCCGCATGAGAATGCAAGGCTGATCAACTTGCAGGCGGCAGGTGATCCAGCGAACGTGGGGGAGTAACTGCCTGTCAGAAATCCTCAGGGTGGTTTATAGAAATTATTGCTTAAATGATCATGGATGTTAAAATTTCCAGAATGAACGAAGCCTCCACAAACAAACGCCTGCTTTTTGTCTTAGGCACTCGGCCTGAGATGATCAAAGTCGCGCCATTGATTCTGGAGGCACGTCGGCAGGGAGCGGAGGCTATTCTCGTGAACAGTGGTCAACATGCCGACCTATTGACGCCGCTGTTTGATCTTTTTGGAGTTCATCCGGCGCATGACTTGGAGGCCATGGTGGCCGGGCAGCCTCTCAATCGGCTGCTTTCTCGTGTCATTGATCGCCTGGATCCCGTGCTAGAGCAGGTGCAGCCAGATTATGTGCTGGTGCAGGGAGATACCGCGACGGCTTTAGGCGGTGCACAGGCAGCTTTTCACCGGAAGATCCCTGTGGGCCACATTGAGGCAGGTTTACGTTCTGGCAATCCTCTGAGCCCTTTCCCTGAGGAAATGAATCGCCGTTTGGTTTCCCAGATTGCGACCCTGCACTTTGCAGCAACTCAGCGGAATCGCGCGGCTTTGTTGGCGGAAGGGATTCCTGATTCTCAGATCATCGTCACCGGAAACACCGTGGTGGATGCACTGCATCACACCTTGGCCAAAGCTTCTCCTGGAACTGAAATCGCAGCGCTCAGAGAAAAGATCGCTGGGCGCAAAGTAGTGCTGTTAACGACGCATCGGCGAGAAAATTTTGGCGATACCATGCGCACTCATCTGCGCTTGTTGCGCCGTTTTGCTGAGGCACATCCAGAACTCTGTGTGGTTTTCCCAGTGCATCCAAATCCGGCGGTGAAGGAAGCGGCCGCCGAAGAGTTAGGCGGCTGTGACCAAATTATCATCACCACGCCGATGGGTTATGCCGACTTTGTTCACCTGCTCTCGGATGCATGGCTGATTGTCAGTGACTCCGGCGGTATTCAGGAAGAAGCGGCCTCTTTGGGGAAACCCATCCTGGTGCTGCGTGAAAATACCGAAAGGCCTGAAGGGGTGGATGTCGGCGTGGCTCGCCTAGTGGGTGAGCAAGCCAGCGGTCTGGAAAGTCTTTTAAGCGATGCCGTGGCGGACGTGGCTTGGTTTGAGCATGCAGCCAAGGCCGAAAAAGTTTTTGGAGATGGCCGTGCTTCAGAGCGCATCATCGCACGACTCCTACAATCTTAATTCCTTGTGTCTTTTCCTTTGAACCGCATGCCTGCCAGCGTCTCGCTCGATCTCGATAACCAATGGGCTTACATGAAGACCCAGGGGCTGGATGGATGGCAGGATTTTCCGAGTTATCTGGACCGTGTCACCCCGCGCATTCTGGATACGATGAAGCGTGCAGGACTGCGCATCACTGTCTTCGTGGTGGGAAAGGATGCCTCATTGGAAAAAAATCATGCAGCTTTGCGCAGTCTAACCGAAGCAGGGCACGAAATCGCCAATCACAGCCACATGCATGAGCCCTGGCTGCATCTTTACAGTGCGTCTGAATTGCTGGCAGATTTCGAAGCTGCGGAAGTAGCTATTTTGGAAGCGACTGGACAAAAGCCGCAGGGGTTTCGGGGGCCGGGTTTCAGCACTTCACCTTCTGTGAGAGACTTGTTGATACAGCGCGGTTACACTTATGATGCCAGTCTTTTTCCCACGGTTATGGGGCCCGTGGCGCGAGCCTATTTTTTCATGACTTCAAAGCTCTCGGCGGAGGAGAAAGCAAAACGCAAAGGGCTGTATGGAAGTTTTTTTAGTGCCTTTTCACCGCTGACTCCTTACCAGATTCAGCCAGGGCTTTTGGAGATGCCAGTCACTACCATGCCTCTGTTGCGCACGCCCATTCACCTGAGTTATTTGCTCTTTCTAGCGCAGTACTCTCTGCCACTGGCGCGTGCCTACTGGAATATGGCCATGGTGCTTTGCCGCCTCACGCAAGTAGCGCCTTCATTGCTCCTGCATCCCACAGATTTCTTGGATGCAACGGATGTGCCTGAACTTAGTTTTTTTCCTGCTATGCAAGTGCCAGCGGAAAAGAAAATCGAGCTTGTGCGCCACACTCTCAGCAGTCTGCGCGGGCACTGGGGCACTGCCACCATGGGGCAGATCGCCCACCAATTAATCACGCCTACCACCCCTGAGCAGCGAGTGCTGCCTTGTGCTCTTTAAAATCCCGAATCACCAGATCATGAAACGCATCGAATCCGTCGCCGTTGTCCTGCCGGCTTTTAATGAAGAAAAGGACCTGCCTGCGCTTTTGGCGCGGATTCAAGAAACGCTCACAGCTCAATCCTTTCGTTACCAAGTCATTGTGGTGGATGATGGCTCAAAGGATCGTACGGCTGAGATTGCCGGGGAAGCAGCAGGTAAAATGCCGCTCACTCTAATCCAACACGAGGTCAATAAGGGGTTGGGAATGGGTATTCAGACAGGTCTGTCTGCTGCTATGAAGGTGGCTGATGTGGTGGTGGTGATGGATTCAGATAACACCCATGATCCTATCTATGTGATGGATATGGTGCGTCGTTTGGAGACAGAGGATTTGCAGTTGGTGATCGCCTCTCGTTACCAGCCAGGCAGCGTCATCGTGGGGCTTTCGGCCTTTCGGAAAATGCTCAGCCTGGGTTGCTTTCTTCTCATGAAGACCATCGTGCCATTCCGAAATGTGCGTGATTATTCGACAGGGTTTCGAGCCTATGACAGTGCTCTGCTCAAGCGCATGGCCCAGGTCTATGGCGAGGATAAACTCGTCGAGGAAAGTGGCTTTGTCTGTATGCTGGAAGTACTGCTGAAATTGCGCAGTATCGGGACTAAAGCTGGGGAGATTCCCTACACGCTGCGTTATGATCTCAAAGAAGGGGTGAGTAAGTTGCGAATTTGGAAAACGCTGAAGCGTTACCTGGCTGTTGTGAATCGCTACCGTGCCACGAGACCTGAGGCTGCAAACATCGTCGCCCAGCAAGTCAAAGCTTAATAAGGATCGTTTCGACTTATGGCTTCCGCTACTTCACTTCCGCGTTCAGTTCTCATTTTGGGGGCGGGTATCAGCGGTCTCACTTGCGCATTGCGATTGGCAGAGCAGGGGCATGACGTGACGGTGATGGAGGGATCTGATCAACTGGGTGGACTGGGCACTTTCTTTGAGCACGATGGCCGTACCTTTGAAAAATTTTACCACTGCATGCTGCCCAGTGACGGGCCTTTGTTAGGCGTGCTGGAACATTTGGGTTTAAAGGAGGAAATTTATTGGCGACCGAGCTCCTTCGCCTACGCCCATGCTGGCCGTATTTACCCGCTGAATACGCCTGTAGATCTGCTGCGTTTTTCACCGCTGCCCTTCCTGGATCGGATTCGTGTCGGCATCACCGGAGCCTGGGGGCGAGTCTGTTCAGACAAAGGTCTCGATGACGTGACCACATCCCAGTGGTTGCAAGGGCTCTCAGGGAAACGCGCTTTTAACACGTTCTGGAAACCGATGCTGGAGGCGAAGTTTGGGGATCGTTATCATGATGTCCCAGCTTTGTGGTTCTGGACGCGATTCAATCGCGAAAAGGGCGAGAGTAAAGGCGAGGTTAAAGGTTACATCCGAGGTGGCTATAAACGCATCACGGAGACCTTTGCGACTCGCTTGAAGGATTTGGGTGTGAGTTTGAGACTCAACGAGAAGATCGAGAGCATTGATCTGGATGCTAACGGAACACCTTTTGTTCAGACGACTCGAGGGCAATTTCAGGCGGATGAGCTTCTCATCACTCTTCCTTGGCCGACCTTGACAAAAGTAGCGACTGTCGGCTTCAAGGAACGTGCCTCAGTGCCGACCTGGGACATTGATTTCCAGGGTGTGATCAATCACGTGCTTTTCCTCAAGCGTCCACTGACGAAGCATTATTGGTTAGCGACGCCGGAGCCGACGCATCCTTTTGATGGTGTTGTGGAGACCTCCACATTGACGGATGAGGAGGATCGGGGGCAGGGGCGACATGTGGTTTATCTCACCAAGTATGTGCATCGCACAGATCCCCGCTTCACTCAGCCTGAAGAGGAGATCAAACAGACGTGGTTCAAAGCTTTGCAAAAGCTTTTCCCTGATCTAAAATCGGAAGATCTGGAAGCGGATTATCTTTTCCGCGCACCATTTGTCGAACCCATCTACACACGTGGTTTTAGTCGCAAGCGCCCCCCTGAGGTCTTGATCCCGGGTCTAGCAAGCTTGGCCACCACTGCTCAGGTTTATCCCGTCGTCACTTCATGGAATGGCAGCGTAATTCAGGCCGATAAAACGGTGGAGCTATTAAAGAATGCATCGTGAGTAGTGCTGGTGTGATTTCACCTGTGCGGTGTCTAAATTTCAATCTCGGAAGTATTTAGCTTTGGCATGCTGGATGTCATGAATCGCTTCTTGGGGTACTTCGTTTTAACATTTGTATTCGCTGCGATTGTGTGGTGGTCAGATCCGTTTGTGCTGCGGGCACTTGCCTTCCTGGGGGCCGCCGTGGGGGTGCCAGTGGCTCTTCTGGCTACCTTTCTGCTCTGGTGTGCCAGCCGCCAGGGGCGCACCCGGCCTGCCCTGGTACAGGTGCTGCGTGTCTTGGCCTATGCCGCCGTTTTAGGCGGTGTTGCTCTGCCGTTGAATCACCAAGTGTTCCAGCGAGCCATCGCAGAGGCCAAAGCCTGGCCCCTTGTTTTGCGACCTTACCTGGAGGGCTACCGCACCGTACATGGCACTTACCCGCGCAGGCTTCAGGACCTGTCCTCGCACCCGCCCTTGCCGCGCCTCATCGGGAAAGATGGCTATGGCTCTGACGGTCGAAATTTCACCCTCTGGTTTGGCGATCCCATCGGCGGTTTTTTTGACGCCTGGGTTTACGAAAGCAGCACAGGCCAGTGGCATTTCTCCAGTTAGAGATTCCCTTTGGATGCGGCCCCGGCTTGACTCCCCGCCTCTCCCCGGCAAGTTGGGCGGCCCATGACTGATGCCATTTCCAATGTCCTTGCCGAACGTTACGCCACCCCCGCCATGCGCGCCCTCTGGTCGGGCGAGGGCAAGGTGAAGCTGGAGCGGGACTACTGGATCGCCGTTCTCAAAGGTCAGCGCGACCTCGGCATCCCTGTGCCCGATGGCGTCATTGAAAGCTACGAAAAGGTGAAGGACCAGGTCAACCTCGCCTCCATCATGGAGCGCGAGCGCGTCACCCGTCACGATGTCAAGGCCCGCATCGAAGAGTTCTGCGACCTCGCCGGGCATGAGCACATCCACAAAGGCATGACCAGCCGCGACCTCACGGAAAACGTGGAGCAGCTCCAGGTCTTCCGCGCCCTCCTGGAAGTGCGCAAAAAGAGCATCGCCGCCCTTTCCGGCTTTGCCAAACGTGCCGCCCAGTGCCGCGACATTCCCATGACCGCCCGCACCCACAACGTGGCCGCGCAGGTCACCACGGTGGGTAAGCGCATCGCTATGTTCGGTGAGGAAATGCTTCTCGGGGTCGAGGCGCTGAATGCCCTCATCGCCAGCTATCCCGCTCGTGGTTTGAAAGGCGCTGTCGGCACCCGCCTGGATCAGATCACACTCTTCAATGGCGACTCCGCCAAGGCACGTGCTCTGGAGGAACGCATCCTGCATCACCTCGGTATCCATGCCTCCCTAGATGCCGTTGGCCAAGTCTATCCCCGCAGCCTGGACATGCAGGTCGTCTCGACCCTGACCCACGTGGCCAGCGGTGCTGGCAGCTTTGCCAAGACTCTCCGCCTCATGGCCGGGCACGAGCTCGCCAGCGAAGGTTTCGCCAAAGGCCAGGTGGGCAGCTCCGCCATGCCGCACAAGATGAACAGCCGCTCCTGCGAGCGTATCAACGGCTTCCACGTGATCCTCAAAGGTTACCTCGCTATGGCCGCAGGCCTGGCTGGCGACCAGTGGAATGAAGGCGATGTATCCTGCTCCGTGGTCCGCCGCGTCATGCTGCCGGATGCCTTCCTGGCCATGGACGGCCTGCTGGAAACGCTCCTCACCGTACTGAACCAGATGGAAGTCTTCGAAGCCGTCGTCGAGCAAGAACTCATGCGCTATCTGCCCTTCCTGCTCACCACCACGGTGCTCATGGAGGCCGTCAAAGCCGGCGCTGGCCGCGAAGCTGCCCACGAAGCCATCAAGGAGCACGCCGTCGCTGTCGCCCGCGACATGCGCACCGGCAAAGTCAGCCACAACGACCTCCTCGCCCGCCTCGCCGCTGATGAGCGCCTGGCCCTCAAGGCCGATGCGCTCGATGCCATCATGGCCCAGGGCAAGGCCAACTCCGGCGATGCTCCCCAGCAGGTGGACCACTTCGTCTTCCGCGTCTGCGAGCTCGTGGCCAAGCACCCCGAAGCTGCCGCCTACGAACCCGGCAGCATCCTTTAAGATGCTGAAATTGGCTTCAGCTTTCCAATGATCTTGATAGGACCCGTGCGACCCATGGGTCCTATTTTTTTAGTTCGAAGCCAAACGGGTCATCTTTTGGTAAGATGCACTATCCCACTCTAAAAATTGCCAGATACGGGTCCAGGTTGACGCGGGTGGTCATCACACCGTAGCCTTGCACCATGAAGGATCAACCGCTCCGCACCTCTGTCATTGGCAGCTACCCGTTTCCCGGCTGGTTGGAGTTTTCTGCTCAGCATCTGGACCAGTTTGGCACTACCGACCGGGCCGAGCTGCAGGACGATGCGGCCATGGTGGCCATTCAGGATCAGATCGCCGCCGGGCTGGATGTCATCACCGATGGCGAGCAGACCCGCTTTGACTTCAACCTGTCCTTCTACGGCTTCATTGAGGGTATTGCGCTCGAGCCCGCCAGCCCACGCCGTTTTGGCCCGCCCGCTCATGATCAGCGTGGTAAGCATGAGATCGTGGGCGAGCTACGCGCTCCACGCGGCCTCGGCGCGGTCGAGGAATTTCAGCGACTCAAGCGTCTGGCTGGAGGTTCGGGCAAACGCCTCAAGGTCAGCGTGCCCGGCCCCTACACCCTCAGTGGTCGTCTCGCGCCTAACCAACAGTATGCAGATCGTTACGCCATCACGGAGGCCCTGCTGCCCATCGTCCGCCAAGAGATCGCCGATCTCGTCGCCGCCGGTGCGGAGGAAATCTGCGTGGATGAGCCCAGTATGAGCTGCTACGGCTTCCGCGAAGACACCCGGCGTTTTGTGGATCTCTTCAACCGCACCGTCGAGTCCGGTTACGGCCGCACCCGCATCTGCACCCACCTTTGTTTTGGCAACTTCAAGGGCCACCCCGTCGGCTACCGCAAATACGCCCCGCTTTTCCCCGCCTTTTTCGACCTCCACTGCGACGAAGTCCACGTCGAGATGGCCAACCGCGAATACGCCGAGCTGGAAATCATCGGCCAGATCGCCAAGCGCACCGATGTCGCCGTGGGCATCATTGATGTGAAAAGCTACTACGTCGAGACCCCTGAAAACGTGGCCGAAAGCGTGCGCGCCTGCCTGAAACATGCCCCGGCTGACCGCCTCGTCTTTGCCCCTGACTGCGGCCTCAGCCAGACCGCCCGCTGGGCCGCGAAGCAAAAGCTCGCCAACATGGTCTCCGGCGTTTCCCAGGTGAAAAAGGAGCTCTGATGGCAGCGCCTCGCTGCTGAAACGTAGGCCGGATGTGTTTGGCGGAAGAGCACTTAATTCGCTCTGCTATCTTCCATCGCCAAATTATCCGGCTCTCTCTGAACGCACGGCGTTCAACGCATCTCCACTTACTCTGAGATCGTCCGTGAAACGAAAGTCCGCCTACGTCTCCAAATCGCTCGGGCCGGGTAATTTGGCGAACAGCCCACCTCACAAACAACCTCCTTCCCGCCAAACACACCCAGCCTACGGTTCAGTATTCGTTCTACCTTTCAAGAGCCTAACAAAAAGCAGGTCAGTTGGAGGCGGATCTCAGGACGAAGTGGCCTGAATAAATCGGTGATTCTGGTGCGCTGCTGCCGGGGAGAAGGAAGTAGCCTTCAGCACGGTTTAAATGGGGGATGATGAGACCGCTGAATGTGCCAGGGCGTTGGCGGTTCAGGCCCGGATTCAGAGGGTCAATATCTATCTTGGTGCCACTTCCGGTTACGAGACCTGTTTTTGCATTCAGCGTCATTTTGAGCTGGTGCGGATTATTAGCTCCCGTGGGGAACTGAGCGATATTCCCTGAGGCTAACGTGAAGTATTGAGTGAAATCCGTGTACAACCCCCCTTTACTAAAATCGAGCTGTGCATTGATGGAGTTCATCGGAAGATCAAGCAGCAAGCCGCCAGCGACAGGAGGCGTGTAGCGAGAGCCCAGGCCGTTCAAAGGGTGGCGGGGAAATCCAGTGCCGTAATTTCGAGTGCCTGAAGCTTGCTGGGACTTGACCCATTCTAGCTGTGCTTCAAATCTGGAAAGACCTTTAACGAGGGCTAGCGTGCCTTGCACGGAACCTGTGCTGGAATACAAGAGATGATGGATCGGCAATAAGCCCGTGCTAGTGCCGGTGCCTCCTCCGCTAAGAGTGGTGCCATCTGCCAGACGGCCCACATAACTCATGCGGCCACGCTGGGTAAGCGATAGGGCCAAATAACCGCTGCCTTGAGGGTAGTTCAGAGTGGTCTGTTGGGTGATCAAAGGCAGATGATAAGTGCCTGTGAGGCTACTCATTTCCTCGGGCAGAGCCGTCCATTCCCGCTGCGCCCAGAGGGCGGTATATTCTTCCTCTGAATGCCCTACGCTGCCGTCTAAGCGGCCACTGTCCACGGTGAAGGTGAACTCTAAAGGTGGGGCTGAGCCAGGGCGGGGGAGACTGAGATTGACCGTGGCAAAAGTTTCCCCTGGATACGTATCCAGCCAACCTTTGAGGGGTGTCCTAGCCTTGCCTTGGATAAGGGTTCCTGTGAAAGCTCCGGTTTTACCAATGTTGACCACCAGAGAGCCTCCGTAGCCGTTGTTATAAAGGTCGTTAGGCTCCACCAATCCTCGGTAAGTGCCGATAAGACCTGTGGGTAGATCTTCCACCACCCAGTCAAAGCTCATTGGTGGGCTGGCGCCTGCCGCGTTGCTGGCGATGATCGTGATGCGATAAGTGCCTGCGACGGCAGGTCGGCCAATGAGGCGGCCATTGCGCGCATCCAGCTTCACTCCTGGGGGCAGACCTGTGACGCGGTAACTGGTGGCTCCATTGTCAGCTAGGATGGGTAGATCAAGATAAGCACTGACGATGCCAGTTTCTGGCGGCACAAAATCCTCCAGCGTGGGTGGTTTCATGATGCTCAAACGCCCGCGCAAAGTATCCAGCGGGGAGAAGTCTCCCATACTGATTCGGCAGTAATAATCTTCAGCATCGGTGGTCTGAACTCGGCGGATGGTGAGAGTGGGCGTGCGCGAACCTGTGATGCGACCATCATCTCGCAGCGCGAGGCTGCCGATGAACCACTGGTACCGCAGGGCTGGTCCGGCAGCCGTCACCTTAAATGTGGCGGTTTTCCCTGGTAGCAAATGCTGAGGAGACAAGGTGCGGCGCACCACCCCTATAACCACAGGAACTTCGATGCTGGTGGTGAGGTTTTCAGCCGTGTAACTGTAAATACCTGCATCGCTCAATTGCACAGGATTCAGTGAAAGGGTGCCACTGTTCTGACCTGAAATCGGCTTGTCGGCTTTCAGCCACTGCTGTTCGGTTTTGCCATAAGTGGTGGTGGCTCCTTCGAGAGCTAATGCACTTCCTTCGGCCACAATCTGGCTGGTGGGTCTGCTGGTGAGCTCAATGCCTGGGTAAGAAATGCCGTGCAAGGTGATGGTGACGGCTCCCAGTTCGCCATCCACATCATCTTCCGGTTCGCTGGCCACCAGGGACCAGATGCCCCGGGAAGACTCACCCCAGTGCCGCACGCTGCTGAATGTCCATTCGGAGTAGTTTGCTCCGATATCGAGTTTGGAATAACTGGCCAGTGTGCTGACTGTGCCACTCGGAGATACCAGTTGCAGAGTGAGGTCACCACGGCGGCTGTGGGTGGCGCTGAGCTTGACCGTCACGTTTTCAACTCGCAGTGGGGCTTCTCCTGAGAAGTCCACATTTACGCGAGTGGCTTTGGTCTTTGCCTTCGTTTCTTCGGGTAATGGAATGATAATGCTGGTACCTCCAAGAGGTGCGATTTTTTGCCCTTCGATCGGCAATTCTGGCGTCTGGGTGCGTTCGATAGAAATCATGGTGCCTAGACCCGGCCAAGCCTGCGCCATCGCCACAGCTGACGGGGCGTGAATCATGCCACCGCCATAAAAGTGGTGATGCTTGATCGGGGCAAAACCCTGTTCCCACACATCGCGGTTAGGCCGTTGCAGCCAGCCTTTATCTTTGGGCTGGATTTGGGTGGAACTGCGCAGCAGGATCTCCTTCACGTCACGCCAGTTGAGGTAGGGATTGGCCTGCAACATGAGTGCAACCACTCCCGAGACCACTGGCGTGGCTGCGGAGGTGCCATTGAAATCATTGGTGTAATTCACTTCCGAGAGATTCTTCAGGCTGCCTGTATTGTAACCGGAAATCCCAGTGATGTCTGTGGTCACGATGCCTCCCTTCGTTTCAGCCGAGGGTGCTACCACGCAGAGATGACTGCCTGTTTCACTGTAAAAAGTCAGCACTCCCTTGTGCGTCACTGCCCCTACGGCGATGGTGTGCATGTTATTGCTGTAGGGATCTTTATTGCCTTGCAGGCCGAGATGTCTTCCGTTGCCTGAAGCCCAGACGGAGACCGTGCCACGCCCTGAGCGCCCAGTGGTGGCCGCGTAAGCCATGGCTTCAGCCATGAGCGAACCTGAGTTCACTAAATCAGAAGGGCTCCCACTCAGGCCCCAACTGTTATTCTTGACCTCAATGTAACTTGCGCCACGCGTGGCAGACTCAGCCTCAGTTTCATCAGTGACTAAGCCTGCGATGAGTCGAAAACCCACTAGGGTGGCTTGCGGGGCGACACCGCTCACACCCAGATTGTTATTACCACGTGCCGCCACCACCCCTCCCACCGCCGTGCCGTGAAAGTCCACACTCGTATTTGGATTCGGGTCCAGATCACCTTCATTCCAGTCATAATGGTTAGGTGCAGGGTCCACGTTTTCAGCCAGATCGGGATGTGTCAGCTGCAGGCCATCATCCACAATAGCAATGCGAATGCCTTGACCTTGAAAGCTATCCCAAACGCCCTCAATGCCGATATCTACCCCGACCTTCCCCCCAGACTGGCCTGTGTTTTTGAGATGCCACTGATCCCTCAGGTAAGGGTCATCCAGCAGCACTCGGCGCATCCGCTGCCGCATCAGTAAAGGTTCGACAAGAGGCAACGTTCCATCTAGAGCAGCGATGGCATCCACGGCTGCGAGGGGATCTGCGGCATCGGCGATAAAGTGCTGTTTCGCATACTCTGGGCGTTTGGTGATCTTTAGCCCCTGGCTGTTAGCCAGTTTTTCGGCCGCTTTTACATCGGCCGCTTTGACTAAAACTTGCTCTGTCAGCACCCGGCGGTGAGCGGCATCCGCAGGTCTGTCTTCGGGATAAATCACCAGCCCTGGCCAGCGTCCCTGCCGTTCGGCTTCGTTCTGCGCGAAGCTCAGCAACTGCCCGACACTAGACTGCGTGGCTATTTTGCGGAGACGCTGATGCACCGGAGCTGTGGCATCGTAGAGCTCATCCAAAGCAAGGCGGAAGCGGGCTAACTGGCCATGTTCATTCATCGCAAAACTCCGCCCAGCGCGCAGATCTTTCCCGGCTCTCTGGCGGGCCAAACGGGCAACTTCCTGCGGCTCTGAAGTGTTTTTATCTCGCGGTCCCGCTGCACTGATAGGCAAGCCAGGGGAGGACTGACGGCCTTCTTCAGGCAAAGGGGAAAGCACTTCCTGAGAGTTAAATTCGGCATCCGGGGGAAGCACTGTCTGCAAGACATGCGACAGTCTTGATGTCAAAGAAGGGCCAGACCAGAGACCAACGCCCAGCAGCCCTAACAAGGATAGCAGAGCCAGTAAGCGGCGTGAAAAATGGGGCAGGCGGACCATGGCAAGAAGGCAAGTCCTGAAACATCCTGCATGGAGTCCTGTAAGCCAAGTTTAATTTATGGAAATTATGAATTATAATGATTGTTTGAGTTTCTGTTTCGCTTCGTCAGTGAACCATTCTCGGGAAATCTCTAAACCGTCTCGTCATAAAAGCGCTTTTCTTACGGGCCTCTCGTTTGCCTTTCGACTGGTTTTGCTTCACCATCCGCCCCTTCATGTCAGATCCTGATCCGTCTCCTGTTTCACTCCTTTCGCGATACCGTGCTGGCATCTTGTTCTTGGGGGTAACTTTGGGCATCCTCCTGATTCAAAGTCTCACGGGTGTGTGGACCTCTGACATTGGGGCGGATCCAGATGAGCCGGCCCATGCCGTTACCAGTCTGATGGTGCGGGACTATTTAGCCAAGGGCCTTGGCCAGTCCCCGCTCACCTTTGCTCAGCAGTATTATGAGGCTTTTCCAAAGGTCGCCCTGGGACACTACCCACCGGGTTATTATGCCATGGCGGGTCTTGTGCTTTTGCCTTGGCCACAGCCTCCAGTTCTATTCATGTTACAGGCCGTTTTCACGGGTCTGCTAGCGCTCCAAGTCTATTTCATAGGGCGGCGCATTTTGCGAGATTTCTCCGCCATGGCAGCAGCCATCCTCAGCGCGGCATTCCCGGTGACCTTGAAACTTACGCAACTGGTGATGGCAGATCTCATGCTTGCCTGCCTATGTCTGTTGGCGGTGCAATTTTGGGTGCGGTTCCTGGAGAAGCCAAATTTTCGCTGGGCTCTGCTCTTTGGGGGCACCGCTGCCGCTGCCATTTTGACCAAGGGTTCGGGCCTCGCTTTGGCCTTAGTCCCTGCCGTGACTGTGCTGGCGCTGCACCGTTGGGACCTGCTGAAAAAGCCCGCCTTTTGGGCCGCCGGCCTACCTGTGGGTCTCTTGGCTGGCCCTTGGATGTTGTACTCCTCGAAGATTACCAAAGAGGGTATGGTGTCCTCTGGGGTGATGGACTTCGCCCTCGGTGCCGTGACCTATTACGGCTCTGTCCTTTCGACTTCTTTTGGATTTGTCACGGTCATGATGGCCGTTCCAGGTTTGGCGCTGTGGCTAGAGTTGACCAAGTTTAAGCTCCGTCCAGATGCCCGGCGTACGGCTTTGCTCGGCCTGCTTGTTGGCACGGTGCTCATCATGCTGTTCATTCCCACAGGGTATAGCAGCCGCTATTTTATGCCGGTGGTGCCCGTTGTGGCTTTACTGGCAGTCTCGTTTTTTGATTTCACTTTATCAAAGACCCCGCTGGGCCGTTTTGGCATCATTAGTCTGGTCTTACTGGTCGTTTTCCAGGTGCCTTATCTGCTGGTGAAAAACGTCCATGGTTTCCGCAGCGCCATCATGCAGGCTCTTGAAAAACCGACTTCAGGCGGCATTACCCACTGGCTCGTTTGCGCAGATCCTCGTGGGGAAGGGGCTCTCATCGCCTCGGCTGCTTTTGCCCTTCACTCCCGCTCACCTTCCTCACTTCAGATGCATCGGGCCAGCAAAGAGCTCGCGGCCACAGATTGGCTGGGCCGAGATTATAAACCTACTTTCGACAGCCCTGAGGCTCTTTTGGCCTACTTGGACCAAACCGCCATCAGCCACGTTTTCGTGCACGTCACAACCGAAGGCGAAAGTCCGAGCGCCCACGAGGAGCTCCTGCTCAAGGCCCTGCGCAGCCAGCCTAGTCGCTGGACTCTGGAGAGCAGCGTCGCCATCACTCGCCCCTACCAGCTTGCCCCAGGTCCGCTAGAAGTCTATGTCCGCAAGCCCTGAGTACCCAGCTTGTCTGGCCGTCGCTTGAAAGACGCAGCCTTTATTGGGGGTAATGTTCTCACTGGCACGTTTCGGGCTCCCCCCATCTCCTGAGACGTATCCAGCTACTCGCATGGTCATTCGATATTCTTTTTTAGCCCTTTTGGCACCCTCGCTTACCTTTAGCCTGGGAGCATTATTGCAGGCCGCCGATGGTCCACATCCGGGAAAAGTGATCTATGAAAAGCTCTGTGTGGAATGTCATGGCGACAAAGGTCAGGGCGTAGATGGTAAGTATGACGAGCCTCTTATCGGCGACCGCACCCTGGAGGCGCTGGCGCGCAAGATCGAGCGCACCATGCCGGAGGAAAACGTGGGTGCTTGTGTGGGCGAAGATGCCAAGCAGGTAGCCGCCTACATTTACGAGGCCTTTTATTCTCCCGAGGCCCAAGCAATCACCCGGCCACCGGCTAAGGATCTCACCCGTCTCACCATCGCACAATACCGCACCAGCGTGATGGATCTCATCGGCCGTTTTCGCATGGGGCCGGGGTTCGATCGCCCAATTTCTCAGGAAATGGGGATCAAGGGCTTTTATCGAGGTTTCGAGATTCCACCCCCGGAAGAAAAAAAGTCTGAAGAGAAACTGCCAGAGCAGGTCAAACTCGATGAACTTGTGGCAGCGAAAGCCGATGCCAAAGTCATCGCCAATGCGCGCAACGAACTCCGCAAGGCCGAGCAAAAACGCCGCCAGCAAGAGATCGAGAAAGCCGAGGAAAAGCGTAAGAATCGGAAGCAATTCCGCTTCGAGCGTGTGGATGGCCACATCTCTTTTCACTGGGGTAAGGACAGCCCAGATGCCGCGAAAATGATCGGTGAGGAATTCAATAACCGCTGGGACGGCGGTGTGGTGGCGGAAGAAACCGGGGTGTATGAATTCATCGTCAAAAGCGAAAACGGCGTCCGCCTTTTCGTTAACGATGACCAGGAAGCCCTGATTGACGGATGGGTGAGCAATGGA
This sequence comes from Prosthecobacter dejongeii, assembly GCF_014203045.1. NCBI lineage: Bacteria > Pseudomonadati > Verrucomicrobiota > Verrucomicrobiia > Verrucomicrobiales > Verrucomicrobiaceae > Prosthecobacter > Prosthecobacter dejongeii. Next base: position 92,504 of record NZ_JACHIF010000008.1, read on the forward strand.
CCCAAAGTCCGTGAGGAGCGCAAAAGCATCTACCTTGTCGGGGGGCGCACCTACCGCTTGGTGCTGGAACATTTCAAATTCAAGGAAGACTCAGCCTCCGTGGAGCTGTGGTGGAAGCCTCCTCATGGCGTGGAGGAACTCATCCCTCAACATGCCCTGCGGACCGACCGTTCCCAGCAGCTCATGATCATCAGTACGAATTTCCCCGCCGATGACCGCAGCGTAGGTTATGAGCGTGGCTCCAGCATCAGCAAAGCCTGGGATCAAGCCACCACAGAGGCTGCCATTGCGACGGCTGAACATGTGGAAAAGCATTTGGCACGCCTCGCCAATGTGAAGCCCGAGGATCCTGAGCGCCCGACCAAGCTCAAAGCCTTCGCCCACCTATTTGCCGAAACGGCCTTTCGCCGTCGTCTCAGTGAGGAGCAAAAACAACTCTACGTGGAATCCCACTTTAAGACGGCAAAAACTCCGGAGCAGGCTGTGAAGCGTGTGGTGCTATTTGCCCTCAAGTCTCCCCATTTTCTTTACCCTGATTTGCGAGAAAACGAGCAAGTCAGTGACTTCGATGTTGCCTCCCGCTTAGCTCTTGCCCTGTGGGATTCCATTCCGGATAAAAAGCTCTTTCAGGCCGCCTCTGAAGGCAAACTTCATACCCGCGAGCAGGTGCAGGCCCAGGCTTGGCGGATGATTTCCGATGCTCGCACTAAAGCTAAGTTACACGGTTTCTTCCATCATTGGTTAGACCTTGAGCACGCTGAAAACACCTCAAAGGATCCGAATGCTTTTCCAGGCTTCAATCAGGAGGTGCTGGCAGATCTGCGTGAGTCCTTGCTGCGTTTCATTGATGATGTGGTCTGGAGTGAGAAGTCTGACTATCGCGAGCTGTTGCGTGCTGATTATCTGCTGCTGAATGACCGCTTGGCAAAATTCTATGGCCAGACGGTGCAGGGCGGTGAGTTCCAGCGTGTCTCCTTTGATCCGAATCAGCGCGCCGGCGTCGTTACGCATCCCTATTTGCTGGCCTCCATGGCCTACAGCAAGCAAACCTCACCGATCCATCGCGGTGTCTTCCTCACCCGTAACATCGTGGGTATCTCCCTGAAATCACCGCCCATGGCTGTCACCTTTGATGAGAGCCACTTCAATCCCAGCCTGACCATGCGGGAAAAAATCACCGAGCTCACCCGCAATAGCTCCTGCATGTCTTGCCATTCCACCATCAATCCTCTTGGGTTCAGCTTGGAAAACTTCGACGCCATCGGTCGCTGGCGCACGAAGGATAACAATAAGCCAGTCAATGCCACCAGTGAGCTCGCGACGGAAGAGGGGAAAAACATCCGCCTCACTGGACCGCGTGACATCGTCAACTACGTTGCGGATAATCCCGCTGGGCACCGCGCTTTCATCCGCCACCTTTTCCATCACACCGTGAAACAGCAAATCCCTGCTTATGGGCCGCAGGTCATGGACAACCTTCAGCGCAGTTTTGCCGCTAACGGTTGCAGCATCAAACAACTCCTCGTTGAGATCACTCTGCTTTCTGCCCTTGAGGGGGTGCCCGTCGAAGTTAAGAAATGAAGACGTCTTAGTCTGGGCCTATATCGTTTTATCCCAGACTGCCAATCGCAAGAAAACTTCCCCACGCTGCGTAGCTTTATCCCCCTCATGAAATCTCTGAATCGCCGTCAATTTCTTCGCGACCTCGGCATCTCCGCTACGGCCTTGCCGTTCCTGGCGGGTCTGCCTAGCATCACGGGAGCTCCGGCACCGCAAAAGCGGCAGCGGCTCATCGTCATGTTCTCCCCCAATGGCACGCTGCCGGGTGAATTTTGGCCTGATAAAGAGGGGGAGGGAATTGAGTTCAAATCCATCCTTAAACCGTTGGAAGCCTTCAAGGAAAAGACCCTGATCCTTCATGGTATCGCCAACAAGGTGCAGGGTGACGGAGACAGCCACATGCGCGGCATGAGCTGCCTGCTTACCTGCGATGAATTGTTGAAAGGCAATATCATGGGCGGTGGTGGCAATCCTGCTGGCTGGGCCAGTAATATTTCCATTGATCAGGAGATCAAAAACTTCCTCCAAAGCCGCCCAGAGACCCGCACTCGTTTTGGCTCGCTTGAGTTCGGCGTAGCGGTGCCTGATCGTGCCGATCCCTGGACTCGCATGAGTTATGCCGGTGGCAATCAACCCATCGCCCCCGTAGATGATCCCCACCAGATGCTGGGCAAATTGTACGGCCGAATGAAAGACAAGGAAAGTCTTGTCAGCATCTTGGATGACGTGCGCGATGACCTAAAGCGTGTTTCCTCCAAGCTGAGTGCTCGCGACAAAGCTTTGCTGGACCAACACATGACTTTGGTCCGTAGTCTGGAACAGGATCTGGAGAATGCCGATAAGCAAGGCCAGCTCGCCCATCCAGTGCCGCAGATTGACCCCAGCATTGAACTGGTGAATGACAATACGCCCGAGATCAGCCGTGTGCAGATTGATCTCCTGGTCAACTCCCTGGCCAATGACATGGCCCGCGTGGCCACGCTTCAATACATGCGCTCTGTGGGCATGGCCCAGATGCGCTGGCTGGGCATCGAAGAAGGTCACCACTCTCTTTCGCACGATCCTGATGACAATAAAGACAGCTACGCCAAGCTGATGAAGATCAATACCTGGTTCGCGGGAGAATTCGCTTATCTGGCCAAGCGCCTCAGCGAAACCCCTGAGCCGACAGGGGATGGCAGCATGCTGGACAATACCTTGTTAGTCTGGACCAATGAGTTAGGTAAGGGCAATAGCCACACCCTCAATGACATTCCTTATGTGATGGTGGGTGGTGGGGCAGGATTCAAAATGGGCCGTACCTTGAAGTTTGACAAAGTCGCTCATAATCGTCTTTGGATGAGCGTGGCACACAGCATGGGCCACACGGGGCTCAAAACGTTTGGCAAGACTGAACTTTGCGAAGGTGGAGCCCTGAATCTTGTTTAAGCCAGGCTTGGGTGTTGGCAATTTCGCGGTGTCTTAACGAACATGCTTTTTCAGAGCCTGGGGCTTTTGTGCGCAGCCACAGGCTCCGCCACAACCACTCTTTTTACGGTTTTTCAAAGAGGAATAGAGAAAGCATGCTGCCGTCACTAAGACCACTGCGGGAGCTGCCCAAGATTGCCAGTCGTTCATAAGAATGGTTTAGACTGAAAGGAAGAAGGCAATGTTGAGTTTACGGTCGTCAATATCCCAGCGCGCTGCCGACTTGGAAGATAACAAAAGATAGAAAGTATGCGGTTCCTGTCATGAAGCCAAGCTGGAAAAACATCCAGCCCCAACTGCCTGTCTCGCGCTTGACTATGGCCATGGTGCTCACGCATTGCATGGCAAAGACGTAAAAGACCAAAAGGCTGATGCATACGAGCGGAGTATAAACAGCAGAGCCATCCGCACGTTTTTCCTCACGAATGCGATCCCTTACAGGAGCAATGTCTTCGTCATCCTGGGCCTGCACGGCATAGACCACGGACATCGTGTTCACAAAGACTTCACGGGCTGCAAAGCTACCGATCAAACCGATGCCGATCTTCCAGTCATAGCCGAGGGGTCTAATGGCAGGCTCAATGAAGTGACCGGCGCGCCCTGCCAAACTCTGGGCAAGATGCTGGGAATTGAGCGACGCTAGCTCGGCTTTCGCAGCCTCCAGTTGTGGGGCCACAGCTTCATTCTCAGCCTGCGGTTCAAGCTCCGCGATGCGTTCTTCTACTGTGGTTACCTGCGCACTGATGTCGTGATTTTTAGGGTAGGTAGAGGCGGCCCAGATCAAGATGGAGATACCGAAAATGATCGTCCCTGCACGGACCAAGAAGGCCTTGGCCCGTTGCCACACAAGAAGGAGGATGGATTTCAACGCGGGCATCTTGTACGTCGGCATTTCCAATATCATGGGGGCGTTTTTCCCGCGCATAATGCCTTTGTTTAGCACCCAGGCGAAGAAGAAGGCCCCGAGTGTGCCGAGTGCATAAAGACCGACCATGATCCCCGCCTTGGCCCAGGTTGAGACAGTATCTGGCATGAAGACACTGATGAGCAGGACATACACGGGAATACGGGCCGTGCAGCTCGCCAGTGGGGCGATGAGGATGGTGATGAGACGATCCTTTGGACTGTCAATGGTACGCGTGGCCATCACCCCGGGGATGGCGCAGGCGTATGAGCTGAGGAACGGAAGGAAGGCTTTACCGTTGAGGCCCACGACGCCCATCACCCGATCCAAAATGAAAGCCACGCGGGCCATGTAACCGGTGTCCTCCATGATACCGATAAAGAAAAAGAGGATCAAAATCTGTGGGAGGAAAATGACCACACCACCGACGCCTGCAATGGCCCCTTGAACGATCAAATCACGCAGATCTCCTGCCGGCATGATCCCGGTGACCCAGGTGCCCAAAGCTCCAAAGGTCTCGTCAATCAATCCCATGGGGATCTCAGCCACGGCAAAGATAAGATAAAAAAGAAAGCCCAGAAAGGCCAGCATGGTGAGGCCGCCTAGTATCGGGTGGAGGAGGATGGCATCCAACTTTTGAGTGATGGTCGGCAACTCCTGATCGGGCCTTTGCAGTACTTCGCGGGTCAGGCTTTCGATCTTGGCATAACGATCTGCCACAAGCTGATCTTCCCAACCTGGATGAGTGGCGTTCAATGCATCCCGCCCCCGCTGGATCTGGCCCATGTATGCATCCTTGATACTGGCGTGCAGCGGATCGTGGTCTGAAAGCAAATAGAGCGGTTCGAGAAGAGTCGTTTTATCATGAACTGCCCCTGTCAGTAGCAGTTCCGCTCGGGTCGTCTGGAGAGTGGCACGAATGTCATCAGGCAACGGTGCCGACTGCCATCGGGGAAGGGGGATATCTTCGCGACTGATCGCGGATTTCAGTTCCAGAAAGCCTGTTCCGGTGGTCGCTTGCATGGGGACCACCGGAACACCGAGTTCGTCTGAGAGCTTTCTGAGGTCAATACGCCATTCCTTGGACGTGGCGATGTCCATCATGTTCAGTACCAGGATCGTCGGCAGGCCCAGTTCTAGAACTTGAGTGAGGAGGTAAAGATTGCGCTCTAGATTCGCAGCATCTGCGATGAAAACGACTCGGTCTGGCCGGGGGGTATCTGCCTGACGGCCTAACAGCACGTCGCGCAGGACAGCCTCATCTGGGCTGCGGGCATTGAGGCTGTAAGCACCCGGAAGGTCAATGAGACGAAGTTTTTTGCCATGTTGGCTGTAGCATTCCCCAATCTTTTTTTCGACCGTGACGCCTGGGTAATTCCCCACCTTCTGCCGCAGACCGGTGAGTTGGTTGAAAATGGTGGTCTTTCCCGAATTCGGGTTGCCTACGATGGCCAGCAGGGGCGATTCGGCGCTCATGCTTGGGAAATGCAAATGTCTGCCGCCTCATGATTACGCATGGCCAGGTGAGAACCGCGCACGGTGATCTCAATGGGCTCTCCTAGCGGGGAACGCCGTACCATGGTGACACGTGCACCTGGCGTCAGGCCTAGCTCGCGCAGGCGAGTGAGTCCCGTTCGGCCCGTAGGCATGGACTGAATGATGCCGGATTGGCCGACAGGGAGCTGGGAAAGTGTGAAAGGGGCGTGCATGGCTGAAGTGCAATTGAGACGCGCTCGCAGAGTAGAACGCTAGCGGAGGCATGAACCTTTGCAACCAAGACAGGGTATTTATGCAGAATTAGGTCGGATTCGTCTCCTGATTAACATCCCCTGCGCCACTATTGCGCTGGGAGGAGGTTTCGTGAATCATCATGTGCCCATGCTGTCACGCCTGCTTACCTCCCTCGTTCTTGTTTTTTTGCACGCTCCGTTAATGGTCCTGGTGGTCAATTCTTTTAATGAATCGCGCTTTGGAGGGGAGTGGGAAGGCTTTACATGGAAATGGTATGAGCGACTTTGGAAAGCGGATGAGGTCTGGTCCTCTCTGTGGTTGACTATAAAAGTCGCCTCTCTGTCGAGTGTCACAGCCATGATTTTAGGCACCCTGGCAGCATGGACGCTGCATCAGTTTCGATCCCGTCTGCAAAGCGTGCATCAAAGCCTGGTGACGCTGCCTCTCGCCCTACCAGATCTTCTAATGGGCATGTCGCTGCTGGCTTTATTCGTAGCGGCTGGGGTAGAGACAGGATTCATGACCCTATGGATCGCGCATGTGACGTTTTGCCTGAGTTACGTCACGATGGTGGTGCTGGGGCGATTGCAGGATTTTGACCTCACGCTGCTGGAGGCGGCTCGTGATTTAGGCGCTACGCGTTGGCAGGCGATGCGTCGTGTTTTACTGCCCTTGCTACTTCCAGGGATCTTAGCCGGTGGGCTACTAGCTTTTACCCTTTCGATGGATGATTACGTGATTTCCTTTTTTGTCTCTGGCCCTGGAACCACGACGTTACCCCTGCGAGTCGCCAGTATGATGAAAACCAGCCGCAGCCTGCCCATGATCAATGCCCTGAGCACACTCATGATCGCATGCACCTTTCTTCTCGCAGCGGCCAGTTTTCGTCTGCAAAAGAAATAGGAGACCCTGGCTCGATCTCACTGAAACGCATCTGGTCTTGTTTCAAACTTTTCGCGTGCCCAAGGCTGAGGTGATGGTAAAGCATCCATCACTATGAAGCATTACATTTGGGACTCTTATTTCGTGGAATTGTTCGACGCCTGCGTGGACGAATACGATGACGGCAACAAGGACTTCGAGAGCTGGTTTAGCGATGAGGACCAAGACTTTCTAAAAGCCATCGGCTGCCGTGAGCGCGAGTTCTTCGACTTTGTGGAAGATAACGTCAGCTCAGGTGGCGAAGACCCCACCGCCATCACGGCCCTTTTGGTAGCGGCTGTGCGTCGGGATTATTTCCTGACGATCCAAAAAGGAGTGGAGAGTGCACACGTCATTGCCCCATCTGAACTTCCTGCTAAAACGGCCGACTTAGGTGGATTTGTCTGGCTACCGCGGATCATCGTAAAGGCACGTGCAAAACTGCGTGGGGAGATGGACCCTGACACGATGTTTTGCTGCGGTGGCGATCGTGCCTTTTTGTCCAAGCATGACATTCATCCGGCAGACTTCCTGCGGGTGGTTTGGGCAGCCGGAGATGACGATCAAAAAATCCTCGACTACGTTAAATCACGCCAAGCTTGAGGCTGAGGCGCACTGAATCATGGAATTGTTTCGTGAACAGTTGCTGCTGCTCGTCAGTGTGCCGGTGATCTTGGGGGCCATCCTTCTTGAGATCATCGTCACACACTTCCATGGCATCCGGGCTTATACCCGGCGGGAGACTCTGACGAATTTTTACATGGCTGCTTTGAATGGCAGTCTAGACTTAGTCTTGCGCGCGGTGCTAGTCCTACCCGTAATGTTGTGGGCATGGAATCATCGCGGGATGGATCTGGACAAAGGCTGGTTCTACTGGATCGCCTTGTTTATCCTCCAGGACTTGGCCTATTACGTCCTGCATTACGTGGACCATCATTGCCGCCTGTTTTGGGCAGTGCATGTCACACATCATTCTTCGGAGGAGTTCAATCTCACCACCGGGTTTCGTTCGTCTGTCTTTCAGCCTGTTTATCGCACGATTTACTTCCTACCTATTGCTTGGTTGGGCTTTGAGCCGCTCGATATTCTCTTCATGTATGCGGCCACACAGATCTACGGCAGCCTCATTCATACCGAGCGCATTCAGTCAATGGGTTGGCTAGAGCATGTTTTGGTGACGCCGAGCCACCATCGCGTACATCATGCTTCCAATGGGCGTTACCTGGATAAAAACATGGGCATGTGCCTGATCGTCTGGGATAAACTTTTTGGTACTTTTCAGGCTGAGTTGCCGGATGAACCTGTGCGTTATGGCCTAACCAAAAGAATTGAAGATCGAGGACTGCTGAACATTGTTCTTCATGAGTGGAAGGACATGCTGAGAGATGTGAGGCAGAGCGCTTTGCCTTGGAGAAAACGCCTAGGCTACATCTTCCGAGGGCCAGGTTGGAAGGCTGAGGAGTAATCTCCCGTGCCTTTAGACTTCCTGCGGCAGCAGCACCGGAATGCCATTGTCTATCGTATAAAGACGTGTCCCATCTTCACTGACGAGAGCTTTTTCTTCGGCTGCTAGGCCGTGGCGTTGTAAGTCTTCAGCCAGAGCCCAGCGGAGCGGCTGATGTGTGTGGGGACAGCGAAAAGTCAGTAAAAAATCGTTGATCCAGGTAAGGTCCATGATGAGGGGATTAGATGGCGGGTACGGTTGGATCAATATCTTTGGCCCAGGCTAGAATACCGCCCGCAATATTCCAAACCTGGGTGTAACCCAGGTCTTGCAAAGTTGCTACAGCCTTAGCACTGCGCATGCCCGATCGGCAATGCACGAAGACGGGCTTGTCCTTGGGGATTTCAGCCGCACGAGCGGTGACCTGTCCCAGAGGGATGAGAATGGAGCCCGTGATGCGTGCGTTTTCATACTCATCAGGCTCGCGCACATCCAGGAGGAAATGGTCTTCCCCCTGCATGCGTTTGTCGTGCAGTTCCTGAACCGTGAGAGTAGGTACATTGGGAGGAGGTGTCATACCGCAAAAGCCTTGGTAGTCGATGGGTTCGGTGATGGTGGGATTTTCTCCACAGACGGGGCAGTCAGGGTCGCGCCGGAGATTGAAGGTGCGAAAGCGGAGACTCAAAGTATCCACGTGAAGAAGCTTGCCTAACAAAGGTTGCCCCATACCGGTGATGAGCTTGATGGCTTCAAGCGCCTGCATGGTACCGACGAGGCCTGGTAAAACGCCAAGCACGCCACCTTCTGCGCAACTGGGAACCAAGCCTGGCTTGGGCGGGATAGGGGACATGCATCGGTAGCAGGGCGCGCCCAGGTGGGGAGCGAAGACGGCCACCTGTCCCTCAAAGCGTAAAATACTGCCATACACATTCGGCTTACCCAGCCAGACAGCGGTATCATTGGAGAGATAACGTGTGGGGAAGTTATCAGTTCCATCAATCAAGAGATCATAATCGGCGGCGATTTGGCGAGCGTTCGTTGCCGTGAACATCTCACGGTGCATTCGCACTTCGAGATGTGGATTGATGTCTAAAAGCCGTTCGCGTGCGGCTTCGAGTTTTGGGCGTCCAACATCGCTTTGGCCAAAGAGCAACTGTCGTTGTAGGTTAGAAATCTCTACCACATCTGGGTCCACAAGGCCCAATGTACCCACACCTGCCGCAGCCAAATACATGCTGATGGGAGAGCCCAGACCTCCAGCACCGATGCACAAGACACGTGCGGCTTTTAGTTTTCTCTGAGCTTCGATACCAAACTCAGGCATGGCGAGATGCCGTGCATAACGCTGGAGTTCGGCAGGGGAAAGATCAGTCATCAGCAATGACCTACAGGGGAGCATTGCCGGTGCGCCGAGGCAAATGGTTGTGTGAAATCCCTGAATCAAAAAACGCCAGACAAGTCAGGGAATGGGTGTTTTTTACTGGGGTCTCATTCATTCTATATGGCCAATAAAGCTACTATTATACCGGCAGGCCAAGGCACCATCATCCGTGCTTTTGGTCAAGAATCCCATTTTCATCTCACTGGGGAGCAGACTGGTGGGGCTTACACGCAGTGGGTAGAAATCACTCAGCCTGGAGGTGGTCCACCTCCCCACTTTCATACTCGAGAGGATGAATGGTTTTATGTTTTGGAAGGTCAGATGAGCTTTTTAAAAGAAGGGCAATGGAACGAAGGGGGCCCAGGCACCGCTGTTTACATGCCTCGGAATGTACCTCATGCCTTTAAGAACACAGGGAACATTGTTTCCAAGATGCTCATCACCACGGCTCCCTCGGGCTTTGAAAACTTCTTTGCTCGTTGTGCTGAAGTGATGAATCAACCTGGAGAGCCTGATATGCAGCGTATCATTGAGATCAGCGCTGAGCATGGAATCTATTTTGTAAATCCCTAGCTCAGAGCCAACGCTGGCGCAGTGACCAGTTTTTGAAAAAACAGGTCACTCATTTCTTCTGCGTTTTTTAGAGAAGTGTGTCGTAGCTGCGCCCACCCTTGCCTTCAAAGAAATTCATGAAGGCACGATTCACAGTGTAGAAGCCGCCCGGGGTCGGGTAGTCACCACTGAAATACCAGTCGCCATAATCAGGTCCGAGCGCCTTGTGAAGTCCGTCAATGGATTGGAAAATCACGTGAATGTCACCCTGCCACGCGGTGTGCTGGGGATAGACTAACTGGCTCACTTTGGCGGAGATCTGCGCATCGCTGAAAGGAGCGTAGATGGCTTTGACCGCATTACGCATTTCAGATTTAGGCTTATTTACTTCGGCTTTGCAGGCATCGTAAGTTTCCTTCACCACATGGCGCAAGCCATGTTCATCCAGAAGCGCAATAGCGGCCTGGAAGGCGATGAATTTGCCCAGTTCAGACATGTCAATGCCATAGCAGTCAGGGTAGCGGATCTGCGGCGCGGTGGAGCACACGATGATGCGGCGCGGATTGGTGCGGGCCAGGATGCGTAGCAGGCTCTTTTTGAGCGTGGTTCCACGGACGATCGAATCATCAATGACCACCAGATTGTCATTCGGGGTCACAACTCCGTAAGTGATATCATAAACACTGGAGACAAGCTGATCACGGCCACTTTCTTGGGCGATGAAGGTGCGCATCTTGATGTCTTTGTGCGCGATCTTTTCCGAGCGGGGCCAGTTACGCAGGACGAGATCATCCAGTTTGTTTTCGTCAAAGGTACCACTGTGTACCATCTCGACGATGGCATCCTTCACTTCTTGGCGACGCCGATAACGCAAGCCATCCAGAAAGCCATGATAGGCTGTTTCTGCGGTGTTTGGGATGAAGCTGGTGACGGTATGTTCCCAATCGTTTCCGATGGCTTCGATAAGCTGTGGAACCATCTGCTCGCCCAGTGCTTTGCGCTGGCGATAGATGACCGAGTCGTTGCTTCGAGAGAAGTAAATGCGCTCGAAAGAACAAGGTCGCAAAGGCTCAGCTTGCGGGGCAAAGGCGGTGGTGGTGATGGCTCCAGAAGATTTGATGACGCAAACGTGACCTGGGGCCAGCTCCTGAACGTCGTTTTCATCGACTTCAAACACGGTCATGAGGGCGACGCGCTCCGAAGCAAAAGCAACGACCTCATCATCTTCATACATGTGGCATGGGCGAATGCCGAGGGGGTCCCTCATGATGAAGAAATCCCCGTTGCCAATGGTGCCGGCAATGGTGTAGCCGCCATCCCAGAGTTCGGCCGATTTACGAATGATGTGGGCCACATCGAGTTGCTCGCTGATGTGACGGGTGATATCTTCCAGCGGAACGCCGGAATCTCTCATTGTGTGATAGAGATCAGTGTGGGCTTCATCGAGCTGAAAGCCGATCTCTTCGAGCACCGTTTGGGTATCGGTATCGAAGACAGGGTGCTGGCCCCGTTTCATCATGATTTTATTCAGCTCACCCGAGTTTGTGAGATTGAAATTACCCATCACCATGAGGCTCCGAGTGGGCCAGGTGCTGCGGCGGATGTAGGGGTGTAAGCTCCCTTTTCCGAAAGCACCGCTGGTGCCATAACGGAGATGTCCCATGTTCACTTCCCCAGCCAGTTCAAACTCACGTTTGATCGCCTCGGGATCGTCTTCAAACTTCGTATATTCCAGGCCAGATTCATCGCGGCGCTCTTTGCGCTCAGCATTCACCCTGCGGGCGATTCGGCCAAATTCCTTCATCTCATCTGCGAGGACTTCTCCGATCGCCTCTGCGGACTTGGTGGAGCGGACGCGAAACATGTAAGGCGCTCCTGGGGGCATATCCAGCTTGCAGCAGCCAATGCCGATGCCGTCTTGGCCACGATTGCGCTGTTTGGCCATGAGGCCAAATAGGCGCTCCAGTCCATAGAGGGCAGTGCCATACTTGTCCTGGTAATAGGCCAAGGGTTTTTTCAGCCGGACTACGGCAATGCCGCACTCGTGTCGGATGGGGTCGCTCATGTGTTGGGAGCACTCATCCTTGGCAGACAATGCGGGGAGTGCAAGACGTGGCCGCAGCTTTTTCTCAAGTCTGGGCTTGTTCTCAGGGATTCAAAGGTCAAAAGCGGGAAAGCAAAGTTTTTTCGGAATCTGTGAAGCAGAAAAAAACCGTGTGGGTAAGGGTGTTTTTTCTGCTTCTGTGTCGTCGGATCGCAACAAAACACTCAGGAGTGATGAACTCCATGTTATTTTTTACGCCATGAAAGGGCGCTGAGGATGCGCCGACCTGGGGAATGAGTCCCTGCGAGTTCGGCGGCTTCCACTTCACTGTCACTCAAAATATCTGGATCTCCTGAATCAAAATCTTCAGCACGAGGTAGGCCCACGGGCAGATCAGGTTCGGACTCCGGTTCATGTGCTTCTTCTGCCACAGGCAGAGGGGCTGGGCTGATGTCAGGCTTCGATGCGGGTGCCGCCAAACTGGATGGGACGATAAGTCCCCCTGAAAAGATGAGCTTCATGGCATCCTCAACCGTCAGAGGTGCATCTGTTACTTGCTCAATCGGTACGACCAGAAGTAACCCTGTCATCGGGCTCAGTGCTCCAGGGATGAATACAGCCGCGAGAACCTTGTTTTGCTGAGGATCGAGATATTGCCCAGTGACAAAGCCCAGCATCTTCATATCGCCAGAAGGGTAGTCCACATAGACAACACGTTTGAAATTTTGCCTTCCACCCAGTCCTTTAAAACCATCAATCACCTGCTTCAAAGATTTGTAGATGAAAGAGACGATGGGCACACTGAGCAGCAGCTTATCCATGGCCATAACCACCCGTACCCCCAGCACGTTGGTTGCCATGGCGCCTAAAGCCAAAAACACCATCAGGGGAATCAAGAAACCCACGAACGTCAGCACATGCTGGTAAGTGGGCGAGCTGGGATCTACGATGATCCGTCCCGTCAATTCATTGATAAAACGAGCAATGAAATCCACCACAGGCACGCTCCACCCGTGCAGCAAGTGATATGCGCTCTGGAGAATCCAGAACGTGATCAGCAGTGGCAAAGCCACGGCGACTCCCGCCAAGAACTTATTGCGCAGCCACACAAAAGGACTGCGCGGATTAGGCGGGGGAATGGGGGGGAGAGAGGACATGAATAGGTGCAGGCCCTTGGGTATGCAGAGAATTACTCTCTGCTATAGAGAACCTAACACCAATCTGCGTTCAACGAACAGAAAAGTTCGTGTCATTTCATGCACCGACGAGCATCCGGGCCGGATTCTCAATGCAGTCTTTGATACGGATCAGGAAGGTCACAGCTTCTTTGCCATCGACCACACGGTGGTCATAGCTGAGGGCTAGATACATCATCGGACGGATCACCACCTGGCCATCCACCGCAATCGGGCGCTGCTGGATGGTGTGCATGCCTAAAATAGCACTCTGAGGAGGATTGATAATCGGCGTGCTGAGCAGGGAACCGTAAACGCCACCATTGGAGATGGTAAACACGCCGCCGCTAAGGTCTGGAATGGAGATTTTACCCTCTTTGGCCTTGGCTGCATAACCCAGGATGTCTTTCTCAATGTCTGCAAAAGACTTTTGATCTGTGTCACGAAGAACTGGGACGATGAGGCCTTTTTCAGTGCCTACAGCGACGCCGATGTCATAGAAATGATTCTGGATGATTTCATCTCCTTCGACACGGACATTGATCGCTGGCACGGCCTTGAGGGCTTCAACGACTGCTTTGACAAAGAAGGACATAAAGCCCAGCTTCACCCCGTGGGTTTTCACAAAGCTATCCTGTAACTTAGAGCGCATGGCCATGATGTTGGTCATGTCACACTCGTTAAAGGTGGTGAGGATGGCCGCTGTCTGCTGAGCGCTGACGAGTTGGTCAGCGATCTTTTTGCGCAGAGGCGTCATCTTTTTACGCGTGGTCCGACCTTCCTGTTTGGCTGCGGCAGGAGCAGGGGCAGGTTTAGGCGTAGGGGCGGCCTCTGCTTTGGGCGCAGGGGTAGGCTTGGCTTCAGGAGCAGGTGCTGCTGGTTTGGCGTCTTCAACCTGTGCCACTGGAGGGGCGGGTTTAGGGGCTTCGGCTGCGGCAGCAGGTGCGGCGGCACCTTCTGCGATGCTACCCACGACGGCTCCCACTTCCACATCTTGCCCTGCCTGGCTGCCGATGGTGAGAATGCCTGAAAATTCGGCAGTGACCTCTGCAGCCACTTTATCGGTTTCCAGGGTCAGAAGGATGTCGCCAACTTTGACGGCATCGCCATTGTTGAAGTGCCATTTGGCGATTTGACCTCCGGCGACAGATTCGCCGAGTGCGGGGATTTTGATGTCAGGCATGGCTAAGGAAAGGTGTCAGTTCAGATGCGTGGGCCGCGTGGTTTAAACAGAGAAGGCGTCTTCAACGAGTTTCTCCTGCTCCAGCACGTGGATGGCCTTGGAGCCTGCTGCAGGACTGGAACTGCGCTCGCGGCCCGCGTAGCGCACGCGGTGGCCGGAAATATCGGAGAGGCGGTTACGGATGTAACTGAAGGCACCCATGTTGCGAGGCTCTTCCTGGCACCAGACCCACTTCTTCTGAGCACGAGGATAACGGGCGACGATTTCTTTGAGCAGGTCTTCGTGGAGAGGATAAAGCTGCTCCACACGAATAATCGCCGCATTTTTGATTTTGTTCTGCTCGCGGAATTCTAAAAGGTCATAATAAACCTTGCCCGTGCAAAGGATGAGACGAGTAACACGTTCCGCAGGTCCCAGCAGATGTTCGTCGTCCAAGATCTCTTTGAAAGAGGTGCCTTCAGACATGTCGCTAATCTTCGAGACGCACTTCGGATGACGAAGCAGGCTCTTTGGTGTCATCACAATGAGCGGTTTGCGGAAACCGCGCTTCATTTGACGGCGAAGGGCGTGGAAATATTGGGCCGGAGTGGTGAAGTTACACACCTGCCAATTACGGCCAGCAGAAAGCTGGAGAAAGCGCTCCAGACGGGCGCTGGAGTGCTCAGGGCCTTGGCCTTCATAGCCGTGGGGCAGCAGCATGGTGAGCTGACTAGGACGTTGCCATTTGCTTTCTGCACTGGCGATGAACTGGTCAATGATCACCTGGGCGCCGTTGACGAAGTCTCCAAACTGAGCTTCCCAGCAGATGAGAACATTGGGTGCTAGTAAGGTATAACCATAGTCAAAGCCCAGCACAGCGGCTTCTGAAAGAAGACTGTTATAGACACAGAATCGGCCCTGGTCTTCCGACAGATTGTTCAACGGGATGTGACGTTCGCGGGTCTCCGTATCATAAAACACGCAATGGCGCTGGCTGAAGGTTCCACGACGCACATCCTGGCCAGAAAGGCGGACTCCGAGGCCTTCGGTCAAAAGAGAACCGAAGGCAAGAGATTCGGCATATGCCCAATCAAAGCCTTCACCTGATTCCACAGCTTTTTTGCGGGCCGCTAGGAACCGCTTAGAAATGGTCGGGTGGAGGCGGAAGGTTTCGGGAGTTTGAAGCAACTTCTCCCCCAGAGCTTTCAGTTCAGGCTCAGCAACGCCTGTCAGCACTGGGTCGAAGTTAAACGGAGGCTGAGGCTCTGCGGTTGAGCCTTCATAGGGATTATCCCCCATTTTGGCTTCGCGTTCCGCCAGGGTTTTGACGCCTTCCTCCAGTTCGTCTTCAAGCTCTTTTTGCAAAGCCGCAGCGCCGGCTTCATCCAAGACACCTTTCTGAGCTAGCACGCCTTTGTAGATAGCCGCAGTCGAAGCATGGGCGGCGATGGAGCGCGCCATGTTGGGCTGAGTAAAAGCAGGCTCGTCCGTTTCGTTGTGGCCGTAGCGACGATAACAAACAATATCAATCACGATGTCGCGGGCGAATTTTTGGCGGAACTCGATGGCCAGTTTCGCTGCATGGGCCACTTCCAGCGGGCAATCACCATTCACATGAATGATGGGGGCATCCACCATCTTAGCCACATCGGTACAATACTTCGTCGAGCGGGCATCTGCCGGAAGCGTCGTAAAGCCGATCTGGTTATTTACGACCAAATGAATCGTTCCTCCGGTGCGGTAGCCAGGAAGTTGGGAAAGATTCAGCACTTCCGTAACGATGCCTTGGCCTGCGAATGCAGCGTCTCCATGGACGAGGATGGGGATCACTTGTTTGCGGTCAGCGGTATCTCCGAGGAAACGCTGGCGTGCGCGGGCCATGCCTTCGACGACAGGATCCACCGCCTCAAGGTGGCTCGGGTTCGGTGCCAGCATCACGGCGACTTCATGGCCATCGCGGGTCTTGCGAATGGTTTCAAAGCCCAAGTGATATTTCACATCGCCATCACCTGCGACCATGTTAGGCACATAGTTTTCCGTGAATTCGTAAAACAGTGTCTCCAGCGGCTTGCGCAGGAAATTGGCTAGGACACTGAGGCGACCACGGTGAGCCATGCCCATGACGATCTCTTTGCCGCCTAGGCGGGGCAGATTTTCTAGCACGGTTTCTAGGGCTACCAAGAGAGATTCCCCGCCTTCGACGGAGAAGCGCTTTTGACCAACATAACGGCGGTGAAGGAAACGCTCAAAAGTCTCTGCTTCAAGCAACCAACGAAGGGCGTCCACCTGTTCTTCAGCCGCAGGGGCGGGCTCGAAAGGCCTATTTTCAATGCGCTCCAGCAGCCAGTTTTGGATTTCTGGAGTATGGATGTGCATGAACTCATATCCTGCTGTGCCACAATATATGCGGCGCAGTTCCTCAAGCATGGCCTGCAGTTTCATCGGCTGGCCATTCCTGAACATATGAGTTTGTACCTCTTCATTCAGTTCGTCATGGCTAAAGCCAAGGCCTTCGACTGAAAGCGATGGAGCATCAGGCGCGGAAGCGGAGAGCGGATCTACGTGAGCTGCTACATGGCCTAGAGAGCGGAAGGCGAGTAGGGCGTTGGTTACGCGCATGCGGAAGCTCAGGGTCTTCTCAGAAAGGGCCTCCCCGCAGCTTGATCCGGCTTTGTCTGTCTTCGCTTGGCGTTTAGTCAGTTCAGCGAGGCCGAGCTCAAAGCCCTCGAAGAAAGAAGCCCAGGTGGCATCCACGGAACGTGGATCTTTTTTCCAGTCTGTGTATTGAGCGTCGAGAAGGTCAGAATTTGCCCGGAAGGGCACGGTGGCAGTCATGGCGTTGGAGGTCAGGCAGAATGAGCCCTTTTGCTACGCTTGCAACTTTGTAAAGGACGTAATTCGAGGAATCTTCATGCAACTGGGCTTGAAGATCATTCGAAGATGCAAATGCATGATGAAATGACCAGCCTTCTGCTGCCTCTTGATGTCACGCTTTCCTGCCTCTATCTGCTGCCACCATGCGCCTAGAACTCGTCAATACCGGTACCGAACTCTGCCTCGGTGACACCATCAATACCAATGCGGCTTGGATAGGCCAACGAATGGCGGCTTTGGGTATCGAAGTCGCTCGTCAGACCATTGTTCCTGACGGTGGGGCTGTTCGAGAGGCGATCGAAGAGGCGGCTTCGAGGGCCGATGTCGTTTTAGTCTCGGGCGGATTAGGACCGACGAATGATGATGTAACGCGGGAATCTACGGCTGAGCTTCTCGGCCTGCCTTTGGTGCAAGATGCTGGAGTGACGGCCCAGCTTAACGCCTATTTTGCTAAACGGAACAAAGTGCCGGCTGTCTCGAATCTCCGCCAGGCGATGGTGCCGGTGGGGGCAACCGTGCTCGAAAACGCTTTTGGAACAGCTCCTGGTCTCTATTTCCCCGCAGAACTCGGGGCTGCTAAAGGCTGGAATAGCCACATTTTCCTGCTGCCTGGGCCACCGCGCGAAATCAAACCCATGGTGGAGAACTGTGTGGAGCCGCGCCTACGAGCACTTTTACCCGATGGTGCCAATCGTCGCGTAATTTATCTCAAACTGACTGGTATTGGCGAGTCAGAGATCGTCGAGAAAGTCGAAAAAGACCTGGAGGCCATCGCTGGACTGGAACTGGGCTACTGCATCGGCAAAGGGGATGTGGATGTGCGTCTCGCAGGTCTTGCCGGACCCGTGGATGCGGGGGCTGAAATCGTTCGGGATCGTCTAGGCGAATTCATTTTGTCCGAAGATCGGCGTGTTTTGGAGGAGGTGATCATCCAACTTTTGGCTGAACGGGGTGAGTGGGTCGCTACCGCAGAGTCCTGCACGGGAGGGTATCTTTCCAGTCGCCTCACGGATGTGAGTGGATCCTCCAAGGTCTATGGGCATGGTTTTGTGACTTACGCGAATGAAGCCAAGGAAAAACACCTCGGCGTAGCGGCCGATCTCCTGCAACTCCACGGGGCCGTGAGTGAGCCTGTGGCGCAAGCCATGGCTGAGGGCTGTCTGCGCACATCCGGTGCGGATTATGCACTGTCCATCACAGGCATCGCAGGCCCCACGGGCGGAACTGAGGAAAAGCCAGCGGGCACCGTGTATGTCGGGCTGGCTTCCAAAGGACACGAGACGGTGGTGCGGAAGTTCTTTTACCCCATCTCTCGTGATCGGTTCAAGCTGCTGACTACGCAGGCTGCGTTGGATCTCCTGCGGCGGCAGATTCAGGGATTGCCGTTAGGATGATGCGAAGCCTCATGAGGTGGGCGAGCTAATCTTGAGACCGATGATGCCGACCAGGATGCAGGCAATGCAGATCAACCGTACGACGGTGCGCGGCTCATCAAAAAAGACGATGCCGATGATGGCCGTGCCCACCGCACCGATACCCGTCCATACGGCATAACCTGTGCCGATGGGCAGCGTCTTCAGGGCCTGAGAAAGCAGGCTAAAGCTGATGACCATGAGACTGGCTGTGAAGACACTGGGCCATAGCCGTGTCCACCCTTGGGTGTGTTTCAAGCCAATTGCCCAAGCGATTTCCGTGAGTCCCGCCAACAAAAGATAGATCCAAGCCATTTTAAACAAGTGTTGCCAGGGTCGTCCCTGCTGTGAAAAATGGAGCTGCGAGGTCGTCCTCGCGTCCGTGGTGGTAAGTCTTGGTATTTAGCCCACGTTTGGTCTCTGTCAACCCAACCCCAACTCTATGATCCGTCGTACATTTTTGACTCTCACTGCCGCGCTGGCGGGCTTCACAGCCCAGGCTGCTGATGCACCTAAAAAGCTCCTCGTTGTCACCGTGACCACTGGCTTCCGCCATTCTTCCATTGAAACGGCGGAAAAGGTCTTGGCTGAACTGGGCAAATCGTCCGGCGCTTTTACCGTGGACTATGTTCATCAGCCAGAAGGTCAGCCTAAAAATCCAGGCAAAGCCCCAGAGAAAAAGCCGAATGAAACGGATGAGTCTTTCAAAGCCAAGCAGGAGGCTTACAGCACAGCTCTGGCTGATTACAACACAGCCAATACGGCCTGGAATGAAAAAGTGAAGGCCTACATGGCTGAGAACATGGCCATTGAGAAAATCAAAGGTTATGACGGTTTCATCTTTGCCAATACGACAGGCGATCTTCAGTTCCCAGACCGCGATGGTTTTGTGGAATTGATCAAGGGGGGCAAAGCCTTTGTCGCCATGCATTCCGGTGGGGATACCTACCATCCTTTCCGGGGTTATGTGGACATGCTGGGTGGTGAATTTCAAACTCACAAGGCCCAGGTGGAAGTGCAGCCAGTCCTTCATGACCCGGCTCATCCAGCTACTAAACCCGTGCCCACAGGTTGGCGTGTGTTTGACGAGATTTACCTCTTTAAGAGCTATGATCCCGCCCAGGTGCATGCCCTCATGGGACTGAACAGCCATCCGAATGAAGGTACCCCTGGCTATTATCCAGTTTCCTGGTGCAAAGAGTTCGGTAAGGGCAAAGTCTTTTACACCTCCCTCGGCCACCGTGAAGATGTTTGGGATCCGACCTGGAAAGAAGGAACGAAGGATCGCAAAAACTCTCCTGAGATCGCCAAAACTTACCAGGAACACATCTTGGGCGGCATCAAATGGGCTCTGGGCCTCGTCGAAGGCGATGCCGAGATTGGTAACCTGAAGGCGGAGTTGGGTCCGGTGAAATAATCAGGATTAACCCAAAGTTTGTCTGAAGCGGATTTGAAGGGCGTCCTGCCGAAGGACGCCCTTTTTTAGTCAACAAAAAGCCAGTCACCTCGCGATGACTGGCTTTTAAAAATTAAGGCTCTGCGTGTTAGATCAAGCCAGGGCATCCAGCTTGCGAGACAATGCATCTTTAGACTGCACGCCCACGACGGTTTCCTTCACTTCACCGTTTTTGATGAACAGCAACATTGGGATGGAGCGAACGCCGTATTGGGCGGCGAGATTGGGGTTTTCGTCCACGTTGACTTTGGTGACCTTAACGGCCGCGCCTTTTTCGGTCGCTAACTGTTCCAAGATCGGCGTAAGCATGCGGCAAGGGCCGCACCATTCAGCCCAGAAGTCCACGATCACTGGAACCGTGCTGCTGGAGATTTCCGTCTGGAAGTTGGATTCGTTCAGATTGAGGACTGCTTCGGAGGCCATAGTTAAGTGGGGTTGGAAGGATTTACGGGAGAAAATGCACTGACGATGCATGAGGTAGGCGCGCACGTCTGTGAATCAATCATTTTCACGTTTCATCTGGCGCTTTTGCGGCTATCGCGTGCAGATATGAGCCTTGACCATCCCGATCCCATGACCCGTTTGCGTTACGTCGTGCATCGTCTGCGTGCACCCGGTGGCTGCCCCTGGGATCAGGAGCAAACGCATGAAACCCTCATCCCTCACGTGCTGGAAGAAGCTTATGAGGTGGTGGACGCCATCCGCAGTGGTGACAGTGCGCAGATTTGTGACGAGCTGGGAGACCTGCTTTTGCAGCCCGTGCTACATGCCGAGATCGCCGCTGGGGCAGGGACCTTTGATTTGGATGCCGTGGCGACGGGATTGACGGAAAAACTCATCCGCCGCCACCCTCATGTTTTTGGAGACGCGAGTGCGAGTGATTCTGCCGCCGTATTGACGCAGTGGGATGCCATCAAGAGGCAGGAAAAAGGCACTCAAAAAGAAGGTCTCTTGCATGGTGTCGGCGGAGGGCTGCCCGCTCTGATGAGAGCGCAAAAGCTGCAAAAGAAGGCTGCAAGGGTAGGCTTTGATTGGCCTGATACGGCACCTGTCTTTGAAAAAATCAGGGAAGAGGCTGCTGAGTTGGAGGCGGCATTAGCTTCGGGAAAGGCCATTGAGATTGAAGAAGAGCTGGGTGATTTGCTGTTCAGCGTAGTCAATCTAGCTCGAAAAATAGGGGTGGAATCTGAGGCTGCCTTGGCTGCGACTAACGAAAAGTTTGTTCGTCGTTTTCATGCGGTTGAGCAAGCCATCACCCGTGAAGGGAAAAAACTAGAGGAAGCAACTTTACAGGAAATGGATGCTGCCTGGGAAGCTGCTAAGACGGTCCGTCAATGATATGAACGCCATCCTGCGGGAACTCCTCTACCTGCTCCAGCCCTTTTGCTTGGCCTGGCTACTGCTCACTGTTTGGCTGCTGCGCATGCTGTGGAAAAGGCTTTGGCGTTGGTCCCTCTTGCCGATGAGCGCATGGTTGATTTTGACGACCATCTCCTGCACTTCAATCCCATCGTGGCTGATGGCCGGTCTGGAATCTCGTCATTCGCTGCCTGCCGCCGCAGAGATGCAGAGCGCAGACGCGATTGTTTGCCTGGGCGGCGGCGTGGAGCCTTCTCTGATGGAGCCGACGGGGATGCACTTGGCTCGTGGGGCGGACCGCATTGCCACAGCTTTATCCATGGCTATTTCAGGAGTGGCTCCAGTCCTGGTGATCGGCGGCGGCGGTTATGAGCACGAAGGTCGGTTCGTTTCCGAAGCCGATGCCATTTTTGACAACTTGGCCAATTACCCCAAGCTGAACTTTGAGCAAATCAGTCTGGGCGTTTGTACCAACACTCGAGATGAAGCACTCAAAGTCGCCGAATTGATGGAAAAACGTGGTTGGAAAAAGATTCTCCTCGTTACCTCGGCCAGTCACATGCCACGTGCAGTGGGTACGTTTAAGAAAGCAGGCATTTCAGTCGTGCCTGTGCCTTGCCATTACATGAGCAGCTTTCACCGACTCGGAGAAGTGGATTGGATCCATCTACCTTACGTGGGTTCGTTCGAACTGTTTGATGCTTGGCTGCACGAGTGGATCGGCAGCCACATCTATTCATGGCGGGGTTGGTTGTGAACGCACTCTTAGTTAGGTTGACCTATCACTTAATTGCGGCGTAGAAGGCATCCGTCTGCTCCGCATCTGGCACGATCTCAATCAGGAGGGGGCCTTCCGGAAGGTCTTCCAGTTGGTCTGGATGTGTGACTTGCAGGTAATTCATCCCCCACATCTGAGCCCAGGGGGCGAAGGTGACACGGTGGCGATTTTCGATGATGTGGCGGGCCTGGCGTGACAGGCTACGCAAGGAGGAAACCTGGGAAAAGATTTTACCACCTCCATTGTTGATGACGACAAGCTTGCGATTCCCCTGAGGAAGTTGGGGCATGATCCATGGAGCTGCGAGATCATACAGAGCGCTGAGATCGCCAATGACAAGCCAACTTTCACGAACAATAGCGCTCATGCCTAACCAAGTGGAAACGATGCCATCAATCCCATTGGCCCCGCGGTTGGAGAAAAATTCCACTTCATGCTGAAGGGAACTTACCCCCAGATTGAATTCACGAATCGGTAAGCTATTTCCCAGAAACACGCGAGCCATCGCTGGGATATGCATGGCCAGCTCTCGGATCCAGGCTGGTTCTGAAAGTGGGTAGTCACTCATGCAGGCCTGCACATCTGGGGCTTTGCTGGCGACAATCGCAGGAGGTAGCTGGAATTTAGCCAAACCCTGAAGGCAAGACCAAGGAAGGGTCTGCACCCGCTGCTGGCGGGCTAGACCGGGAAAAGGGAGGCGTGAGATGTTGGTCACATGGATCTCTGGTCGGTCCTCAAGATCTCGCCACCAGCGAGCAGTCGGCACGCCACCGATGCGGATGATCTGCTGAACGTCCAGTGCCTGGAAGTGAGACTCTGCAGCTACATGCAAGAGGTGGTCCAGCTTGGGTTTATCTGCCCATTTGCCCCATAGATTCGATGTGGCTTCAGCCATGATCGGTACCCCTAAATTAGCCAATACTGGAGCGACACTCTGGGCCTCCGATTTGGTCAAACCAGAGACCAGAATGGCCGTGGGCAGAGATTCGACCGCGAAAACGGGGGCCGTCGGTGCTTTGGCTGCGGCCGGGCCATGGTGGGCTAGGAAATCCACGCCGTTGTGGTTGGTATCTAACGGCTCGTCCAGGCAAATATTGATGTGTAAGGGGCGCGGACCGATGCGGGTGGGCCATGACATGCTGATGCCCACTTCCACATCCAGACAGGCGGAGACATAGTCACCAAAAAGATTTTTTTGCTCGATCGCCTGAGGGGCTCCCGTGCCACGAAAACGGCGTGGCCTATCCGCCGTGATCAAGACCAGAGGGAGGCCTTGATAGTGTGCCTCAATGGCTGCGGGCAGTAGCTCTGCCGCAGCGGTCCCCGAAGTCGTCAAGACTGCGACAGGGGCCCGATCTGCCAAGATGCGCCCAATGGCGAAAAAGGCTGCACTTCGTTCTTCGAAAAAATTCCAAAGCTTCACACCTTCACTTTCGGTCAAAGCCGCGATGATCGGTGCATTGCGTGCTCCCGCAGCCACACAGACCTCCGCCACTCCCATACGGGCGAGTGCGGTGATGAGAGAGCGGATGATGTGAGTATTCATGTAGAGGGCAGGGGGACAAAGGTTAAAGCCCCAGCATCGCAATCACAGATTCCCGCTTCAGCCTGAGCTCCCGCCATTCGTGGTCAAAGGCACTACCGCCCACAATGCCACAGCCAGAAGGGAGTTGGGCTTGGTTACCTGCCCAACTCATGCCACGGATGGCCACAACTACATGGCAAGTGGGGATTTCCCCAGGCTCGATAAAACCAAAAGGAGCCCCAAAGAAACCAGGAACATTCAATTGGCTGCGATACTCCCGCAGACGGGCCAGCCAGGGTTCTTCGCGGGGCAGGCAGCCGACAGCAGGTGTGGGGTGGAGTTCCTTCACCAAAGCCCCTGGCTCTGACGGGCGCTCTAGGGTCACACGCAGATGACTTTGGAAGTGCAGCAGTCCAGTCGTCTGGCATAGCCCGCGTGGCTCACGCTGTACCTGGCCCAATGTGCTAAGCCGATCTGTAAGATAGCGCACGACGATCTCATGCTCTTCGATCTCTTTAACATCAGTGAGAAAAGCAGCCTGGTCCCCAGGTTTGGCCGTTCCAGCGAGGGCCATGGTCTCCACCGTTTGGCCCTGCAGCCGAAAGAGCAATTCAGGCGTTGCACCCAGATAGCCGCCCTGGGCATTTACCCAGCCGTAGCCCCAGGTATTGGTGGGGGCTGACATCACACGTTCTAGTAGCCGCACAGGATCACCTTCAGTGATGGTCCCACTTTCCGTCAAGACGGGCACCATTTTTTCAAGCCGACGAGCTAGCACCTCGCGCCGAATCCTGCGAAAGGCCATTTTGAACCATTCGGTCGCAGGCTTCGCCCACTGGATGTGGGGGGGCTGTGCGCCATTCCAGCCCGTGGTTGTGGCAAGGGTTTCTGGAGCTACTTCAATAAGTCGTGCGGGCTTCTTCCAAGGCTTAGCGTCGGTGAGGTCGAAATCGTTGACATAGAACACCCCGCCCCCGGCTGGGGCCTCTGCGAAAGACTCAAAGGGGCCTTGGCCGATCCACGCCCGTCCACCGGGCAACCTGAAAAATGCGATATCCGTCATGTGCATCGTATAGTGAAACGCATGTGCGGAGGTGCAAGGGGCGAGGATTTCGCTTTTCGGTTTTCTCAAACCGAGTTTACATAGGGATATGCGACTGACTCACTTTGCTCTGGCACTCACCATCATCCTTCTGGCCATCACCAGCTACCTAGCCTGGGAAGGGCAGCAAGAGATCAAAGGGCTGAAGCGCGAGCGTGAATTTGATAAAGAACAACTCCGTGCGGAGAAGACGGCGAAACCAGACCAGGGATCTTTGATCCCTCTCCCATCTGCTCCTGCGGCTAGCATCACGCCGCCTCCATCCCCAGGCACCATCGCGCTAGCCCCAACGGCACCGCCTGCCGAAGCTATGGCGGGCACGAGCACACTGCCTGGCGGCGGGTTGACGATTCCTAAATCTGTCGCCGAGGCCGAGTCTAAAGGCATCTCCACGAACACCGTCACACCTTTACAGAAGCAAATCCTGGCATCGCTACCCATCGCAAAAGTGAAAACCGTGGTCAAGGAGCAAGGCTTCGTGGTCCTGGATGCAGGTTCCAAACAAGGTCTAAAGAGAGGTCAGAAATTTGAAATCCGCCGGGCCAATGCGGTGCTGGCCAAAATCACGCTGACCGACGCTATCGAAGAAGCCGAAGCGGTGGCCGACCTGGATTTTGCCTCCATTCCTTCAGGGGTAGAAGTTGAGCCTGGAGACGAAATCATCGCCCCTGTGGTCCGCTAATGGCCAGGATTCGTCTTGATCTCGCCCTCGTTCAGCGTGGGCTGGTACCTTCCCGTGAACAGGCTAAAAGGCTCATCATGGCAGGGGAGGTTTTCCTTGGGGAAGAACTCATCACTAAACCGGGGTGGCTCATACGGCAGGATGCGGTCTTGAGGGTCAAGGAACCACCTCGTTTTGTGAGCCGAGGTGGGTTCAAAATGGAGGGGGCCCTCGAACATTTCGGGATCCATGTCGCCGGTTGGGTGGCAATGGATGTGGGTGCATCCACCGGGGGATTTACAGATTGTCTGCTCCAGCGCGGGGTTGCCAAGGTCTATGCCTTTGATGTCGGCACAAACCAGATGGTCTGGAAGTTACGCAATGACCCGCGCGTGATCTGCCGTGAGAATTTTAATGTCCGTCATCTCGTGCCTGCCGATGTGCCTGAGCAGGTTGATTTCATCGTTGCGGATGTCTCATTCATCTCGCTCACATTGGTTCTTCCTGGGGCGCTTTCTGCTTTAAAGCCGGGTGGCCAGGCCCTGGTCTTGGTAAAACCTCAGTTTGAACTCAGCCGCGAGGAGATCGGCAAAGGGGGCATCGTGCGTGAGCCAGAACTTCATCTCAAAGCCTGCGCCCGCATCCAGACCTTTGTGGAAGGGTGCCCAGATTTAGAATGGCGTGGGATCGTAGAATCCTCCATCCAAGGAACCGACGGCAACCGCGAGTTTTTAGCTTGGTTCGCGAAACGCGTCTTACCAGAGTGAAAATCCGATAGTTACGGCCTTGCGCACTTTACGATGCATCATAAGGCACACCCCAGCGACAGCGTAGAGTAAGTTCAGCGTTCCCAACCAAAAAGGCAGGAAATCATGAGGAATCAAAGCCTCATTTTCAGTATTCAAAGAGGGGGCGACTTGCGTTAAAAAGAAAACTCCGGTGGCGCTAAAAAGCAAAAACATCAAGCCTAACAAATGACGGCAAAAGCTGTTGGCGGACATCATTCCCACGAGAGGGAGAATGGTTAAAATGTACCACAAAGCTGCCGCTACGGCCCACAACAACAAACCATGACTGATCAATAAGGCCACTATGGAAATGCCGCACAGAAGGTGAGCAATCAGAATACGTCGGGTGAAGTGAACTTCATCCCGTAAAATGGCAGCGCGATTGCGTTGTACATCCAGCATCTTACTTACGGATTGTAGAGGGTTGCCTGTTTTGGTCAATCTGCATTTTCTATTAAGATTAAACAAAGGGGGGCAAGGTGGTTCTTCGGATCTGAGAGACTTGATTCTTAACGATTTAATTTGGGTTTCTGGATTCTTAAATTTGCGATCAAGGGATTCAAATCTCCCCAAACTGCCTCTGGAAGCGTCATTTAGCGAGATTCCAGGTTGTCTTTGACCAGACTGGATTTGTCTGTCTCCATCACAAACCACCCCTGACCTTCTGACAATTTTCGTCCACAATCGGTGGCCAAGTTTTGAGTGATCATCATGCCTTTGCAGGGCTTGGTACTCCAAATGGCGGCAGAGGAAAGTCCGCTGAAGGTATTCGCACTCAGGGTGCAATGAGAGGGGCCTTCGAGTAGAATGCCCGTGCCTTCATCGATGCTCATGGGCGTTTTACCTTCGGCAGGGCGTTTATCCTGCGCGGCTCCGATGTGGGTGTTGCAGAAGTTGTTTCCAGAAAGGGTATTGCGCCCAGAGTCAGCGCTGATACGCACGGAAAACTTGTGGGCGATGGTGAAGGTGTTGGCGCTTATCGAGCAGCCGTGAGCATCGCGAAGGTCAATCCCACCTTCCAAATGGTGAGCGATGACGTTGGCGCTGAGGGTGATGCCGTAGCAATCACGATCTAGGATCACGGCCGTACCATTGCACTCTTCAATCATGTTGCCACTGACCACGGAACCATAGGTGTTTTCGATCACCACTCCGTGACGCAAGTGATCATCCACGTTATTGCCATTCATGCAAAGGTTGAAGGAATCGGTACAGTGCAGGGCATCTTGATTCTCCTCAAAGTGGTTGGCATTCACGACGATGTCGTGACAGTTGATGATCTCAATGCCACACTTTTTGTTATAGGTGAAGATGCATCCATTGATGCGTGGGTCTTCAAAACAATCCAGCAATTGTACGCCGTGGCCTCCATGGTGGTCCACCGACATCCCGCTGAGATAGATCTCTTGGATGGATTCGGCAAAGATGCCATCTCCACTCTTCTCCTGCCCCTGGATGCGGAAATCTGCCAACTGTATGCGCCATAGTTTGGCCTTTTTATCCTGATCCAATGTGGGTGGGCGCAGAATTAGGGCAGGTTTGCCCTCCTCGTTTTTATTGATGATGCAGGTAGCTGCACCAGCTCCTACGATACGGGTATCCTCCGTGTGAATTCGCAAAGGTTCGGTGATTTCAAATTTACCAGGTGGTAGCATCACAATCCCTCCGGATAGAGGAACGGAGTCAAAGGCAGCCTGCAGGTTAGGAAACCGGGCGGCATCCACGGTGACCGGGGTGACATCGGCCGCGAAGGTGGTCGCGGCCAGGAGACAGAGGAGGGGAGTGAAACGCATGGCAAACCTACGTATTGCCGGAGAGGGATTGTGCGAGCGAGTTGCAAGTGATGGCTGGGAATGCTCCATTGAGTGAGATGTTTTTCCCCGTCCGGTTTTTTCTCCTTGTTTTTTGTCTCGGCTCCATCACCGCCGTGGCGGCTCCTAAAGCCAAAACCCGTAGTGCGGCGGGTAAGCCGAATGTGCTTTTCATCATGGCTGATGATCTCAAAGACTATGTAGGCTGGATGGGCGGGCATCCGCAGGCGCAGACACCTAACATGGATCGCCTTGCCAAAATGGGCATGCGTTTCACTAATGCCCACTGCAACTATGCGCTGTGCAATCCCTCTCGCACAAGCTTACTGACGGGGCTACTGCCAGCCTCCAGTGGCGTTTTTGGCAATGAGCAGGATTGGCGGCGCAGTGTGCAGGTGATCGGCAAACCGACCTTGCCTGAGCATTTTAAAACCATGGGGTTCGCCACAGCCGCCGGGGGCAAAATTTTTCATGCCAATCATGGCGGGCCTGAAGGTCGCCTCGCGGGTTGGCATGGGGGCCGGCGTGGTTTCGAGCAGGATGCCGCCTGGGATACCCGTTTTCCTGAGACGGGAGTGCAGATTCCTGACCTGCCTGTGCATACGGGGCAAAATTTTAATGGCATGAATTCCTGGCATTGGGATTGGGGCCAGATTGATGTGCCGGATGAATTGACGGAAGATGGTGCGGTCACCACTTGGGCGGCAGGGTTTCTTAAACAGAAAGCCAAAAAACCCTTTTTCCTTTCTGTGGGCCTGTATCGTCCACACTCGCCCTGGTATGTGCCTCAGAAGTATTTTGACCTGTTCCCGCTGGACAGCATTCAACTGCCAGAGGTGAAGGAGGGAGATCTGGAGGATGTGCCTGAATTTGCTCGCTCCTATAATAAGGCAGGAAGTCATCACGATGAAATCGTGACAAAAAATCAGTGGCAGGAAGCGGTGCGCGCTTACCTAGCCAGCGTGGCTTTCTGTGACGCCATGCTGGGCCAAGTTCTGGATGCGCTGGCCACTGGCCCGAATGCAAAAAATACGATCATCGTCTTCACTTCGGATCACGGCTGGTATCTTGGCGAAAAGCGCCTGTGGCATAAAGGCAAACTTTGGGAGGAGGCCACCCGTGTGCCCCTGACGATCTACGCCCCAGGTTTGACAAAAGAAGACACTGTCAGTGATCAGCCTGTGTCGCTGGTTGATCTCTATCCCACTCTTTGTGATTTGGTTAAGATCGCCAAACCTGAGCACCTGGACGGCCACAGCCTGCTGCCTCTTTTGAAAGATCCCTCCAGCATAAGCGAGGGGCCTGCCATTACCACCATGGGGGGAGGCAAAAAGGTAAGCTATGCGGCGCGGAGTGATCGCTGGCGTTACATTCGATACGCAGATGGCAGTGAGGAACTCTATGATCACCAGTCTGACCCTCATGAGTGGACGAATGTGGCAGCAGAGCCTTCTCATGCTGCATTGAAACAAGAACTAGCTGCCTATTTCCCGAAGGAATTTAAACGTGCCTCTCGCATGCCCGAAGAGGTGGGCACTAAGCCCAGTGATGACGGCAGTGTGCATCTGAAACTGCAAATCGGTGATGAGCTGAGCGCTGAGGAATCTCCAAGCATTCAGGGAAGGGGGCTGTTTGTGGACGCTGTATTTGATTATAATCCGCGAGTGGATGCAGACAGCACCCTTGTTTCCCAGGGTCATGCAAAGATGGGCTGGGCTTTACATTTGGTCGCAGGGAAGCCGACGCTGAGCCTCTTCCAAGAGGGCAAAGTTACTTCCATCACGGGAGATGGTTTAGTCGCTGGCTCCTGCAATGTGAGGGCGATGATTGATGCCGATGGGCTTATGTCGTTGGCTGTCCCTGGCCGGAGTGAAGTTTTGGGGGTGACTCCTTTTGCCGATGGTTTTCCTTCTCAGCCTACTGAGGGCTTGAGCGCAGGGAAAAGCTTTGGCCCCCTGAGCGTGTCGGATTTTCCTGATAGCACTCCCTGGGATGGTCAAGTTCAGCGTCTTCGTATCACCCTTATGCCACCTAAAGAGACCGTGGCGAAGCCAGGGAATTGACCTGCAAGCAGAAGCGGGTTAATGGCTATCCCTTCAAATCTCATGCGCTGCCGCATCATTAAAGACTTCCGCTTCGAGGCTGCTCAAACGCTGCCTAATCTCCCTGGTAATCACAAGTGCACCCAGATGCACGGTCATAGCTTTAAAGTGGAGATTGCTGTCGAAGGAGAGGTGGACCCCCATATCGGTTGGGTTTATGATCATGCCGAAATCAGCAAGGCCATGAAGCCGCTGCTGGACCGCATGGATCATGCTTATCTGAATGAGATCGAGGGGCTGGAGAATCCGACCATCGAAAACATGGCGGCTTGGCTCTGGAAAAAACTGTCTCCGCAACTTCCAGGCCTCTGCGAAATCGTCATTTACGAGACACCGACGGCACGCTGCGTTTTCCGTGGAGAGTTCTGAGGTGAGATAACCTCATGCATTGGACTCGCCCTTTTCAGGTCCTGGCATTGGCAGGATTCAGCGTCAGTGTCACCTCTCACTTTCTAGCCATCACGGGAATGGTGGAGGCGTTCCCTTCCTCAGTCATGCTGCTGCATGGTGGAGTTTTTATCGTCTTTATTCCTGCGGTCATTGTGGGAAACCGGGTCGCCAAAGGCATCCCTCGAAAAGATGTTTGGAAGGTCATGTTGGCCGACAGTCCCGCGTGGGTGAGGCAGGTTTTCTGGAGCGTATGTATTTACGCCGTCCTGAACTTTGTCACCTCTATCTTCAACCATCCTACAGGAATAGATTCACCTTCGAATGTGGATGTGGCTACAGTTCGTGACTTCTCAAGCCATTGGATGGTCTTTTACCTCGCAGCTTTCGTAATTCTTTATTCTGAAGAATGCAGGAAGCGCCAGGCAGCAGAAGAGACTGTCCATTAACGAAACACCGGCGAAAGCAGGAACGGGCTGGACTCACGGATGGCCGAAGCTTCTCGGCGCTTGCCGGAGCGTTGGCTTTCGAGGTGAGCTTTTTTGCCACGGATGTTTTCCACCCGAGTCGAGGTCAGGAAACCGCTCATCGAGAAACGCGGGGTCAGACGGCTGATCTTGCTATCCATGGTGCGCAGGCTCTGGACGAGCAGCACAATCAAGGCAGAGTTCAGAACGC
Organism: Prosthecobacter dejongeii; assembly: GCF_014203045.1. Lineage (NCBI taxonomy): Bacteria > Pseudomonadati > Verrucomicrobiota > Verrucomicrobiia > Verrucomicrobiales > Verrucomicrobiaceae > Prosthecobacter > Prosthecobacter dejongeii. The sequence goes on from NZ_JACHIF010000008.1 coordinate 123,778, forward strand.
TTCCAAGAAGCAACAGGACATATTTTCCAGCCACCTTGGCCAAAGCAGGCAGCCAGATGGATGTTTCGGCAAGGAATTCTAAGGCTGCGCTGTCTTTGCCAGAGCTATGAGCAGAGGCGAGATCGAGCATGAAGAAGCAGCCCACAAGAACAAAGAGGGCCGCCGTAACAATAAAGGCAAAATCAAAGCCAGACACGGATGTCCGGGATGCGGAGCGGGCAGGTAGCTCTGCCAAGTGCATGATCGGGGTGGCAGGACGGATCATAATAATTGGAGCGGATAATAGACTCCATACGCTAAGTGCCAACTAAATATTTAGGTAAGTTAATATTTTTATAATTACGTGTTCTTTAGAACATCTAAGTGAGGCGTGAGCCCAATCTACTTTTGGGTTCAGTAACGGAACCTTCTCAAGTGGAATTGTCTTCCAACTATTTGTTGGCACGTCTGGCCATGAACTCTTCTGCCAGCGCGCGATAAGCCTGAGCACCACGACCAGAAGATTCATATTCAATGATCGTCTTTCCGTAACTGGGGGCTTCTCCCAGGCGCACGGTTCGCGGGATAATGGTATTGTATATGACCTCTGCAAAGTAGCTCTTCACGTCATTGACGACTTGATTGGCCAGATTGGCTCGCTGGTCGTACATCGTCATGACGATACCTTCTAACAGAAGGTTCGGGTTTACCCCGCAATCGCGGATTTGCTGAACGACTTGTACAATGCTCGATAACCCTTCCAACCCGAAGTACTCACATTGGATGGGCACCAACATCTCATCCGCTGCCGCGAGGGCGGAAGTCATCAGGACTCCCAGCGAGGGGGGGCAATCAAGGAAGGCATAGTCAAAGTGGTTTGACTGACGGAGTTGATCCAGCACTTCACGAAGGCGGGTGAGGTGATTTCCCCGCTGGGCTAGCTCGATCTCACAGCCAGCCAGTTCTTGGTGGCTGCGGATGATGGAAAGATTGGGCAGACGTGTGCTGCGGATAACGTCGTGCGGGTCGCTGCCTTCAACCAAGGCTGAATAAATGCTGCCACCTTCTTCTTTAGCCAAACCGAGTCCACTGGTGGCATTGCCCTGAGAATCCAGGTCAATGAGCAAGCAGCGAACGCCTCGCTGGGCGAGACAAGCAGACAGATTAACAGCGGTCGTGGTCTTACCCACTCCGCCCTTTTGATTGGTGATCGCGACTATCCGCATAAGTTGCCTTGACGACAGACATTGAACGGGAACCATGCCCCGCGCCAGAAAGAAATGGAATTCACGGAGAAATGGTTGGGAGAAATCGGTGGCTGGCAAGCCATGAAGGCCGCGCGTGGCCTCGTGGAAGCTGGTCTTGTAGAACTGCAAACGGTAGAGGCCAGCCTTGTGCGTGGCTTAGCCGGGAGCGGTAAGGTGAAATTTGCCTGCGGCCTCCGCATCAAAAGCCGCAGCGATGTGGACAACCTCTGCACCTGTCCAGCAGCCCGCCGAAGCATGATCTGCGAGCATTCGCTCGCGGTCGCTCTTTTGCATCTGCGCCCGGCTCCGGCTCGCTCGGTCCCAGGGGCTTCGCGTCCAGTGGGCGCACCCACGCCGCTAACGATGGGGGCTCGTTCAACCTCGGCTCCAGTCCAGCCAGCACCTAAAGTGCGCCAGCCCCGGCGTGTACCTGGACGATACACCCTGTTTTTGCCGGAAGGTCTTTTTGGCGGAGGTGTGAAGGAACCTTTGGGAGCTTATGTGAAGTTTGTAGCTGGTGGTGAAGCGGAGGAATCGCTGTTCGCCGCATGGCTGGCTGAGCAGGGGATTCAGGCCCAAAGCGCCCCGATGTCTCTTAATGCCAAAGTTTTGGCAGATGTGCTGCCCCTTTTGGCTGGGCATCCTCGTGTCATTGCGGGAAAACCGTCTGGAGGTGGCGTGGGGGTGGCTGTGGCATTTGAGCCGATGCGCCTCCCTTTGCTGATCGAATCTGCAGGTGACCAAGTAACGCTGAAATTAGAGGGAGTCGGCCAGCAGCCGCTTTTCAAGACTCAGCCCGCAGGGTGGTGGACCTGCCGTGAGACTACGAGTCTCTTTTCGATTCCCGCTGTTTCAGCAGATGTGGTCCAAATATTGGCTGAGCTTCCTACACGTCGACCTCTGACTTGGCTGGTGGCTCATCGGGAGGCTTTATCTGAGGTGTTCCAAGTCGAAATGCGGGGGGCGACGTTGGAGAAGTTCCATGTTGTCCCGGTGCCTTGTCACTTCGTTCTTCACCTGGATGGTTCATTCCAGGCGGCAGATGTGACCCTCTCCGCCGAATATGCAGGGCATCGTTGGAATCTCACCTCGGGTTCCACCTCAGTGGCGATTGAAAAAATATTTCCTATTCAGGATCAAGATTCTCCCGGTACTTTTTACGTTTCTAACAGACATGCTGAAGCGCGGTTATTAGCGCGTCTTCAGTTTCTGGGTTTCAAAACGGCAGGTATCAAACTTGGGACGACAGATACGGAAGTGTTTCGCCTTATGGGGCAGGACAATGTCATGCGGTTTTATGCTTCGGAGTTGCCTCGTCTTCGTCATGAACTGCGAGTGGTCGAGGGGGAGAAATGGCGTGCAGCTACCCGTGGCGTGGCCAGAATTCAGCCACAGGTCCGGCAAGTACCAACTGAGGGGGAGCGCGGGGCGGGCTCGGATTGGCTTGTGATGGAATTTGGTTATGAATCTCCTGATGGATTCCGTTTACCGCGTGCTGAGGTGTTACGGTTAGTCCGCTCTGGGCAGCGTTCTGTGCAGGGGAAGAATGGGAAAAAATACCTGCTAGATCTCCAGGAAGTGGAGGAATTTGAGGACACTCTGAAGGACGTTCCTCTACAAATCACTCCCGATGGTGCCCGCATCAGCTCCCTGCATGCGGGGTACTTTTTGCCAGAATCTGAGGCGACTACCCCACTTCCAGATGAAAAGACTACCCTTACGCAGCTTGGGGAACTGGGTGGGCGCTTGCGACCCTATCAGTTGCTCGGGGTGCGCTGGATGACCTCTTTGGTTTTGGCTGGGCGCGGTGGGCTGCTGGGAGATGAGATGGGGCTGGGTAAAACCGTGCAAAGTATCGCGCTTGTGACCAGTTTCCTGTCACAGAGAAAGGCTCAAGAAACGATACTCATTGTCTGTCCTAAGTCACTTTGTGGGAACTGGCTGTCTGAATTTGAGCGCTTTGCACCCCAATTGAGGGTGGCAATTTCTCAAGGTAGTAAGCGTGATTCATTGCTGAATAGTATTGACGCATGGAACGTGATAATTACCACTTATCAGTTGATTGTTAGAGATATTGATAAATTAAAGATTAAAAATTTTGGGCTTATTTTATTGGATGAAGCTAGCTACATCCGTAACCCGGATACGGATGCGGCCAAAAGCCTGCGGAGTCTGCGAGCGCATGCCCGAGTGGCCTTAACGGGAACTCCGGTGGAGAATAGCACCCGAGATCTTTGGTCCATTTACCAATTTCTTCTGCCCGGTTACCTCGGCAGTCGTGAAAATTTCAAAGAACGTTTTGATCAGCCCATCCAGACCGCATTGGGCACACCTGCGGGGCAGGCGGCGAGCGAGCGCCTGAAAAAGCTCATTCGCCCCTACTTTTTGCGGCGAACCAAACGCGAAGTGCTCAAGGACCTGCCCGATAAGATTGAGCAAGTACTTTGGTGTGATCCCTCGCCTGCACAGGGTGAGGTTTACCGTCGTCTTCTGGAAGAAGGGCGCGAGGAGATCAAGGCTGCCCGTAAACGTTCGGGACAAGGTGGGGCGAAGATGACCATGTTCACTGTTTTGCTGCGTCTGCGCCAAGCCTGCTGTGACCTGCGGCTGACTGGGCTGCAAGGTGATACACTGGGTAAACTGGAGCGTGAAGACCTGTCTGGAAAATGGCCAATGCTTCAAGAGCGGCTGGATGGTATCATTGAAGGAGGAGGCAAGGTCCTGATATTCAGTCAGTTCGTCCAGTATTTACGCCTGGTTCGTGATTACTTGGGGGAGCAAAAAACACCCTATGCTTATTTGGATGGCAGTAGCCAGGATCGGGATGCCCAGGTGAAGACCTTTCAGTCACATCCATCCTGTCGGGTTTTTCTCATCAGTTTAAAAGCAGGTGGTTATGGTCTCAACCTGACGGCTGCAGACCATGTCATTTTGCTAGATCCCTGGTGGAACCCGGCGGTGGAATCGCAGGCGATAGATCGAGCTCACCGTATTGGCCAGCAGCGGGTGGTGACGGCCTACCGTCTGGCCATCCGTGGAACGGTGGAGGAGCGTATCCTCGCTCTCCAAGCTAAAAAAAGAGGTTTGGTGGAGGCGGCGCTTGATGAGCAGTCTCCTCTGATGGCCGGGTTACAAGAAAGTGATCTGGAGGCTTTGATTGAGGGATGAGAATGTTATCCCAAGGGAGAAAGTTCTGAACACACCAGAATCCGTGTCTGAAAAGTTGCTTACCCAGACTGTCTTCTGAAACGGGTGAGATTTCAATTCACCGCCCAGAAATGCGGCCCAGATACTGCTCACACACAGAATTTATGATGACTACTCCTACCCCTTGGAAGATTCTTTCTTCATCTGCTTCTTTCAGTCTTCTTTCGGAATGTTGGTGTTTAGCAACCCTAGAACCAGGGGAGGAACAAACGCGCAATTTCGTGGTAGAGGTGGTTTTTGACACACCCTTTATGACGATTCCGGTCGTGCAGTTAGGGATCACCAGTTTTGATATTGACCAAAGAGATAGCGCACGGCTGACGATTAACGTTACCCAGATTAGCGAGGCAGGTTTTACGGCTGTCATCTCCACCTGGGCCAGCACTCGGGTGTATGCGGCAGGGTTCAATTGGTTCGCGATTGGAGCTTAGGGATACAGGTCTGTCTTGTGGAGGCTTCCTGCATAAGACAAAAAATGCGTGCGCCTGGTCCAGGCGCACGCATTGCACAGAAAGACTTAATTATCGTTCGCGACGCTTTTGCTCAGCCTCGGCGCTAGCGGGCTTTTTAGCGGGCGTAGGTTTTGGGCGTGCCTGAGGAGCGGCCTGTTTAACTTGTGGACGGGGTTGGGGGGCTGCCTCTTTCACCTCAGGTCGTGGGGAGGGAGCCGCTTGCTGAACCTGTGGGCGGGGCTGCTGGGCAGGTTTTTTCACCTGAGGCGCTGGTCGTGATTCGGGGCGCGTAGAGCGAAAAGCGGCTTCTTCTTGTCGTTTCGTGGCAGGTGTAGGGCGGGCTTCAGGTTTAGGCATCGGAGCCGGCTTAACTTTTGGTGCGGCAGGTTCTGGCATGCGCTTAGGTTTGGCTTCTGGGATGCGCTGAGGTTCCGGCATGGGGACTGGGCGCGCATTTGAGGGGGCACTTGGGACGCCACTTGGACGGCGGGTGTCAGAATCCCGATCTGGACGCATGTTAGGAGATTCCGGGCGAACCTTGGGTAGATCTGAACGATCTTTTGGCAGATCGGGAGCTTTTGGGATCACTTTGGGAGCTGGTGGAGCATCCTGGGTTTTAGGGGGAGTCATGGGAACACCTCCGCGGCGGGGCACCTCATCATTTGGGACAACGCCTGGGGCTAATCTTGGGCGTGGTGCTTCATTAGGTTTGACTCCAGGACGGCGGTCTGGGCGGTCATCTCCATCATTCATTCCTGGGCGACGATCTGGACGATCATCTTTATTCATTCCCGGGCGATCAGGTTGTTTGTTGGGTTGGTCACGGTCGGGTTGTTCGCGTGGATTGATGCCGGGCATACGACCTTCATCATTGCGAGCATCTGGGGTGCGATCACGAGGCATGCGATCATCTCTTGGGCTATCGCCAGGGCGGCCATCACGGTCTGGCATTCCTGGACGGTTTGGCGTCCCGGGGGTAGGCGGCATATCTTTAACATCGGGTCTGCCGTCTCTTTCGCGAGGGTCACGAGGTTTTCCATCTGGACCTAAAGGCATGGCCTTGCGCACTTCTTCATCAATCCGACCTGGGCTAGGGCGCTGGCCGGGGCCACGACGTTCTTCGGGCTTTAGCAGGCGTCCTACGGCAGGAGGTGGAACTTTACTTGTTACCAGATCAATCGCCTTGTCGGGTAGATTGGCAGGCCTATTTTTCGAAAACTCTTCGCGTTGACGCTCGCGCAGGCGCTCCACGGCCTGTGTGTCGCTGCCCCGCCAGCCTCGGTCAATTTCAGGGCGCTCAAGCCGTTCTTTTACACGAGAAGGAAGGCGAAGGGAGTTATCTCTGCGGATGGATGGGGCCGCGACGATCAATTCGTCGCGCTCAATGCGTGAAAGACTATCGAAACCACGCGGGCGTTCACCGCGCTCATTTTGCCACTCATTGCGGAAGCGGTCGTCATCGCGACGCAGGCTTAAGCGGCGGATGCGGTTTTCACCTCGATCAAAACGGGAGGGGTCAGGCCCACCGACAAAAATGTTATTCACCACATTCTGCCGATAGGAGATGTTGGTGATGTTTACCGAACGGTCAATGTAGGTGTAGTTGCGGCTGCGATCAATGATGACGGGCCGCAGGGAGGTGCGGCGAGCAAAGAGATTGAACGGCACGAAGTTGTAATAGGAGGGACCCACATCGTAGTAGCTGTCGGTCCACTGATTGAAGCCGATGCTGACGGACCAGCGTGCTTCAGGGGGCAGGGGGGCCCAGCCGATGTGGTCGTCGGCTTGGCGCCAAGAGACCCAGGCGGGCGCCCACTCATAACCAGGCACCCAGACCCAGCTTCCGCTCATGCGGATCCAGCGTCCATAGTGATAAGTGGCCCAGCCGAAGTCTTCGTTCGAGATCCAGGTCCAGCCTGCGTCCGTGTAGGCCCAGTAGCCATCGGAATACGGAGCCCATCCAGGCTCTTGTGAAACTGCGGGCTGGAAAACATAACCGTAATCGTCGGCATAGATCCAGTCGCCATGGGGGCTCAAAGCATCAAAGAAGAAGTCAATGGAGACATCCACGTCAGCACGCGCCGACTGAGTCGGCGCAGCCACCGCAAGTAGCGTGGCGCATAAGAGGAGATAGAAGTGTTTCATGGTGAGGGTGGTTAATTGGAATCAAAATCTTTCGATGCGGAACTGATGTCGTTCATTCGATCGAATTGAGGGACATCCCTTCGCGCAGCCGAAAGAGGCTGATTGACACCCTCCATCTTTGCATGCCGCTAGCCAGAGAGTCTGTTTGATTTAATGCGTTAATATTGAACGAATTAAATCACAGATCAGATTTTTGAATTCGTGCGATACGCAAGATGGTACGCGAATTTCATGCACGATGGGCAGTTTTTGCCCCTGACGAATCTTTTTGTTAGGCGGGCTGTTGGCTAGCTTCGGTCGCCCACAAAAATGGTATGCGTCTTTTTCTTCGCTTGAGGATAAGCTTTGCAGCCAACGATCTCCACTTTGAAGCCTGCTTTGGCCAGTCGGCGAGCAAAGGCTGAGTCCTGACTTGCGGACCAGAAGGTCACGCGGCCTCCAGGTTTTAAAACGCGGGAGATGGTGGCCAATCCTTGAGCTTGATAGAGGCGGCCATTGCCCTCCTTGACCATCGCGATAGGGCCATTGTCCACATCCAATAATATGGCATCGTAATGACCTGTGGGCGCTTGAGCAAGGATTTGAAAAACATCCATGACTGAAATTTCCACGCGTGGGTCATCCAGCAGCAGGCCATTGACGGTGGTAAGAAATTCGCGGTTCCAGGCGACGACTTCAGGTAATAATTCCGCGACTTGAACATGGGATTCAGGCCCCACACACTCCAGTACGCGACGCAGGCTGAAGCCGAGCCCCAAGCCCCCGATGAGAACACGGGGGGCCGTGTGCTGGCGCAGACGGCTGCACGCTAGTTCCGCTAGAACCTTCTCAGATTCGGAGGCATTCGTTCCCATCAAGGGCTGACGATTTACCCGAATGTAAAATTCTGAGTCGTGTGAATGCAGGGTCAATTCAGCTCCCTCGGGGGTGCGGGCTTGAGCGAGGGTGAGGAAAGGCTTCATGAAGGAAAACTAGAAAAAGGCTGCGCCACGTGCCGCCTCCATCTGCCAAAGGAGCGCGTTGCCGCTGTGGTGCAAGAGGGAAGCAGGCGCAGTTAACGGGATGTTTCCCGACACCTTTGAATGGTTCTTGTCGGAATGGATGCCTTGGTGGATGGGTGGGCCGATGAATGATTTTTTCAAGGACATGGGCCAAGCCGTTTTGAAGCGCTGGAAGCTGGCAAATTTCTCTTTGGAGAAGTTTCCTGGCATCGCACAAGCGGTGCTAGATGAGCGCCCGCCAGCCCAGCATGTGGACCTTCCAGCATTGATGAGGGAGTTCCTACTCAATGATGAGCAGCCTTTGCAAACTCAGTCCGGTTTTGGCCAGCCGGAGCTGGTGGCGTATGAGCATCCGCGTTTTTACATCCAACTGCTTTTCTGGATGGATGGGACGACGGACATTCATCAGCATGAGTTTTCTGGGGCCTTTCACGTGATGCATGGCTCCAGCATCCATGCACATTATGAGTTTGAAAAAAACCATGCCATCACCCCGCATCTACAGATGGGGCAGGTGCGGATGAAAAACATCGAACTGCTGGAGACGGGGCGCACGGTGCCCATCATCTCGGGGCACCGGTGCATCCATTCGCTCTTCCATCTGGATACCCCCTCGGTGACGGTGGTGGTGCGCACGCAGAATGATCCGGGCACGGGTCCTCAGTTTAACTACCTGCCTCCTCACGTCGCCCTAGACCCGATGTTCAGCGATTTCCTGACCATGCGCCGCAAACAACTGCTGGATGTCTTGGAGCAGACTGAAGATCCTGAGTATGCGGATTTCGTGATCGAGATGATCTCAGACTTGGACTTTGAGCGTGGCTTTTACATCTTGCAGCACTGCATGGGAGCTTTGGCAAATTTGGGCGAGTGGGGAACTGCGCTATCGGTTTTTGAAACCAAGCATGGGGAATTGGCCCAGGGCGTGGCCGCTACTCTGGAAGAGTGCGTGCATCGCGATGCCATCAAAGGCATGCGCAGCAGCATTGGCGAGCCGGAGCATCGCTTCTTTCTGGCCCTGCTGATGAATGTCACCAACCGGGCGGATCTGTTGGCCCTGGTGGCCCAACGTTTCCCGAATGTGACGCCTACGGATACCGTGCTGCGCTGGGCGGATGAATTGATGGACACTTCCGATGATGGCTGCGCCATTCTGGATGCCCAATTCCCAGAGTCCCTAGACATCGCCATCGAGGACCAAGAAGAGCTGTTCCTGGCTTCGTTAAAGCACTTGATGTTAGGTCAAAAGAAAGCTCCGGCCTCGCTCAAGCCCTTGGCTGCGACCGGACTGAAACAGGTGAAGGCTGCCCTGGCTGCCTCCAGCCTGCGCGTTCTGGTGGACTGATGGAACGCGCAGGCCGGGCTGTTAGAATTTTACTTGGCTGCTTCGGCATTCCAGACTTTCACGTCGTCGAAATAACCGTCTTTGCCTGCGACACCGAGTTCGATCTTCGACTTGGTGGCGTGGGCGATGCCGGAGGATTTGAGGAAACCTGCGGGTTTGCCATCTAGGGTGACGCGCATTTCATCTCCCGCGGTTTCAACGACCAGGGTGTACCACTTGCCCGTTTCCAGCTTGGCGGGGAAGGTGGCTGAGCGTCCTGCCAGCAGTTTGGCCACTTCAGCTTTTTTGCTGGGGTCGTTGCGCATCTCGCGGATGTCATTGCGCATGCCGCCGTCGCGCTCGTCAATGAGGGTGACGCCATTCAACCGAACCTGTGCGCGGCAGAGGTGGCCATAGTGAGCACCCGTGTATTTGCGGTCATCGAATTCGACATCAATCATCGTGGCCCCATCGAAACGGATTTTGGCCTCCACCACGCTGTCCTTTGTGGGGATTTCCAGGCCGTGAACGGCGGCATGGGCGCGGATTTCCGGTTTGCCATTGGCGGCCGGGATGGTCACATCGCGGGTCTGGGTGCCTTTGAGCGTGCCTTTCTCGACGACAAAAGTCGGCACCACTTTGTGCCAGACTTTATCAGGGGCGGAGCCTTCAAAATCATCACTGAAGAGCAGCTCTTTCTTATTGGCAATCGACTTGGAAGGGATGGTCGGCAGGTCGGCAGCCAAGGCTGCGGAGGTGATGGCAAGGAGCGGGGCGATGAGGATGCGGGGATTCATGGTGTGGGTAGAAATGATCTAAACGCACAAATTGGGGGAATCTGCCCACCCTTTTTTTAAGTTTAAAAGAACGACATGGAGGGAAAACTGGACCCATTTACCTTGGAATACTTCAGGGCGTCACCACATAAGCATAACGATAGAACTTGGAGTTGGTTAGGCTGACGCTGTGCTGGCAGAGACCATTGAGGTCGGCGGTCACCGTGGCCACGATGCTGTTCCAATTCACCAGATCCGTCGAAGACTGAAGTTGATAGGACAAACCTGGAACGGCCTGGCAGATGACGTTTGCCGTGTTGCTTGCCGTTTTTTGAATGGCGATCTCCGTGGGCGGGAAGACGATGAGGGTGAGATTGCCTTGGTCATCAAAGGGATCTGACCAGCGGGCATCGGTGTAAACGGCACTGCCGGTGAGTGTGCGTAGAAAGGCGATGAGGCTGTCTTTCTGTGGCTGGGTGAGATTGAGGTTTTGAGTTTGATTGCCGGGACGGCGAAGACGGTTGTCGAGGCCCGTATTCCCGTCAGGAGGGTTGGGTATGGCATTGTAATGTTCCACCACCTGGGCCAGTGAGGTGAGGCTGCCATCATGCATGAATGCCCCATTGGACTGGCCGCCGGGCCCTACAAGATCTCGCAGTGATGGAGAGCGTGTGTTCGTCAAATCGGTGCCTCCGCCGATCTTGGTGATGACGCCGTTGTTTCCGCTGGCGGGGTCAATGTCAAACTCACCGGGCCGATGGCACCCTGCACATCCTGCGCCTCCCGGAGGCGGGGCAAGGAAGAGCTGTTTTCCCGCATTTTCCTGCGCGGTGTAGTTTGGGAAGGCGGTGTTCGCGTTGGCCACCTGCACACGGCCAGCATCGAAACGAGAGTCAAAGGACTGAATGCTGCGGATGAACTGGGAGATGGCCTGTTGCACGCGAGCCTCGGTGATGGTGCTGTTCCCAAAGGTCATGGTGAACAGCACGCGATACTCTTCAATGGCAGCCAGCTTCACCAGCAGCTCAGAGAAAGCAGGATCTCCATTAGCCCCGCTGAATCCCATCTCGGCATGATCGCGGATGGGCTGGGTGGTCTGGTTTTCCAGCGAGGTGGCACGCTCATCCCAAAAGAACCGTACCTCCTGAGCAAAGCGGGCATTGATGAGCCGCATGGAATGCCGGCCCGTCGTGCCATTCACGCCCGTACTGGCCGTGGCGGTATCGCTGAAAGCATGAGCTTGCTGGTGGCAAGATGAGCAGGAGATGCTGTCATTCCGCGACAGTCGCTTGTCATAAAACAGCACGCGCCCCAGCGTGGCTCCCTTGTCCGTGATGGCGTTGCCTGGCGGGGTGTTGTTGCGGGTGATGTAGGCTGGCACCGTCTGATCGGCGTAATTGGCCAGACTCGTCAGGTCAATGACTCCATCTCCAGCTTTGGCGATGGGGGCCAAGCAGGAAGCAAGCGTTGTCCAAAGGACAAAAAGGGGAGAAATTTTCATGAGGCAGCGGCTCGTTTCTCATAAATGGGTTCAGGGGGCAATGCCCTTTACTTGGGCTTAACAATTCTCAAGACAGAGGTGAACGAATTGGTAAAATGAGGCCATGGATTCGCCTGCTTCCCCTTCCGAATATCTCGTCCTCTCTCGCGGCCAATGGGACAAAGACCTGCCGCCTGAAACCATCCAGGCGACCATTGATCATTTTTACTCTTGGATAGACCGGATGGTTGAGGAGGGTAAGATGCGTCATGGTCAGAGGCTGGCGACGGGAGGCAAAACGTTGTCGCGCAATCAGGGGATTACCGATGGACCCTACGGCGAGACCAAAGAGGTCATCGGTGGCTACTGGTTCGTCCTCGCTGACAGCCTGGATCAAGCGGCCGAATACATGTCTGGCAATCCCTGTCTGGCCTGCGGGCTGGTATTTGAGGTGCGTCCTGTGGAAACCATCAAAGCTTCGGCTTTCGCGGTGACGAATGAGACGCCGGGGGAGTGATTCGATACACGTGAAAATCTGAGGCTTTTCGTAGTCTAACAATTTTTCATCAATGCCCACCAAAACAGAGAATAAGCAGCTTCATTTCTCCGCAGCGTTAGCTTGTTCATTTGCTCTTGTAACAGGGGCGTTTGTTGTGGAGCAAGCAATCCGATACACGGATCATCTGGAAGGCCTTGTCAGCGGGCTTTTACACGTGTTTTTCACGGGGATAGGGTGGGTTGTTTATTTCTTGCCTTGGAGTCTGTTGGTCTATGCGATGTATGTTTGGGGAAAGTGGAACCGATTTCGAACGGCTTGGATCATTACTCCGGCGCTTCTCTGTTTTTTGTGGCAATTGTCGAGCTTGATCACGTCTCCGCCGACACCGCAGCATCGGCTGAAACAATACGCTAGTGCTACGTTACCTCTTGGTTCAGAAGGTCTCCGATATTACTTCCGGGGAGGTGGAGTGGCAGACTATTCCGATACCTATTATTTCAAGTGTTTGAAGGCAGATGTTGATCGCCTGATTCTAGAGATGCAGTTGGAGCGAGATCCATCGTTTGAACAATTAGAGGTGTGGGGGCCGATTGTGGCATTACCTGATGCCCCAGATCCAAAGACTTGGAAAGCCGCCAGAATGTAGCGACGGAATGACGATGGATGGTCTTATTATTTGTTAGTCAATGCAGATAGCACCGAAGTTTATATCCATTACGGATGCATCTGAGTTGGATCCAAGATGTATTCGGATACCATAAACTCCTCCCTCACCACCCGCTTCGCACATTCCATTTTTCCATGAGTTCCATGGGCAGCTCGGTAATGAAGCGGCTGGGTTTCATGAGGATGTCGCCATCGCGGGCCTGATGATTGATGAGTGGGTAGGTCAAGTACAGCTCGTCCTTGGCGCGGGTGACGGTGACGTAAAAAAGACGGCGTTCTTCCTCCAGGCCGGCATCGCTTTCCTCAATGGCGCGGGCGTGGGGGAACATGCCGTCGGCCATCCAGACGGCGAAGACGCTGTGCCACTCGAGACCCTTGGCCTGGTGGGCGGTGGAAAGGGTGACGGCTTCGCGGTCCTGCTGATCCGGTTTGTTGTCTGTATCGACGCCGCTGAGCAGCGAAAGTTGGCTGAGAAATTCGAGCGGATCGGTGAAGCGCACGCTGTAGTTGCTGAGCTGCTCCAGGTCCTGCTGGCGCTGCTCGGCGTTCTTAAACTTGGACTTCATGTATTCCTCATAAACACCATCATAGATGCTGCGGATCATCTCGGGAGGGGTGGCGATTTTGCCATCCACGATGAGTTCATCCAGGGTGTAGGCGAACTGGTCCCAGGTCTCGCGGGCTTTCTTGGGCACGCTCATGGGGATGAGCAGATCCGAGAACTTGCCGGTCATCACTTCGGCCTGGGCGGCTTCGGTTTTTAACCATTCACTCCAGACCTTGGTGGCGCTGGCTCCGCCGATGCCGGGGATGAGCTTCACCATGCGCATGAAGCTGACTTCATCCCGACGGTTGACGGCAAATTTCATGAAGGCGGCCACGTCTTTCACATGGGCCTGCTCAAAGAACCGCAGACCGCTGGTGATCTGGAAGGGAATGCCGCGGCTGGTCAGCTCCATCTGGATTTCCATGCTGTGGAAATGAGCGCGGTAGAGGACGGCGATTTCGTTTAGCTCCACACCTTCATCCTGAAGTTCCAGAATGCGCTGGGCGATGAAGGAGGCCTGGGCACTGCCGTTATCCAGCGGCACCAGGGCAGGGAGCTGGCCTTTGGGTTCCCTGGAAGGCTGCAGGTTCTTGCGGATCTGCGCCTTGTTATTGCCGATGGAGACATTGGCCAGTTCCAACACTTCGGGCACGCTGCGATAGTTGACTTCAATCTTGTGGACCCGGGCGCGCGGCCAGTGCTCGTGAAAGTTCAGCACGTTGGTCACATCCGCCCCGCGCCAGGAGTAGATGGATTGCGCATCGTCCCCTACCACCATGAGGTTGCCATCCTCACCGGTCAGCATTTCGACAAACTGGGACTGCAGGCCATTGGTGTCCTGATACTCATCCACCAGCACGAATTCGAACTGGCTACGGTAGCGCTCCAGCAGGTCCTCATTTTCTTTCAGTAGGCGGACGGATTGGGTCAGCAGATCATCGAAGTCCATGCAGTTGGTCTCTACCTTCTTGTCTTGGTAGAGCTTGCGAATGTGGATGATCTGGTCGGTGATTTTTTCGAAGTAAGGATAACGTGTGAGCAGGATCTCCTTCAGTGGCGTGCAGGTATTATCCGCCATGGAGTAGATGTCTCCCAGCACTTCGGCTTTGGGGAAACGGAAGCCGGCGGTGTCAATGCCGCTGCTGCTGACCACGGTTTCCATTAGGTCTTTCTGGTCCTCACGATCCATGATGGAAAAACCTTTGCGATAGCCCAGGCGTTCCGCATTCCAGCGCAGGAGCTTGTTGCCGATGCTGTGGAAGGTGCCACCCCAGAGACGCTGCGTATCCACGGGGACCAGGGCGGTGACTCGCTCCAGCATTTCACGGGCAGCCTTATTGGTGAAGGTGAGGAGGAGGATCTGCTCCGGCAGCACCCCATTGTCCAGCAGCCAGGCTACGCGGTAAGTCAGCGTGCGGGTTTTCCCCGAACCTGCGCCTGCGATCACCAGGGTCTGCCCCGGCGGGGTGGTCACGGCGGCATACTGCTGCTCATTGAGCTCCGCTTTGTAGTCAATGCGGGGTGCCGCGTGGGGCGCGGTGTGCAGGGTATAATTGCGGGACATGGAGAAGGATGGAACGTGCTCAGTGCTCAGGCGGTTGCCGGGAGTCAATAGGGAAGTTTGCTCTCAACAACGGGCCTGCTTGCGAGCAATCCTCGGTCGTGGGTCATTCTGGTGACGTAAATGCTTGTGCTAGCAGGTGTCCACATGGATAAAAGACCTGTTTTTGGACGTAAACTCTGCCTGCCCATGCCTTCCGAAACTCTTGCCCGCGATGACCTCTTCGATGCGGCCTTTCTGGACCGGCTTCGCTCACTGGCCGTGCGTCTGCGGAAACGGAGGTCACTGATGCGGCGTGGTTCACAATCCACCCCCGCCACGGGTTTTACCCGAGAGTTCAAAGACTACCGCCACTACACGCCGCGCGAGGACTATCGGGCCATTGACTGGCGGCTGTATGCGCGTCTGGATAAGCTTTTTGTTAGGCTTTACGAGGAGACGCAGGAGCTGAACCTGCACATCCTGGTGGATACCAGTGGCTCCATGGCGGAGCCGTTTGGGGAAAAGCGACGTCAGGCCCTGCGGTTCGCCGTCGCTTTGGCCTACTTAGGGTTAGCGGGGCAGCAAAGAGTAAGCCTGTATTCTCTGAATGACACCGTGCGCCAGGAACTGCCGCCGCTGAGAGGGCAGGGGAACATCGAGAAGATCATCCAGGCCGCGACGCGCCTGAAATATGGCGGATTCACGGACTTAGAGCGCGGTTTCACGGAGTTCCACCCGACGCGACAACGTTATGGGGTGATCTTTGTCATCTCCGACTTTTTTGGTCGCGATGTGAATACGGCGGCTGAGGCCGTGAAACGTGCTGCTGCTTGGCCTGGGGAGTGCCATTTTGTACAGATCCTGCACCCCGAAGAGAGGCAGCCTTCCCTAGAAGGTGAGGTGGAACTGGCAGAGGTGGAGACGGGGGAGAAACGTCGCTTTTGGCTGACACGACGGGACGTACAGCGTTATGTGGACAGCTTTGATGCCTTTTGCGAAAACCTGGCCCGTGAGTGCGCGGCCCACCGCATTGACTTCATGCAGTGCGGGGCGGAGGAACCTTTTGAGGACCGCTTCCTGGATCTTCTGAACCGTGGCAGTGCGCTGGCGGGCGGCGTCTAGAAGGAGCGACTGCATGCAATTCCTGAATCCCCAGCTTCTGCATCTGGCCTGGTTGGCGCTCATTCCGCTGGCACTGTATCTGTTTCGGAAAAAGGCGCGCCGGGTGCCGGTTTCTACACTGTTGTTTTTTCGTTCGCTATCGCGTGAACACCAAGAATCCGCTTGGCTGCGTCAGCTTAAAAAATGGCTGTCCTTGTTGCTGACGTTGCTGGTGATTTGGCTGGGCGTTTTAGCTCTCGGCAGGCCTGTGGGCAATGCGGGGAATGAATCCACAGGTGCCGTGATCGTGGTAGTGGATCGCTCAGCCTCCATGGCCGCTAAGGATGCTGCTGGCAAGACTCGGGTGGAGGAGGCGCGGCGGCTTTTGCGAGATCGTCTAAATCGCCTCCCTGATCAGGTGGTCATCTCCCTAGTCACTTATGATGCCAAGGCGCAGGTACTGCTTTCGCGAAACCGCAATCGTCGGGAATGCCTGCGACTGCTGGATGAAATCCGTCCTGTCCCGGTGGAAGGCCGAACCGATGCGGCGGTAACGGTGGTGCGGCGTCTGGCCGAGTTGGAGAAGGGGACTCAAGTGTGGCATGCGGGAGATACCGTCTGGGTAGATACAGCGGGCCTTGCTTATGAATTTACGGGCGTGGCCTTGCCCAGCCTGACGAATGTAGGCATCACAGGCTTTCAGATCCGCCAGGCCCCCCTGGCGAGAGATCGGTATGAAGGTTTTGTCAAAGTCACTGCGGCGAGTGCCAATGCAGGAAAAGTGACCGCAACGCTGGAAGTCACATTGGCTGGGAGATTGGCTCAACTTCGGGAGTTGGAGTTGGAACCTGGCAAATCCAGCACTCTCATTCTACCTTTGGAAGGTGTGCGTGGGCAGCGGGTGGAAATGCGGTTAAAGGCCGCTGGTGACTGCCTGGGCTGGGATGATGCTGTAGCTGCTCCGCTGCCCAATGCACGTCCTTTGGTCGTGGCCTGGGTCGCTGAGAAGCCCGATCCATTTACAGAACTGGCTATGACCTCCATGATCGAAGCTGGGCGGATCGAGATGCTGAAGGGAAGTCCCGCAGCCTGGCCCATGAAGGATAAGCCTGATGTGTATGTCTTTGAGCAATGGCTGCCACCTGAGTGGCCGACGGATCGGCCAGTGATCGCGCTCAATCCGCTCAAATCCATAGGGCCCGTGCAGGTGAAGCCTCTCCAAAGTGCGGGGCTTCCGCATGACAGCGTGCGCAGCGTGGCACCGGATCACCCGGTGCTATTCCGCGTTTCACCCACTCGGTTGGCGATTACTCAGACGGGTGTTTTGGATCTGGGCAGTTCTTTTGAGCCTTTGTGGATGGCTGGTGCAGAGCCGGTGCTCGCTGCAGGAGAGGTCAATGGACAGCGGTTGGTGGTGACGGCTTTTTCTCCAGCCAAGTCTGAGCAACTGGCCCTTTTGCCTGCTTTTCCCCTGATGCTTGGCAATGCTCTCTACTGGTGCACGGAAGGAGATGAGTCTGCAGCCGGGCTGAAAGTGCAGCGCCCAGGTGATTTGCTGGAAGAAGCTGGACTCATTCAGTGGACCGAATGGGACGGTACACAGTTTAGTGATGCGACGGATACCGCACCTTCCGGCTTGCTTGCCATCCAGCGGTTAGGGGCTTGGCAAACAGCCGAGGGGCATACGGGAGCTAGTGCGCTGGCTTCTGTACAGGAAACGGACATTCCTGGCTCCACCTCAGTTGCCTCCACAACGCCACTGCCTAAGTTATCTGGAGCCAGTCGTTTTAGCGACTGGTCGCAGATGCTGATTTGGAGTCTTCTGGGTGTGCTTTTGCTAGAGAGTTTCCTCTTCCATCGCAAAGCGGTATTTTAGAGTGGGCTAGACCACGGGGCCTTCTACAGAGTCCCACTTTTGATGCCACTCGCGGTAAACGAAGGGGCTGATTTCGCTAGGTTTGATCTCGCTGCGACCGCCCCAAAACACGTTGGTGTACTCGACTGGAATGCCGATGGAGGCGAGGTGGTCATCAATCGCTTCTTTGTGCTTCATGATGAGGTCTTTGTCAGTGCCATGCACCACGCCCATGATGTTCACATTGCCAAAGCGGGGACCACCTTCGCGCCAGTAGCAGTGGGTCATGATGGTGTGACGGCCGACTTCGGCGCCACCACGCTCCTGCATGCCCTCAGGCACTTTCCAATGGAATAGGCCGTTGAAGCGGGTCACACGCACGCCAGTCTGGCTGGGTTTCACGTGCTCCAGAAAGGTGGAAAAGCGACCGATAACGCCTTTTTTGTCGAGGTTTTTAGCGACTTCGCAGAAGCGTTCCAGCGTGGTGCCGGCGGCCATCGCGCGGCCTGCCCAGGGCTCCGGACTGATCTCTTCTAGCGAAAGCTCACCCTTCAGATTCAGCAACACGTTCCACTCTTCTTCATCCAAATCGGCGATGTTGGTGGTCATCATTTTGGCCGGTTCATCGGACTTCTCGCCCGGTTCCATTGTCTTGCGGCGGACATGGCCCACGCCGAGGGCAAAGATGCCATGCGCAGGCATGAGAAGGTATTCTTCCGCTCCGGTTAGCCGCTTCAGGACATCCGCATGCTCCGTCATATCCGTGCCTTGGGGCACTTTTAGTGTGGTCCACAACTTATAGTCACTGCCGCTGACTTCACGATCGGTCGAACGAAGAACGACATGTCCACTGAAGGGGTCTTCCTTGAACATGAATTCAAAGGCCGCGTCCAGTTTCTCATTCGGGACTTTCCAGGCGACTAGGGCACCTTCGGCCAGCTTATTGGCCAGCAGGGTCTGGCGCACCCGGCGGATGACGCCCCCGGCGACCATGGCGCGGATGCGTGCCACCACCGTCTCAAAAGGTAGGCCGCTTTCTTCGGCAATGAATTGGAAGGGGTGCTGATGAAAACCCTTCACCCGGTCTTCACTCACCGCCAGGATGCGGGCGTTGGTTTCTTCCGTGTGTTCGATGGGGAGGGTGTCGGCGGTCATGTGGAGAAAAGGGTCAGAGAGCATGGCAGGTCTAAACACGCCACGCGGGGAGCGATTCTTAGCGCGCTCCTGGTGAATGACAAGGACGGCGTGCTCTTGAACAAGGTGGTGCAAAGATGATGGGAATGAAAACCAAAGTGCTTTGCCAGGAATCCTGTCTTGCCAGCGTTTGTTCCGCTCCCTATTCTCGCTCTTTCTCTCCCGATATGAAATCCCCTGCTGCTAAGAAGCTGTTTGTCATGATGGTCTTGGAGTTCTTCATCTGGGGGGCTTGGCTGCCGCTGATCTGGGGGTATATGGGAAAAGATGGTCTGGCTTTCACCGACACTCAAATCACATGGGTGGGAACAGCTTTTGTTATTGCTTCTGTTCTGGGGATCTTCTTCAGCAATCAGTTCGCGGATCGCAATTTTTCTGCGGAAAAGTTCATGGCGTTTAGCCACCTCGTCGGTGGATTGGCAATCCTTGGGATGTATTGGGTAAAGGATTTTCCGACCTTTTTTGGACTGATGCTCCTGCATTCTCTCCTCTATGTACCGACGATTTCGGTCTCGAATTCTATCGCTTTTGCGCATCTAAAAAATGCACAAAAGGAATTCGGATTGGTTCGCATGGGCGGCACCATTGGCTGGATGCTGGCCGCTTGGCCGCTTTACTTCGTGCTAGAAGGCAAGGCAGGTGCTGAAGCGGTGGCTGCTAGTCGAAATATCTTCCTCGTCTCGGGTATCTCCTCTCTAGTGCTAGCAGTATTCAGTCTCGGCCTGCCGCACACGCCACCAAAGCCTGCAAAAGCAGGGGAAAGTGGTTTTGCTTGGCTGCATGCAGCGAAGTTCCTCAAAAAGCCCTTCCTGCTCGTTCTTTTCATCGTCACGTTTATCGATGCTACCATTCATAACGGATATTTCCTCATGGCTGGAAGCTTCTTGGGCAGTGAAACCGTGGGCATTAAGGCCCAGTGGATCATGCCCGTGATGAGCATCGGCCAAATCGCAGAAATTCTGACGATGGCGGTGCTCGGCTGGTTCCTCTCCCGCATGGGCTGGAAAACGACCATGATTCTGGGCGTGCTGGGGCATGCTGCCCGCTTCGCCGTGTTTGCCTTCATGCCACAAAACCAGACGATGATCATCCTGGTCCAGGTGCTGCATGGCGTGTGCTACGCCTTCTTCTTTGCCACTCTCTACATCTTCATTGATGCGGCCTTCCCCAAAGATGTTCGTTCCAGCGCCCAGGGGCTCTTCAATCTTCTAGTGCTGGGATTGGGAGATTTAGCGGCTAAGTTGATCTTCATTCCGTTGCAGGGTGATTTGACCACCAACGGTGTCGTCAACTATCGTGAGCTCTTCCTCTGGCCCACGGGCATGTCCTTAGCAGCCGCACTGCTCCTGCTGTTTGCCTTCTGGCCACCAAAGGAATTGGATGCGCCAGCAGAAGTCTCTCACTGAGTTCTTTTGACGACCTGAAAAATGTTTTCAGCTCGCCCCGTCATTTTTGACAGGGCGAGCTTTTTTGTGGGCCGAAGGCTTGAATTTTGGGTTATATTTGCTTGACTGCGCAAATAAGATAATGTTTCGAGGGGCGTGTTTTCACTCCTCATACTGACTGCTGCGTTTGCGGTTGCTTATGCCAACGGAGCCAATGCCAATTTTAAAGGTGTGGCTTCTTTGTTTGGCAGTGGCACCACGACGTATCGGGTGGCGGTGAACTGGGCTGCGGTGGCGACGGCTGCGGGAGCATTATGCGCGGTTTTTGCTTCGACACAGTTGTTGAAGGCCTTTTCGGGAAAGGGATTGGTGCCGGATACCTTGATTGCAGAGCCCGCTTTTCTTTTTTCTGTGGCTGCGGGCGCAGCTCTCACTGGCAGTTTGGCCACTTGGCTGGGCTTTCCCGTTTCCACCACGCATGCCCTTACGGGGGCTTTATTGGGAGCCGGTTGGCTGGCGAGTCCAGCCGGGGTAAATCTGACTCATTTGGGTAAGGTCTTCGCCTTACCTTTGTTTTTAGGACCGGTGGTGGCCATCATCCTTGGGGCCGTTCTCCATGGGGTGTTGCATACCTTGAAGTGGGTGCCAGATCATCGCACACGCACGCTGGATGTGGCCCACTTTCTCGGTGCGGGTGCTGTTTGTTTTGCCCGGGGTCTCAATGACACCCCCAAGATGGCTGCGCTGCTGGCTGGCCTAGCCTTTTGGGCTGGTCCTCAAGGTCTTCTACTGGTCACGGTGGCTATGACCCTTGGGGGGCTGCTCAGTGCCCGTAAAGTAGCCGAGACGCTGGCTCATAAAATCACGGGCATGAACCCAGGGCAGGGGTTTGTCGCCAATCTGACGACCTCCTTTTTAGGAATTACTGGGTCTGTTTATGGTCTGCCTCTTTCCACCACCCATGTCTCTGTGGGGGCTTTGTTAGGCATTGGCGTGGCCACGCATCAGGCGCGATGGCGCACGGCGATCCCCGTATTGCTGGCCTGGGTCATCACGCTGCCATGCGGGGCATTGTTGGCTGCGGCTGTGTACTGGGCTGCCCAGGCTGCTTGAAGTTTTATGGATTCTCTCGACCTCACATGAAAAAAACCATCTGCCTCCTGGCTCTAACCGTCGCTTCCTCCCTGTACGCGACGCCTACCGGACTCAATAACATCCCCACGGCTGATACGGTGCCTCACCGCACGGTTGCCATCCAAGCCTTCAGCAGCTTTGGCGGGGCCAATCAGTTTGCGGCCAATGGCGAAGGTCAGCATTCCTTTTGGATGGGATTTAAGACAGGCTGGGAACTGGGGCCCGCAAATCTAGAATGGGGCCTGGACAGCCCTCTCGGGCCAGATCTGAGCGGTCCACTTTTGTTCCAGACCAAGCTTGGCTTTCAGCCTTGGGAAAAGGGTGCCTTTGCCCTGGGTGTGGCTGGGGTTGCCCTGAGTGACATTGAGCGTGCGGGGGATCCTTTCACCTATGCCATGCTTGCTCATGATTTCGGTCTGGCTCGCTTCCATCTGGGTTACGGCGTTCAGACGAATGGCAACAGCTTACTGTTAGGGGTGGACCGCACCTGGAAACTTCTGGATCGTGATTTCAATCTCAATGCCGATTTGGTACAGGTGCGTGATCAAGAAGCCTGGTTGCCTTCTGTCGGGGCTAAATATGGCCTAACGAAAAACATCGTTTTGGAAACCTGGGCGAATTTCCCTGATCAAGGTTCCGTGAGTTTCATCGCCAAGATTAACTTCGTTTTCACTTTTTAATTTTAACCTATCCCACCGACCATGAAACCTCTCCACACATTCGTTGCTCTGCTGGCCCTTTGGGCACCCGCTTCTCAGGCAGACATCGGCCTCATTACTCCTGCTGAAGCCAAGGCGCTGATCGAGAATCCAGACGCTGCCAAACGTCCCATCGTGCTCGATACGCGCGGCGGTTATAAAGACTACTTCCGTGGCCATTTGCCCACCGCGCACCACCTTAATTTTGATACTCTCCGTGGCACCGACGCAGGCGTGCCTGTGCAATATCTGCCAGAGGAGTTGACTCAGGCGCTTCTCCTCCGGGCCGGAGCCCATAAGGATCGCACGCATCTCCTCTATGCCACTGGGGCCGTGCTGCCGAATGACGAAATCCTTAGCGCGACCATGGTGGCTCACGTCTTGGAAAAAGCCGGCATCAAGGACATTCGCATCCTGGATGGAGGGCTGCCAGGATGGAAGGCCGAAGGGAATCCCACCACTCAGCATTACTTTGGCAATC
Organism: Prosthecobacter dejongeii; assembly: GCF_014203045.1. Classification (NCBI taxonomy): domain Bacteria; kingdom Pseudomonadati; phylum Verrucomicrobiota; class Verrucomicrobiia; order Verrucomicrobiales; family Verrucomicrobiaceae; genus Prosthecobacter; species Prosthecobacter dejongeii. The sequence continues at coordinate 146,492 of NZ_JACHIF010000008.1, forward strand.
CAACGGGAGTTCTGCCTGAGAAAGGAGCTCCGGAAATCGCGGCTGACATCACGGCTGTGAAAGCGGAAAAAAATCAGGCTGGCGTGATCCTCGTGGATGCACGTCCGCTGAATGAATTCATCGGTGAGGACGATGTCTGGCTGCGCAAAGGCCACATTCCAGGAGCGGTCAGTTTTCATTGGGCTCGCCTCATGGAAAAAGACAATACCCATAAGTTCAAACCCTTCTCCGAAGTGAAAGCCGAGCTCGAAAAAGCAGGCATCACGCCTGATAAAAAAATCATCTGTTACTGCGGTACTTCCCGCGAAGGCAGCCTGGTGCGCTTTTACCTGAAGCATGTGGCTGGTTACCCCAATGTGCGTTTGTACGAAGGTGCCTGGAAAGAGTACGTGTGGCTGGAAAATCAGTCCCTGCCTGCTGAGACGACTCCCCCAGTGCAGAAATAGTTGGCTGTTTATTTGCATGTGAGACCGATGGTTGCACGGGCAGCCATCGGTCTTTTCATACCTTGGAAGACGAAACGACTTATGATTGGGCTGGTAACGATTCCATCACAAGAAAATGAAGGAATCTCCTTAGCACGGCGTTTTTCGTGCTCGGCCAACTCGCCTTACCTTTGATCATGAAACGTTTTCTGCTCGTTCTGCTTAGCCTTTGTTCGATGGCTCTGGCACAGTTACCCAAACCGAATGTGGTCGTCTTCCTGGCCGACGATGCGGGTTGGGGCGACTACAGCCAAAATGGCAATCAGATGGTGTCCACGCCACACATCGATTCCATCGCCAAAGCTGGGGTCACACTGGATCGCTTTTTTGTCTGTCCTGTTTGCTCACCTACTCGTGCGGAGTTTTTGACCGGTCGTTACCATCCACGCGGCGGGGTGCGGGGGGTATCCACCGGACAAGAGCGCCTAGACTTGAGCGAAAAAACCGTGGCCGATGCTTTTAAGGCGGCAGGTTATGCCACCGGTGCCTTTGGCAAATGGCACAATGGCAGCCAATGGCCATATCATCCCATGGCACGTGGTTTTGATGAGTACTATGGCCACACCTCAGGCCACTGGGGGGAATATTTTGACCCCCCGCTTGAACAGAATGGCAAGATGGTACGAGAGAAAGGTTACATCGTAGATATCTGCACGGACAAAGTCTTGAGCTTCATTGATCGGAATAAGGAAAAGCCCTTTTTCTGTTACGTGCCATTCACCACCCCGCACTCGCCATGGGCCGCGCTTGAGAAAGATTGGCAGCGTCTCAAAGATAAGCCCATCACACAAACTGCTACCGATGTCGCCAAAGAAGTGGCGGACGAAACTCGATGCGCTCTTGCTATGATCGAGAATCAAGATGGGAATGTCGGTCGGGTGCTAGATAAGTTGAAGGAGCATGGTCTAACTAAAAATACCATCGTCATTTATTTCTCCGACAATGGTCCGAATAGCCATCGCTGGACAGGCGGCATGAAAGGTAAAAAAGGCACCACAGATGAAGGTGGCGTCCGCTCTACTTTTTACATTTCGTGGCCTTCCTCGCTGCCCCAGGGACATACCGTCACTCAGATCGCTGGTGCCATTGACCTTTTGCCCACTCTCGTCTCTTTGGCGCAGATCCCACGAGTGGGGGATAAGCCGCTGGATGGCCGCGACTTGACGCCGCTTCTCAAAAAACAAGACACAGGCTGGCCTGATCGCATGATTTTCTCCACTTGGGGCTCCAATATCAGCGTGCGCACTCAGCAGCATCGTCTGGACAATGCGGGGCAACTTTATGATATGCGGGCCGACCCCGGTCAGACGAAGGCGATCAATGACCAAGAGCCAGCGATAGCCGCGAAACTAAGCGCGGCTGTGGCCACTTGGCGTGAAGAAGTCTTTGGAGTAGCCACAGAAGAAGTTAAGGCTAAAGGCAAAAAGAAGGGGGCAGGTAATGCCGTGGATCCCCGTCCCATTCCTGTAGGCTATCGCGAGTTTCCCATCACCATGTTGCCTGCTCGTGATGGCGATCCGCGCGGAGGTGTGAAACGCAGCAGTAACGCTCCTAACTGCTCTTATTTCGTCAATTGGACAAACAAAGAGGATCACCTCGTATGGCTGCTGGATGTCCATACGGCAGGGCGCTACGAAGTCACAGTGGATTATACCTGCCCGGTTGGCGATGCGGGTTCGACCGTTGAGTTGTCTTTCAAAGACAGCCGTCTTAAAAATCAGGTCACGCCAGGCTGGGACCCTCCACTTTATACCAATCAAGACACTCTTCCACGGCCTGATGGAGAGTCGCAAATGAAGGAGTTCCGCACGCTAAACCTCGGCCAAATGAAGCTTCAGGCCGGGCAGGGGCCGCTGACTCTTCGTGCTCTGGAAATCCCTGGAAAATCAGTCATGGACCTGCGCCGCATCACCCTCACTCTTTTAGACTGAGCTTTTTTGGGGGCTTCATGATTAGGCTTCACCACCAGGCTAGGATGTAGTATGATCATGAGATGAGTTTACCGATGTTGAAGTGGGCAGTCATGGGGCTGTTGTTAATTCAGAATGCTTTTGGCTGTCTCTGGGACAAAGACACGCTTGATGCTGAACGCGCTCGTTTCCCCGGTATCGGGGTTTTGATCAGCGGAAGCTTTGCCCGCCACTCAAAAGAGTTTCATCAGTGGCGCATTCAGCAGCGTGAGAAAGACATCGCTTCAGATCAATCCTTGCCAATTCACTTGGATGACTTGGCCGTTTCCCAACACAAACTGGGGGATCATCAGGCGGCCATTCAGACGATGTTACGTAAAGACAAACTGATCCCGGGTTTGTATGAGACGTACTCAAACCTTGGCACCTTTTATATTTACACCGGAGATCTCAAAGAAGCCCTCCGTTACATCGACAAAGCTCTCGCCATCAATGCCAATGCCCACTTTGGTCGCGAGAAGTATCAAAAGTGGTTAGTGGAATGGATTCTGGAAACTCGCGCCACGCCGCCCGAACCGGAAGGACCTTCGGAGATCGGTTATGGTGGTATTCCAGGGTTTGCCTCTTTTGTCGCCAGAATGGAAGCTGGAGGGATGCCTGCCAGCCGCACACAAAGTTTGACGCTCAGCACCAAACAACGGGCTGATGCCATCCGTGGCGTGACGGGCATGATCTTCTTTGCTGACTATGACAATCCATTGCTACAGGAAGCTCTGGGAGATCTTCTCATTGCCGGAGACATCCGGGATAATGCGGCAAACCTCGCCAGTCTTTGCTACATGCACGCCGCTTTGAAAGCCCCGAATGAAACGGAAAAAGCGCGTCTCATGAAGAAGTGTGAATTGAGTGGTCGTGTTTCTTATGGGTTCGATCTCAAGAAAGTCGAAACTAGCCTCAAGACTGCCCTCAAAAAGGGGGCGGAGTATCAGGAGTCCGTTCGCCAAGATGAAGTGAAATGGATTGCCGAGGGCCATGACGCCTCGGCTGAGTTTCAGAAAAAGTATCTGGTCCCGTCGTCACCAGAGGTGAAATAACAAGATGATCTAAATTCATGCACTTGCATTCCAGATAGGCAGCGGTGCCTTTTTCATTGGCAAGATGGGGGTAGATGCTTCGTGATAAGGAAATGCGATTCTTTCTGCTCTTCGGATTCTTTTTAACCATCCTGTCCACCCATGGGGCAGATCGGCCTAACATCATCCTCATCATGGCGGATGACATGGGTTACTCCGACTTGGGTTGTTTTGGCAGCGAGATTGATACACCGAACCTGGATGCTTTGGCCAAGGGAGGCGTGCGCTTCACTCAGTTTTACAACACCGCCCGCTGCTGCCCCACCCGCGCGGCTTTGCTCACCGGTTTGTATCCGCATCAGGCAGGCATCGGCCACATGATGGATGACAAAGGCCTGCCAGGTTATCGTGGCGAACTGAGCCGGGATGCCGTGACCATCGCAGAAGTGCTCAAGCCTGCAGGTTATCGCACCTACATGGCTGGAAAATGGCACGTCACCAAAAAAGTGAACCCTCTGGTTGCCGATGCCAAAGAAAACTGGCCTCTCCAGCGCGGGTTCGATCGTTTTTATGGCACCATTCATGGTGCAGGCAGCTATTTTGATCCCAACACGCTCACCCGTGATAACGAATTCATCTCCCCCTTTGCCGATAAGGATTATCAGCCCAAGTCTTTCTACTACACCGATGCCATTGCTGACCACGCCACACGCTTTGTGGCAGATCATGCGCGAGATCACCAGGCGCAGCCTTTTTTCATGTATGTGGCCATGACGGCGCCTCACTGGCCCATGCACGCAAAGCCAGAAGACATGGCCAAATACAAGGGCAAATATGATGGGGGTTATGATGCCATCCGCGCGGCCCGCGTAGAGAAGATGAAAAAACTGAGGCTCCTGCCGCCAAGTTGGCAGGTGACTGCGCAAGCAGGCGGATCTTGGAGCACGGTGAAAAATCGCGAGTTCGAAACCCGCTGCATGGAAGTCTTTGCGGCGATGATTGACTGCATGGACCAAGGCATCGGCCGTCTCGTAGCTGAACTCAAAAAGCAGGGGCAGTATGAAAATACTCTGATTCTTTTCTTCCAGGATAACGGCGGTTGTGCCGAAGGCATGGGGCGCAACGGCCCCCTTAAACCGCGTGCCTCACAACCCACTTTACCCGCAATGGCGGCTACCGATTTACAGCCAGACATGATCCCCAAACAAACCCGGGATGGTTACCCGATGCGCCAGGGTTATGGCATCCTTCCTGGGGGGGCGGATACCTATCACGGTTACGGTGAAGCATGGGCGAATGTCAGCAACACACCCTTTCGAGAATACAAGCACTGGGTGCATGAAGGCGGGATCAGCACGCCTCTCGTGGCTCATTGGCCAAAGGGCATCCCGGCTGGGCGTCATAATGCACTGGAGACTCAGCCTGCCCACCTCATTGATCTCATGGCCACCTGTGTGGATGTCGCCGGGGCTCGTTACCCCACGCAGCATGCTGGGCAGAAGATTAAGCCTGTCGAAGGCGTGAGTCTGCACCCGGCTCTCAAAGGTGAATCGATTGGCCGCAAGGAGCCCATCTTCTTTGAGCATGAAGGCAACCGGGCTGTGCGTGATGGTATCTGGAAACTCGTCGCCAAAGGCCCGCAGGGTGCTTGGGAACTTTACAATATGGAGGCTGATCGCACAGAACAGCATGACCTCGCTGCGAGTGAGCCAGAACGCGTGAAAGCTATGGCGAACCAATGGGAAACCTGGGCCAAACGTGCCCAAGTCATCCCCTGGATTTGGGGTTTGCCGCATGGTGACCCTTTGCCTAACAAAAAAGGTAAGAAGGGTAAAAAGAAAGTCTGAATATGCACCGCCTTCTTTGCTTTCTCTTCGTCCTTGCCACGCTGCATGCAGCGGCGAGTGCTTCTGAGCGCCCCCATATCTTGCTGATTTGTGTGGATGATCTCAAGCCTGCCATCGGCTGTTACGGTGACCCCCTCGCCCAGACGCCGAATCTCGACCGCCTCGCTGCACGTGGAATGAGGTTTGATCTCGCCTACTGCAATCAGGCCGTTTGTGCGCCATCGAGAAACAATCTGTTGTTAGGTTCTCGATCTACCTCCTTAGGCATTTACAATCTCAGCGATAACTTTCGCCAAGCTGTGCCAGGCGCGGTGACTTTACCCCAGTATTTCAAATCCCACGGCTGGCACACGGAAGCCATTGGCAAGATTCTCCACACGGGACATGGCAATCATGACGACGAGATTTCCTGGAGCGTGCCACCCATCAAAGAAAAGGTGATCGAATACCTGGACCCTGCGAATTCAGCCGATGGCAAACTCACTCGTGAAGAAGCCTACTTTACGAACCAAGAGCTTAACAATATCCGTGACTTACCACGCGGAGCTGCTTGGGAAAATCAGGATGTGCCGGACAATGCTTATGCAGATGGTCGCATCGCGGATGCCGCCATTCAGCGGCTGCGGAAAATCAAAGAAAAGCCAGAACAGCGCGTTTTCCTTGCCTTAGGTTTTGTGAAGCCTCACCTGCCATTCACAGCGCCCAAGAAATATTGGGACATGCATGATCGGGATGCTTTCACTCTACCCAAAAGGGTCACTCCGCCTGAGGGAGCACCCGTGTATGCTGGAAAGACTTTGGGAGAACTGAACAACTACGCGCCCATCCCTGAAAACCCACCTCTAACGCCAGAAATCAAGCGCACGCTCCTGCATGGCTATTATGCGGCCGTGAGTTTTATGGATGCCCAACTGGGCCGCGTCTTGGATGAACTGGATGCTCAAGGTTTAGCCCAAAAAACCATCATTGTGCTGTGGGGGGATCACGGTTGGCACCTGGGCGACCATGGCATGTGGACGAAGCACACCAACTATGAGCAGGCCAATCGCATTCCCCTCATCTTCATCGCTCCAGACATTGCAGCTCCCGCCTCTTCGACCCGCCAGCCGGCTGAGACGGTGGACGTCCTGCCAACATTGGTGGAGCTTGCTGGCTTGCCTCCCCACACAGGGCCCCAGCCTCTGGACGGAACCAGTCTTGTACCGGTATTGCGCGATCCTTCCATGCGTGTCCGCGACCATGCTACCCACGCCTTCCCGCGCCAACGCGAAGGGAAACCCATCATCGGCCGTGCCATCCGCACAGAGCGTTATCGTCTGGTGGAGTGGAAGCAACCTGGGGCTGCTGCAAACATGGCAGACATAGAGCTTTACGATTACCAAGAAGATCCGCAGGAGACCCGTAATATGGCTCCTTTGCAGCCAGCGGTTGTCGCAGAACTGCGCGCTATTTTAGACCGTCAACCAGAGGCGAAAATGAAGCCTAACCCAAAGAAGAAATAGATTTGTGAAAGTCATTGGTTTTTTATTATGGCTGTTAATCGTATCCACGGTTTCAGCGCAGGCGAAGCCCAATATCCTCCTCATTCTGGCGGATGATTGCACCTACAATGATCTGCCCGTGTATGGCGGTGTGAACGCCAAGACACCGAACATTGATTCGTTGGCGTCTCAAGGACTCACCTTTAATCGCGCCTATGTGAGTGAGGCTATTTGTCAGCCTTGCCGAGCAGAGCTATACACCGGCCAGTATCCCATGCGAAATGGCTGCGCTTGGAATCACAGTGCCAGTCGTCCCGGGACTCGCAGTCTGCCTCACCACCTAGCACCTCTAGGGTACCGCATCGGTTTGGCAGGTAAGTCACATGTGCTGCCTGAAGCATCCTTTCCTTTTGAATCCGTTCCAGGGTTCGACCCCAGTTGTGTCCGGAATCCCACCCAGGCGCATGATCTTGCAGGTGCCCGTGAATTTATGGGACGCAAACAGGATGAGCCCTTTTGTCTCGTCATTGCGTTGGTGGACCCGCATGTCCCTTGGGTCATGGGAGATGCCACAAAGTATCCTCCCAAGAAGATCCAACTTCCGCCTAACATTGCGGATACACCCAAGACTCGTGATGACTTCAGTCGTTACCTCGCTGAGATCACCTACATGGATGGGCAAGTCGGGGAGATACTCTCGCTGCTCAAAGAGTCCGGCCAGGAACAAAACACCCTGGTTCTGTTCTCGTCCGAACAAGGCTCCCAGTTCCCGGGCAACAAGTGGACGAATTGGGATACCGGTCTGCATACTGCTCTGATCGCCCGTTGGCCTGGGCAAATTCTGCCTGGCCAGCGCACGGATGCCCTGGTGCAGTATGCCGATGTGGCTCCCACCTTGGTAGATCTGGCAGGAGGGAAGGGGAGCGAGAACGCTTTTGATGGTCAGAGCTTTGCGGCCGTTCTTCGTGGCGAAAAAAAAGATCACCGCGCTTTCGCCTATGGCTTGCATAACAATATCCCCGAAGGTCCAGCTTATCCGATTCGCACGGTAACGGATGGTGAGTATCGCTACATTCGCAATTTGACGCCTAACGATCTTTATGTTGAAAAGCACATTATGGGGATTCAGGGCAATGGTGCTTTAAACAATGCCTATTGGCCTACCTGGGTCAATTTTGCTTCAGATAATCCGGCGATTTACGCCTTAGTGAAACGCTACGTCTTGCGCCCTGCTGAGGAGGTTTACCACACGGCTTCAGATCCCTTTGAGAGGATTAACCTCGCTGATGACCCTCCGCACAGAGCTATCCGCACACGCCTTGCGGGTGAGCTAGACCGCTGGCTTCTGGAACAGGGAGATCCAGGCATTCCGCAAGACACGAAGGAGGCCCATCAGGCCGCTAAACGTGGTGAGCACCTTTTCCCGAAGCCTTGAGAGAGTTCACGCTTTTATCTTGCTGAACGATTACCTTTGCGACAGCATCGCCGCCTTTCCCCCACGCTCTCATGCTCAAGAAAAACTGGTATCTCTTCACTCCTCTGTTTCTCATTGCCATCCCTGTGGCGATTTATTTCTATTATGCCTCCAGCATGGGTTACAACACCACGGATGCGATGAATGCGACCAAGTACTTCCTGGTTTCTGGCACACGCTACGCCATGGATTACAATGAGGTGAATTTCAATCGGTTGCAGCCTGGCATGGATGGTCGGCAGGTTTATCAGATCATGGGAAAGCAGCCCTCTGAACGGCTGGAAAACGATTCCCGGTGGGTGTATGCCCTCGCTAAGCCAGGGGCTCGTGCTTACCATGAGCGCGTCGTCATCATGGAGCGAGATAAGCAGAATGTGCCTCGGGTGAAGGAACTGGTGCGTCGTTTCCACGCACCCGGTCAGTAAACTCGCGCTTGCTCCCAGTTGCGGGGGAGCTCCATTGCGTCCAATCTTTGCCACGATGTCCTTTCTCCGTGTTACTTCTTTCCTAGGGGCTCTGGTCTTGCCTCTACTTATGGCCTCTTGCGGCTCTTCACAGCCACGTGGATTGCCACGCAAGCTGCCTGTGATTAATTTGAATGGTTCTCCGCAGACTCCGCCGCACTCCATGGAGAAAAAGGATTATCCCTTTGATCCCAATGGAAACTATGTGACGGCTTGGGCAGCGGAGGGGGAGCGCGCGGCTTCAGATGATGATGTGGCTCGATGGCAGTCCTCTCATGGTGGAAGTGTTTCTCGCAAACAGCCTTCTCCAGTGATGAAGGTGTCGTCCAAAAAGAAGACTGCCAGCACCAAATCCAAAGGTGGCAGCTCCTCTTACACCATCAAGGCGGGTGATAATCTGGGGGCGATCGCTCGCAAAAACAATACCACCGTGGCGAAGATCAAAGCCGCCAACGGTCTGAAGTCTGACATGATACGTGCGGGAAAAACACTGAAGATCCCGCGCTAATTTTGAGCCGGAGCCACCCTAGAATGGGTGGCTTCTTTTTTGAATACCCCTGCCTTATCGAAGGCTGCCTTCGTGGAGGTACAGGGTGCGTCCCATGCGCGCGGCTTGGGCGGGATGGTGCGTCACCATCACCAAAGTTGTTCCAGTGGTCCTCTGAAGCTCCAAAAGAAGACTGGTGAGAGACTCGGCATTCTTTTCGTCCAGCGCACCCGTAGGCTCATCTGCGAGGATCAGCTTCGGCTCATTGATGAGTGCCCGGACCACCGCCACGCGCTGACGCTCGCCGCCTGATAGTTGGGCTGGTTTCCAGCTCAGGCGATCTTGAAGACCGACTGAACGGAGGAGACCTTCTGCTCTTTTTTTTAGGGTGGCAGCATCCGGCTTGGTTTTGAGTGCAAGCGTAGGAAGAAGCACATTTTCCAGGACACTGCACTGCGGCATGAGATGATGCAGTTGAAAAATGAAGCCTATTTTTTCACTGCGTAGTGTGGCCAACTGCGCCGGGCTGCATCCAGAAAGAGGGTGCCCATCCAGAGTGTATTCTCCCTGATCGGGGATATCCAGTGTGCCTAGGATGTTCAGGAGCGTGCTTTTACCGCAGCCTGAAGGGCCCACAATGGCCACCGATTCGCCGGCCTGAATGTTCAAGGATACATCGCGCAGCACGGGCACCACATTGCCGCTACCGGGTTCGCGGTAAGACTTCGAAAGGTGGGTAAGGGTGATCAAAGACATGAGGCTAACACAAAGGTAGAAGGTGGCAGGGTGGCTGCAAAGAGGAAACGTTTGAAAAGCCCATGGAAGCACAAGCTTCTTTATTTACGCCCCTTCCAAGCCCAGCCCTTCACGGAAAGCCGTAGGAGTCATCCCCGCGTGTCTTCGAAACCAAGCCGTAAAATGGGGCGGATGCCGAAAGCCCAGGGCAAAAGCGATCTCTTTCAGTGCTGTGTCTTCATGGGTCAACCTTTGGCGGGCAAGTTCTAGCCGTCGTCTTTCTTGATAACGCTGGGCTGTCATCCCGAGTTCCTGCTTGAGCAATTCATGCACGCGACGAGACGTCAAATTCACTCGCTGCGCCGCTTCTTCAAGATCCAAGGGTCGATTCAGGGGAGCCGCTTGCAACCAACGATGTAGATGTTGCAGCCTTCGATCTCCAGCTCCGGGCCGATTCATCGGCTTGATACCCTGTTGATCCAATGTTCTCACATAATGGGCGAACCATGTACGAAAAGCTGCCTCCTGCATGGCCCAGTCCTTCAGTTCACGGTCTGCAACCTCCGTTGCTTTCGCATAGGAGACCCGCTTCTGCTGGCCATGAATCTCTCTGAAAAGGCGACGCGTTGCGAGGTGAAGGTCCTTGATCTCTTCGGTCGGCAGCGCAGAGTTTAGTCCCGTGAGATACACGGGTAACCCCTCAGGCCACAGGCTACGAAACCCCACCGAAAGCAGTCGGGTCTTGGGCTGAAACCACTGTTGGCGAAGGCCGGGAGCTGAAAAAAAGGCATAGCCCTCCGGCACCTCGGTTTCGATCTTGCCCACCCGAATTTTCACCCCGCCACTTTCCACAAAAAAGAGACCTGCAGGCACGGTGATCTCCTGCGACCACATTAGCACACGAGGGGCGATGCCGTGATACACCCAGAGCCATTCGCAGGTGATGCCCTGCCATAAGGCGGCTGGTAAAAGGGGCGAGTGAGGCATGGTTAAGAAACGGAGCGCAGGTGATAATCTCTGCAACCGTAGAGTGTTAGCAGAAGCAGAGCACCGTCGTGCAAAGCTGTAAGGGATTTCATCGCTGTGTAAGCTTCCTGTCTTGTCACGAGGTTAACAATCATGCCAAAAGTCTAGTCATGCGAGTTCTCCTCACCAGCCTTTGCTTTGTCTCCGCGCTCAGCCTCTTATCAGGGCAAGAGCCACGCCAGATCAGTGGTATCTATCCACACCTGGCCATGTTCAATGAGGAAGGGGAATGCGGAACTGGGGCCGTGGTGCCTTGGGCAGATCGGCTTTGGGTCATCACCTATGGTCCTCACTTGCCCTTTGGCTCTAGTGACAAACTCTATGAAATCACACCAGAATTGCAGCAAATCATCCGTCCGGAAAGCGTGGGGGGCACGCCTGCAAATCGTCTCATCCATCGCGAGTCTCAGCAGCTCCTAATTGGCCCTTACGTGATTAATGCCCAGCGTCAGGTCCGCGTGATCCCACCCAGTAAGATGCCTGGGCGTCTGACAGGCAATGCCCGCCATCTTAATCAACCCGCAGACAAGGTTTACTATGCGACCATGGAGGAAGGTCTTTATGAAGTGGACGTAAAGACCCTAGAGGTAACGGGCCTCATTCAGGACGGGAATAAACCAAAGCCCGGTTTTTCAAAAGAGATCGCGCCTGTGAGTCTGGTCTCTCAACTCCCTGGTTACCATGGTAAAGGTCTCTACAGCGGTCATGGCCGCGTCGTATATGCCAATAATGGTGATCGTGACAAGCGGGTCATCACAGACCCTGCAACGCCAAGTGGTGCTTTAGGCCAGTGGACCAGGCCCGGTAGTGATTGGCAACTGGTGCGCCGCAATCAATTCACGGAAGTCACGGGTCCTGGGGGCATCAGCGGCAATGAGCGGCCCGAGACGGATCCTATCTGGAGCGTGGGCTGGGATCATCGCTCTCTCATTCTCATGTGTCTGGCCAAAGTGGCAGACGCTCCTGAACCTCAGTGGCAGGCCTATCGTCTTCCCAAATCCAGTCACAGTTATGACGGCGCACACGGATGGAATACTGAGTGGCCACGCATCCGGGACATTGGCGAAAAATCTCTCTTGATGACCATGCATGGGGCCTTCTGGGCATTCCCTCGTGAATTTGCACCTGGGAACACGGCAGGTATCTCCCCTCGTAGCAATTACCTCAAGGTCATTGGCGATTTTGCCCGTTGGGGAGAGAAATTGGTGCTGGGGTGTGATGATTCAGCTAACAAAGAGTTTCTCAACGTCCGCAAGGCCAAAGGTGAACTGGCAGGCCCTGGAAAATCTCAGTCGAATCTTTGGTTCATTGACCCAACTCAGCTTGATCAGTTAGGGCCTGTCATCGGTCGCGGTGCCGTCTGGATGCAAGATCCCGTCAAGGCAGGAGAGGTGAGTGAACCTTATCTGTTTTCAGGTTACCAGCATCGTTCGCTGCACCTCGTTTCCAGTAGCGATAGCGCGGTTGAGGTGATTCTCCAAGTGGATGAGAGAGGAGACGGAGTCTGGCGGGAAAAACAGCGTGTCAAACTTGCGGCAAACGGCAGCCAGTGGATTGATTTTCCAGCCAGCGAGTCTGGAGTTTGGATCAGACTGCAAGTCTCCCACGCGGTGGATCGTTTTAGTGCGGTCTTTCACTATCGGCAGGAGGATACTCGTGAGGTTGCAGCATCCCCCGTGTTTGAAGGCTTGGCTCAGCCGGGCGATCATGACATTTCAGGTGGGGTTCTTCACGCCCGCGGAGCCGCATTTAAAAACCTGCGTTTCATCTCTCAGTCAGTCGGTCAAGTTCCCACCGTTTATGATTTAGGTCATGCCTTTGATCTCGTCGCCAAGGAAGACCCCGAGGGCCTAAAATGGACTTCCAAAAATGCGGCCATTCCTGAAGATGTTTTGAATCATGATGCTGCCTCCATTCTTTACGTGGATGACAAAGGTCGCTGGCGCCTACCACGCGGAGATGCTGCATTTGATCAGCCTGGGAGCTTAGGTGCAGAGCGGGTTTGCCGTGAGGTATGCACGGAGAGGGATCTCTTCAACGCTGGCGGTACTTTCTTTGAGCTACCGGCTGAAAATGCAGGCGGGTTTGCCAAGATCAGGCCCGTGACCACACACAATCGCCGCATCAAAGATTATGCCAGCTATCGAGGATTGATGGTGATGAGCGGCGTGAAAAACGAGGCTCAAGGCGAGCACGTTGTCCGCTCGACGGATGGCAAGACCGCTTTGTGGGTAGGTGCCGTGGATGACCTTTGGCAGTTCGGAAAACCTCGGGGTTTCGGAGGTCCTTGGAAAGACACCGCCGTGCAAGCAAACATCCCCAGTGATCCTTACCTCTTCACCGGATATGATCACAAGCATCTCTCCCTGAGCAGTGATAAACCCGTGAAAATTCGTGTGGAAGCTGATATCTCAGGCACAGGTCTGTGGGTTACTTACCAGGAATTTGAGGTCAAGCCCGGTAGTAACACCGAGCATACCTTTCCGGACTCTTATGGGGCCTACTGGTTGCGTTGTGTGTGCGACACTCCAGCCACTGTATCAGCCCAACTTCGGTATGACTGAGTGGCTCCACCTCACTTCACCAAACCCGTGGCTTGCAAAAGCCACACGTAAAAAGTGAAGAGTCCAACGAGGAGTGCGATCAGAAAGACCACCAGGACTCCCAGGAAAACGAACATACGTGTCGTGCTTCGTTTCACCGTCTGCTGCTGCCCTGCCTGCCAAGCTTGAAGCAAGCGCAGATTCCTGACGTTCGACTTAAAAAAGGCACTAACAACAGGCCCGCCCACCGGAAGGAAATCAAACAAAGTATTCAGCAGCATGTTCCCGCCCATTCTCAGCAGCACGGGAAAGCTGATGCCTGCACGGATGGATTCCACCAGGATCAAAAGCCCGCCTCCTGAGGCCAGGGCACTTCCCACCCCCGGAAAAAGAGCGAGGATCGGATCCAGCCCCACCTTAAAATTGGTGCCAGGAATGCGTAGCCAGTTATCCAACCATTTGGCTAAAAAACGGGCGACTTCAGATTCTTTCCCCAGATTGCTTCCAGCGCCAGCTTTGCCTGAAGGCCGCAAGATTTCGTCAATGACAGGGCGATCCGGTGGTGGAGGTGGCATGGCGATGAAGGGGAAAATGGTTCCCAAACTATACGCAGCAAACGCACCAGACACGGGTGCCAACCATTAAAGCATGGTATTTTCCAGGGCCTGTACCTCTTTTTTTACCAAGGCTCCGACACGATGTTTGGCCAAGTAAACTTGGGCTGCATTGATGCCTAGCGCCTCGCTGGTTTTCTTAACTCCCCAGCCTTTCATGACATAGCAGTCAAAGATTTGGAATTGACGCGGAGATACCTTGGCTTTCACACGCTCTAGAGCCGCTGCCGTGATGTTGTCCCGCCATTCTTTATCCCAAATATTTTCCAGCAGATTGTCCTTCTCATTGGAGAGCCGATCCAGGGCTAGATTGCTTGTCTCCTCGCTTTCGGAGTTGCCTTGGTCGGCCAGGGAGGGTTGGCGTTTGCGGGCGCGGAAGACATCCAGCACGCGCCAGCGGGTCATCTGTAGCAACCAAGCTTTGAAGGAACCGGCGCGGGGATCATACTGACCTTTCTGCACTTGGCGTGCAATTGCGATGATGGTTTCCTGAATGACATCGAAGGCTTCTTCGCGAGTAAGTCCTGCTTTGGTCGCCACGCTGTAAATGAGCCTCCAGTAAGTCTGGTAAAATTCATTCCAGGTTCTCTGGTCCTCCCAGTTGTTCAGACGTTCGATCAGGCTCTTGCGGGTTTTCTCCCACAGGCCTTTGTCTTTTTTCGCTTCTTCAGGGATGTCTGGCAGTTCCTCCATCACTGGGGATTGTCAACGTTTGCGAGGGACTGTCAAACCCCGTGTACAGGGGGTAGCCCCCCCGTCAGAAAAAAAACTGTCTTTCGCAAAAGATGCACAGAGATGATCTCAGCTCTGGCGGGCACGTATTTCCAGCAGCTTTTTCATCACATGGGCTAGATTTCCGCTCCAACGGGTGGTGCCAAAAGAGTCGTGTAAATCCCGGTAGAGCGAATATAACTCTGCATAAATCGCCTGGTTTTCAGGAATCGGGTAATAGACTTTTTCACGCGTGGCGGTGACTTTGGTTTGCAGATTTCCTATGCTATCCACCTCGGCGGCTGCCGCGCCAAAGATCGCAGCCCCAAGAGCACAGGTTTGCTCGCTTTGACTGACCTTCATTGGCTTACCGATGATGTCGGCATAGCACTGCATGAGCGTGGCATTTTTGATGGAAAGGCCGCCTGTGTTGACGATTTCACGCACTTCCACTCCGTAATCCTCGACCCGCTTGATGATCGTCAGCGCACCGAAAGCTGTCGCCTCGATGTAGGCGCGGTAGATTTCATGGGCCTCCGTGTGCAGCGTCTGACCTAACAGCAGGCCCGTCAACCGCACATCCACCAGCACGGTGCGGTTGCCATTGTTCCAGTCCAGGGCGAGCAAGCCCGTGGCACCGGGTTTCTTACCTGCCATGGCTTTTTCCATGGCATTGAATTTATCACCGATAGTGCTGCCGTAGCTTTCTGGAACAAGGTTTTTCACCAGCCAGAGAAAGAGATCGCCAACGGCGCTTTGACCCGCCTCGATGCCGTAATATCCCGGCAGGACAGATCCATTGACAATGCCGCATACACCCGGAATATCGGCCAAGGGTTGGCTGGTGGGGGTGATCATAAGATCACAGGTGCTAGTCCCCAAAATTTTGACCAAGGTGCCTTCCTTGACCCCCGCACCTACAGCGCCCATGTGCGCATCGAATGCCCCTACAGAAATGGCGATACCTTCGGTTAGGCCTAGCTTTGTCGCCCATTTGGCACAAAGGCTTCCGGCTTTCACGTCCGAAGTGTGAGCTTCATGGTACAGGCGGTCACGTAGCTCTGCCAGAGCAGGGGAAAGGTGACTGAGAAATTCTTTATCTGGAAGGCCTCCCCATTCATTGCTGAACATGGCTTTGTGACCAGCCGCACAGACACTGCGCTTGAGAGTCAGTGGGTTGGTATCGCCAGAAAGTTCAGCCGGCAGCCAGTCACAGTGCTCGACAAAGCTGTAAGCCGCCGCAAAGACCTCGGGATCTATCCGGCTGAGGCGCAGGATCTTGCTCCAAAACCATTCGCTGGAGTAAATGCCCCCACATTTGGCGATGATGTGCGGTCGCATCTCATGAGCTAGTTGAGTGATCTCTGCCGCCTCGGCATACCCGGTGTGATCTTTCCAGAGCCACACCATGGCGTTGAGATTGTTTTGAAAGTCTGGCAGGAGACCGAGCGGTGTTCCCTCCTGGTTCACGGGAATGGGCGTGCTACCCGTCGTATCAATGCCGATACCAATCACTTGTGCAGGATCAAATCCTGGGATTTTGACCACCGCTTGCTCCAGCGCACCTCTTGTTACGGCCACTAAGCCATCCAAATAATCCTGCGGGTTCTGCCGCGCTACGTGGGGATTTTTGGGGTCTAAAAGCACACCCATTTCGCCTGAAGGGTAATTAAAAACACTGGAGCCAATCTCTGCCCCATTTTCGAGATCAATCAGAAGGGAACGGCAAGAGTTAGTGCCGTAGTCAATGCCAAGGGCGTACTGGGTCATGGTCGGGAAAAATGGGAAATCTACGCAAGTGTAGAGACTGCATCCCACAGGGCCAGCAAAAACCGGACAACAGAACTGAATGATGGCAAGCTTCTGCCCGCCGCCGCGTTTACGCCCCCGATTTTTTATGCCAGACCTCCCTCACCTCACGGAAACTGATCGAGCACTCTACCAATGGCAGATGTGGGTACCCGGTATCGGCGAAGAAGGACAGCGAAAGCTCAAAGGTGCAACCGTCCTGATTTCACGCGTTGGGGGACTTGGCGGTCTCGTCGCACTCGAATTGGCAGCCGCAGGTGTGGGACGTCTCATCTTAGCCCATGGCGGTAAACTCAAGCTGGCAGACTTAAATCGTCAACTCTTGCAGACTCGGGATCACCTGGGTAAGCCGCGAATAAACAGCGTTGTCTCGAGATTGAAGGATTTGAATCCAGATTGTGAAATTGTCGGTGTGCCTGAAAATGTGAGTGAGGCCAATGGGGATGCTCTCGTCGCTCATGCAGATGTGGTGGTGGATGCTGCCCCACTCTTTCAGGAACGGTTGGCTCTGAATTCGGCTGCCGTGCGTGCTAGAAAACCCATGGTGGAATGCGCCATGCATACTCTGGAGGCCACGTTGACGACCTTCATTCCTGGCACCACCGGTTGCCTAGCCTGCTATGTCCCTGAAGTACCCGCATCCTGGACCAGGCAGTTTCCTGTCTTTGGCGCTGTATCCGGAACCGTGGCCTGTCTCGGGGCCATGGAGGTGATCAAACTGATCACAGGTATCGGCCAGCCTTTAGCAGGAGAAATGCTGTGCATGGATCTCAGCCGCATGTCATTTCGGCACCTGAAGTTACCTCACCGCCCTGACTGTGAAGTATGCGGTGCACAGGTTTTCTAGCTAACAATGGATTCAACGACCGACAGGCACTGCACGCTGGACTTCGTTAGGCAGGTCGGTTGCGTTTTTGCCGGACTTTCCTTTCGATTCCGCTGGCACGGAATACCAATTCAGCTGCGGCACCCCGACGAGTTGGACCCACTGCTGGGAACCAAGTTTCACCCATTCCAGTTCCACGATCGCCCAGACATGAGCTCCCCACGGGATGCGATCTTTGAGCTCGCGACCAATCTGAGAATCCTTTTCCACAAACACAGTGTTCAGATAAGGATTCGGCGGGGATGGACTGATGCGGAAAGCATCCTTGTTCTCTGAATTTGGCACCTTGTATTCAAAGTCATGGACACGGGTGATGCCCACATGAAAGCGGGCAGCGCCTTCTTGATACCCTTCAAAAAACTTTTCCAGCAATCGGTCCTTAAACTCGACAAAGGAGAGCCAATCCACTTGGAAGCCATCTTTGGTTTCCTCCAGCATGACAGGCACCGGGAACTCCCAGGTGCGGCTCTCGACGCCAAATAACGCATGGGCACCGCTGCCCATCTGGGGTTTAGGGTCCAGTCGAATGAGACCGATGGTATCCACACGGATCGGCCCATCAGGCTGGGCTTTGTAATACATCTCCATCAAAGGTTTCATGGAAGATGCTGCGAGCGTGTAACGCATGCGTTCTTTCATGTCCTTGGCGTTGAGGAATTTCAGCAAAGCCTCAGCCGCAGGCTTGGCCTCTTCGGAGACCTTCATTTGGACTTCCGCCGTGCTCGGGGCCAAAATACTTTGGGGGCTGCTCGGAGCCGCATCGTTCTGCAACGACGGTGTTAATGCTTTAGAAGGTACTTCTGTGAGAACTGGTGATTCCCCAGGAGACATCGGCGGACTTGGATTCAGAGCCGCCATTTCTGCGGGGGAGGGAGCCATGGCCTTTGGCGGCGCGGTTTCACCCGGATCAAAAGCTGGCTTTGGCGCAGGCTCCACGGGGATTTCCACGGGTGGTACTTCTGTCACCGTTGCTTTGGAGGACTCGCTAGATTCAGGTTTACCCACCGGCATGACCACGACTGGAGTCTCCGGCACTTCATCTTTCGGCGGCATGTAACGGTGAACCAATTCCATGATCGGCTCGCGAAACATCCAGCCCGCAGCGGCAAGGAAACCCACTAAAAAAAGCACCGCCAGCGCAAACATGAAAACATTTGAACTGCGGCTCGGCTTTTTGATGGCTCTAGCAGGGCGAGCTGGCGGCGTGGCAAAGTCTCGCCGTGGTTCAGGAATAGCCGCTGGGGCCGGCGCCGTAGCAGGCACTTCTCGGGATAAAAGAGAACTTTGGGGGGAGGAATCACCCATTCCCATGGATCCTAGAGTCGGGAGGGTAGGAGAACCTGGAATGAGGTTGCTGTGAGAGGGGGCCCCTGAGCCAGTAGCCTTTGGTGCGGGAAATGTAGGACTGCCACCGGCAGTGACAGGTTGATTGAGCTCCTGCGGTTGCTGAGCAGGCGGCAGGCCTCCCCAGGCTGCCATCGGTGTTGGAAGCGAAGCAGTGAGCGGCGACTGCCCCTCATTCCTTTTCGGTGGAAGACCTCCGCCTCCAAATCCCGTAGAACCTGGCATGCTGGAAGCAGAAGGA
Organism: Prosthecobacter dejongeii; assembly: GCF_014203045.1. NCBI lineage: Bacteria > Pseudomonadati > Verrucomicrobiota > Verrucomicrobiia > Verrucomicrobiales > Verrucomicrobiaceae > Prosthecobacter > Prosthecobacter dejongeii. The sequence goes on from NZ_JACHIF010000008.1 coordinate 165,622, forward strand.
ATACCTCCTAGCAAAGTCTGCCCTAAACCTGGCTGCTGCCAGGGGGGAGGAGACTGCTCCTGAGGGCTAGCGGGCGGCCCATTTAAAAAGCCAGGAATCGTAGATGGCGCAGGGAAGCCAGAATTTTGAGGCGGCGGATTAAACTCACCAAGCTGTTGAGGAGCACCCGGAAAGCCGTTGCCATGGGGGGATGATGGAAATCCTAAAGGCGCTTGAGGTAAGAGCCCCCCTCCAGGAATAGAAGCACTGCCAGCGCCTAAGGGAGTCAAATGCTGCGCAATCGAATTGGGCATGGGCATCACCAGGCCCTGGCCCGCAGCAGAATTCAGACTCGGAGGAGCGGCCAACTCAGGCTCCTGAGGGGGGCGGTAAGATGGCTGTACAGGGGCCGGAGTCGTGAAAAGAGAGACAGGGATCGCCGGAGGGACTGCGCTCGGAGACGTAACTGTTTGGCCGCAAATGGGGCAGGGCCCCGTGACCCCAGCCATGTGGGATGGCACGGTGAGGACGTTTTGACACGCACTGCACTGGAACTGAAGCACATCCGAACTCATGACAGGAAAAAAGGATTTCTCAAGATTAAGAAAGTATCACCCATTAGGGCTGTCTCGACAAGTCAGCTTTGGCTATTGTTTAAAAAAACTAGAATTTAAACGGTTTTTACTCGGGAGCATGAAAGTTATACCACAAAGTTCTACACATATAAACATCTCTGATTGTTAAAATGTCAGCATTTGTTAAATAACTGGGAATTCCTATGCCTCAGAACACTTTCCGTGCCAGCACTAAAGAACGCGCGCTGAGGCGCACGGATCGTGCCCAACTCACCAACCTGAGCAGGAATCCTCGTCAGCAAAAATTGAAACGAGTGAAGAGCATGAAGCGGATGCTGGGTGTTGTTCTGCTTTTCCCACTGGCTCTCATCACCGCAGTGACTCTTGGGGAGATGTTGTGGCGGGCGGTGATTCGGCTGGAATTCTGGCGCACAGAGGAGGTCATCTTTTTCTTAGTCGGGGGGCTTGCCTGGGCGGTCACTTATGCTTCGGGGTGGCGTCCGGTCCGCAGCTATGTTTTTGGCCATGAAGTAAGTCACTTGTTAGTGGCGCGGGCTTTCGGAGGAAAGATCCTAGATTGGGATTTTTCTGCGACGGGCGGTTACGTAGAAACCAATAAGTCCAATACCTGGATCACCCTGGCTCCTTACTTGCTGCCTTTTTATTCCCTCATCGTGTTACTCGCCTTCGGTGTGGTGGGGATGTTTTGGAATCTCCATGCCATGCATCATGTGGGAGCGGGGGCTGTGGCCTTGAATTTTAAACCTGTCTGGTTTTTTTACGCCATGTTAGGGCTGACATGGTGTTTCCACGCCACGTTTACTTGGAAAACTGTCTTCATCGAGCAAAGTGATTTGGAGCGGAATGGCGAGTTTTTTTCCATGCTGCTGATCTTCCTGGTGAATGTGCTGCTGCTGGTTGCCCTCTTCATCGCCGCATCTCCTTCACCCGGCCTCGGCATCGCAGAGGTAGGGCGCTGCTGGGTGTCCACCGCCGCCTCCTTGTCGAATTTCTTTCTGGGCCCCTTTTGGTGATCACTTAATGCTGGCGGCATGGGGCACCATCGCTACAAAGGGGGTGCCATGTCTGCTGAAAACGTTTTATCCGTTAGTGAACTCACCCGCGAGATTCGAGAGGTATTGCAGGGGCACATTGGTACCGTCTGGGTAGAGGGGGAGATCAGCAATCATCGGCTGCAAGGCAGTGGACATCAGTATTTTACCCTGAAAGATGCAGGCTCACAGCTTTCTTGTGTGATGTTTCGTGGAGCTCGGAGTTCTGTCCGCTTGTCGGATGGAGCCCTCGTTCAGGTGCATGGGGAAATCTCCGTGTATGAGCCGCGGGGGCAATACCAAATGGTGGTGAAGCAAGTGCAGATGAAAGGGCAGGGCAGTCTGCAGGCGCGGTTTGAGGCGCTTAAGCGCAAGCTCTACGAAGAAGGGCTTTTCGATGCGGATAACAAACAGTCCGTTCCCAAATATCCACGTGTGGTTGCCTTGGTCACTTCCCCCACTGGAGCGGCCATTCAAGACATGCTGAACATCCTTACCCGCCGTGCACCCTGGATTCACATTTTGGTGTTTCCTGTGCGCGTCCAAGGGCAGGGGGTCGAGCATGAAACGATTCGTGCTTTGGAAATGCTCAATGATGCAACGGCATACGGCCTACCGATCCCAGACACCATCGTCATCGGACGTGGTGGCGGCAGCATTGAAGATCTGTGGGCCTATAATGAAGAGGCCCTAGCGCGCGCCATTTTCGCCTCAGCCATTCCGGTCATCTCTGCCGTGGGTCATGAAATAGATTTTACCATTGCCGATTTTGTGGCTGATCTGCGTGCTCCCACTCCCAGCGCTGCGGCGGAGCTTCTGGCCCCGGATGTGACGGAGATCAAACGTCATTTCGATTCGCTCTCTCGACGCCTCAGCGGGCAGGTCACCACCTTCCTGGATCGGCACGAACAGACGCTGGATTTTATGGCGCGTAGTGCGCTGAAAACAGCTCCGGCTTATCAATTGCAAACGGCTGAGCAAGCCGTGGATGAAATGGAGGCTCACCTGAAGGAAGCCTCTCGAGAGCAACTTCGGACGCTGGTAGATGAAGTCCAAGAGCGTCAGCAAATCATTGCGGAGCATCATCCCCGCATCATGCTCATGGAGGCTGCTCATCGCCTAGAGCACCAAGCCCGACAGGTGCAGCAAAGCATGATGCATCGGCTAGAACGCCTAACCGACCAAGTTAGTTCACGCGCTCAATTGATCAAGCATTTGGGGCCGGAATCCATTCTCTCACGTGGATTTTCCTACACCACCGATGCCCATGGGAATGTCATCCGCGATGCGCGGGAAGTCGCCGCTGGTGAAACGCTCGTCACGCGTTTACAGCAGGGCACTGTCAAAAGCACCGTCGTGTAAAATCACGCTTTTTTCAATACATGCGCAACTGAACTTCAAGCGGTGGGTTGGAATAGCTGTCGTTGAAAAAACACTCAGCCTACCCAACTATGAAACCGCACAAGTCCGTCTATTGTCTTCTTGGTTTGCTCTCCTTAAGCGCAACCTTGGCCATCGCACAGGAGGGGGAACGCAAAGGTCCGCCTCCCGGTGGTGAGGGTGGCTCTGGCAACCGATTGGGCGAGTTTCTAAAGCGCGCAGACACCAGCGGCGATGGCAAGATCAGTAAAGAAGAATTCGGTGCCCTGTCGCGTGGAGGTGGTGATGAGCGCTTTGCCAAAATGGATGCTAATAGCGATGGTTATGTGGACCAAAATGAGATCGCTACCATCGCAGAAAAAATGCGTGAAGGCATGCGCAATCGCCCTGCTGGCGAAGGCGGCTCACGCCGTCCACCAGGAGACCGGCCAGAGGGCGGCCCAAGACCAGAGGGCGACCGTCCTGCGGGCGGACCGGAAGGTGGCCGCCGCCCGGAAGGTGGCCCTGGAGGTCCTGGGGGTGCCATTATGATTGATGAAGTGTTTGGTCGCATGGACAAAAACTCGGACGGCACCGTGGATAAAGCGGAATACTTGGAATTTTCCCAGCAGGAGATCGAGTCTCGTTTCAGCCGGGTGGATGAGAATACGGATGGTAAATTAACTAAAGAAGAAATGAAGGCAGGCATGGAGCGCATGCGTAACATGATGAGAGGACCAGGCGGGCCTGGTGGTCAGCGTGGTCCGGGTGGGGATGGCGGGCGCGGGCCTGGAAGTGAGGGTGGCCCCCGTCGCGGTTCTGACGGTGGCGAAGGGGGATTCCGCCGTCCACCTTCTCAAGAAGGTGAAAAAGCGTCCCCTCGTCCTGAATTTGAACAGCCGACCTCTAAAAAAGATCCAGCTTAATTTGTCTGAGTGAGGTCTCGACCTCCCTTTCATAGGCGGAATTCCTGATCGGGAATTCCGCTTTTTGTCTTTTGGGCATTGCAAGAAGCTACAGGCGGTGACGTCTATGCTTCGTGCTTGTGGCACCCTCATCCTATGCGCTACCTGACTGCTTTTTTTCTGCTACCGTCTTTGTTGCTCCACGCCAAAGATTTTCCTGTCGAAGATGTAGTTAGTCTGGAATCCGCTGCAAAAATAGCCTCGCCAGGGGATAGGATCGTGCTTCGAGAAGGAGTGTGGAAAGATGCGGTGGTGAAATTTCAGGGAAAGGGCACTGCCCAGGCGCCCATTACCTTATGTGCTGCGATTCCAGGAAAAACGATTTTCACGGGAGCCTCTGCTCTGAGGATGGCTGGAGAGTATTTAATCGCAGAAGGTCTTTGGTTTAAAGATCCTGATTCTTCCATTGGCGATAGCATTGAGTTTAGGGTGGATTCCAAGCATGTAGCCACGCACTGCCGATTAACCAATTGTGCCATCACCATGTCGCCAGAAGCAGCAAATAAAACGGACAAGGAATCGCGCTGGATCGGACTGTACGGCAGTCATAATCTCGTGGATCGTTGTCTAGTGGAGGGGAAAGTCACCAAGGGAACGACACTTGTTGTCTGGTTGGGGGGAGAAAACACAGGCCACCACATCATTGAGAACAACTACTTTGGTCCGCGTGAGAAACTTGGCAAAAACGGCGGGGAAACCATTCGTGTGGGAGATAGTAAAACCTCCATGGAGACAGCCTCCTGCATTGTGCGGCAAAATCTCTTCGTCAGATGTGATGGCGAGGCAGAATGCATCTCCAATAAATCATGTGGGAATCTGTATCAGGGAAACAGCTTCGTCGAAGTCAGTGGCACCCTGACGTTGCGCCATGGCAATGGCTGTATCGTCGAGAAGAATGGTTTTTTTGGCCACGGTGCCAAAGGCACCGGGGGCATCCGGATCATTGGGGAAGATCACATCGTGAGGGAAAATTATTTAGAAAGCCTCACAGGCGATGAAACTCGCTGCGGCATCACTTTGATGATGGGGCTGCCGAATTCACCCGCAAATGGCTATTTCCAAGTTAAGCGTGCTCGTGTGGAAAACAATACCTTGGTAAATTGTAAGCACCCGATTCTCATTGCGCTTGAGGGGGACAAGGTACCCGGAAAGCCCTCCTTACCACCCATAGAATGCGTCATCATCGGCAATAAAATTCATGGGGCAGAAACCCAAGTCGTCGAGGCTCGTTGTGACCTTGCGGGTATCCGGTGGGAGGCGAATCATTTCCATGGCAAAGCTTTAGGAATCCCTGAAACCGAAGGTATCGCATGGGGAAAAGAGCCAGACATTCAAAGGTTGAAGGCCCTAGACCGCAAAGCCGTGCAGCCAAGCTGGTGGGAATAGCTCTTCGAAGAGCGATGTAAGTGCGCAAGTTGGGGGGAAAGACACGCGTTTTTAACTCATGAATCGCAACGCTTCACCTTTCGATCTCACGGGTCAGCGTATCTGGGTCGTCGGTGGAGCAGGTTGGTTAGGCCAGTCCACCGTTTTACTGCTCGCTGAAATGGGGGCCAGTGTTTTATGTGCGGATCTGCCAGGGCGTAGTTCCGCTTTTTTAGAGAAAGCTGATTTTGCTGGGGATATTAGCCCTGTGGATTTGGATGCTCACGATACTGAGGCTCTGGAGCCATTCGTTCGTAAACATCAAATCAGCCATGGAGTGCCGCATGGGTTGGTCAACCTAACCTACGCGGCCACACCCAAGAGGCTATCTGAACTCACGACCGCTGATTTTGATCAGGTGAATCATGGAAATCTGACTAGCACCTTCATTCTCACTCGAGCTGTGGCGGAACTGATGGCTGCTGCGGGGCAGGGGAGTGTGGTGCTATTTTCCAGCATGTATGGAGGGGTGGCTCCAGATCCACGCATCTATGAGTCACCATTGAATACTAATCCGATCGAGTATGGTGTTAATAAAGCTGGAATACGCCAAATGGCGCGCTATTTGGCAGTGCATTACGGCAGTCGTGGCGTTCGCTGCAATTCCATTTCTCCCGGTCCCTTTCCCAATCCAGGAATTCAGGCAACGCAGCCCGAATTTATCGCGAGACTGTCGCAAAAGGTTCCTTTGGGCAGAGTTGGTGCTCCCGTAGAAATCGCCGGAGCCGTAAACTTTTTGCTGAGTGACGCAGCCAGTTTCATCACTGGAATTGATCTGCCCGTGGATGGCGGTTGGACGGCTTGGTGAGGCCTGTTTTTGGATTTAATTCGGAAAGATGAAAAGTCGTCGGATGCCTGTAAAATCAGGGTACGGATGACTTTGTGAAATTTTTCACAAATAAGTCTTGCCTCTCTTCTTCCCGCTGCTAAAACACACTCTGCCGACTCGGCCCGCTATTTGCTATGGACGTAAGTTTTCCCTTTTCCTCATCCGCCATCCTGCTCGCTGAAGTGAGCCGTAGGGCCGTGTCTTTGCTTGGTGGCGGAGATAAGGAAAGCTTTTGGGCTTTCGTGACAAACTCCTGTTTCGTTGCTGCTTTGGTTGTTGGAATCATCATTTGGGTGGCCAACAAGGCGACATCCAGGATGACGCTCATTCCTCATCCTTGGCAGAATTTCTTCGAGTCCATCATCGAGGCTGTTTACAATCAGGTGGAGGCTATTGTAGGGCCTAAGCAGGCTCCTCGTGCCTTCCCTCTCTTGGCGACCTTGTTCATCTTCATTTTGGTGGCTAACTATTTCGGCCTGCTGCCGGGCGTGGGCACGATTGGTTGGGGTCACGGTCACGGAATGCTGAGCTTGGATCATGTTAGCGCGCCTCTGCTTCGACCAGCGACGGCGGATCTCAACATGACTCTTGGCATGGCGCTCTGCTTCATGTTGATTTGGTTCTACCTGACCATTCGTGAGCTTGGTGTTTGGGGCTTTATTAAGCATACCTTCGGTCCAAAAGGTGGGGCAAAAGGCTTGATGGGCATCTTTATCGCGCTGGTATTCTTGCTGGTTGGAGCTATCGAAATCGTTTCCATCATGTTCCGTCCGGGTTCGCTTTCCTTGCGTCTTTTCGGTAACATCTATGCGGGGGAAACTCTTCTCCACACCATGATGACTCTAGGCGAGATGTTCAAGTTGGGTAGTGTTGGGCAGTTCATCATTGCTACGATTGCTCCCATTCCCTTCTATTTCATGGAGTTGCTCGTGGGCTTGCTTCAGGCCAGTGTCTTCACCCTCCTTTGCGCTGTTTATATCCAGCTCTCCACTACGCATGATGAGCATCATGGTGAAGAGCATGGGCACGATCACCACTGAAGCCTTTGACCGTCGGGACCATGCCTCTGAGTGTGGGCGGCGGCCAGAACAACCAAATACAGAAAGACTAATACACTATGATGATGGAAGTTATGACCCTGGCAGCTGAAGCTGCCGCCGCTGCTCCTGCTGCCGCTGCTGGTATCTCCGGTTCCTTGACACTGGGTCTCGCTGGTGCTGGTGCTGCAATCGGCATCGGTCTGATCGGTGGCAAGGCAGTGGAAGCTGTCGGCCGTAACCCAGGTGCTGCTGGCAGCATCCAGACTCTGGCAATCATCGGCATGGCGCTGGCAGAAGCTGTCGCTATTTACGCCCTGATCATCGCATTCCAGGGTCGTTAATCCCCTTGAGGTGGCGGTCACTCAGGTGGCCGCCACCTTCTTCTCGCTCACTCATTTGTTCCTGTCATGACCACGACTTTCCTTGCCGCCGCTAACGACATTGCAGACCAGTTTGGCCTCGAATTGCCAAAGCTGATCGCGCAAGTCTTGATTTTTCTCGTCGTGTTTTATGTGCTGAAGACCAAAGCCTTTGGTCCTATTCTGGCCATGCTTGAACAGCGCCGCGCACGCATTGCTGATGGCGAATCCAAGCTGGACAAGATCGCTCGTGATCTTGCTGAGGCTGAAAAAAATGCTCAAGCCATTGTTGATAAGGCTAATGATGACGCCAATCGCCTCGTGAAGGAAGCTGGTGATAGCGCCAAGTCCCTTGCTGAGAAGCGTCAGCAGGAAGCCATTCAAGAAGCTGGTCAGATCCTTGCCAAGGCTCGCGAAGCTGCTAAGCTTGAGCATGAGCAGTTGATGGCTCAGTTGAAGAGCGAATTTGGTCGTATGGTTTCTGACGCGACCTCTCGCGTGACTGGTAAGGTCCTCAATACCGACGACCAGGCTCGCATCAATCAGGAAACCTCTGCTCAGGTTAGCCTGTAATTTCCTTCCTTCGCCACCACGAACATGAAAATCAGCAAGGAAGTTCGCCGCACCTCTCGCCAGCTTTTCCGGGTCTGCCTGGTGAATGGCAAGTTGGATGATTCCCGCGTGCGTCTGGTGGTGAACCAGATCATCACCAGCAAACCCCGTGGTTACCATGGCATGCTTGATTCCTTTGCTGCTCTGGTGCGCAACGAAGTTGAAAGCCAACGTGCTGTTGTGGAAAGTGCGACTTTCCTGACGGCGGATATTCAGGCTGATCTCAAATCGAGCTTGTCCCAGAAGTACGGTCGTGAGCTGGCTCTTGAATTTCACATCAAGCCTGAACTTCTTGGCGGTATTCGCGTCAAGGTGGGCAGCGATGTCTGGGACGGCTCTGTTAAAGCCCGTCTTGAAGCCCTAAAAGCCTCTCTTTCCTAATCGTTACCGCCCGGCACCCGCCCCCATTTTTCCCTTTCAAAACCAGTAGTTACCATGAGCAACATCCTCCAGGAGATCGAATCCCAAATCGCCGGACTTAAGACGGCGGTCACCAAATCCAATGTCGGCGTGGTCCGCGAGATCGGTGACGGCGCAGCCAAGATCGAAGGTTTGAGCGATGTCATGCTCAACGAAATGATTGAGTTCCCCGGTGGTCTCTTTGGTTTGGCTCTGAACCTTGAAGAAACTGAAGTGGGTTGCGTGCTTTTGGGTTCTTCCGAAGGCATCAAGGCCGGCGACGAAGTCAAGACCACCGGCCGCCTTCTTTCGGTTCCAGTTGGTAAGAGTCTTCTGGGTCGTGTGGTCAGCACTTTGGGTGAGCCTCTCGATGGCAAAGGCCCGATCAAAGGCGATGCGCAGTATCCTGTTGAAAAACTTGCTCCTGGTATCATTACCCGTAAGTCGGTGTCTGTTCCAGTGCAGACGGGCATCATGTCCATTGACGCGATGATTCCGATTGGCCGCGGTCAGCGTGAGTTGATCATTGGTGACCGCTCCACGGGCAAGACGACCATTGCTGTGGACACCATTATCTCCCAGGCACAGCAGAACAAGGCAGCCGAACAAGGCAAGCTGGCAGGTCACAAGCCTCTGTATTGCATCTACGTCGCCATCGGCCAGAAGCAGTCCAACGTGGCTCGTGTCGTCAAGACTCTCGAAGATGCTGGTGCTATGGAATACACCGTTATCGTGAATGCTTCGGCTTCCGACAGCGCTGTTAACCAGTATCTTGCTCCCTACACGGGTTGCGCCATCGGCGAATGGTTCATGGATCAGGGCCAGGACGCTTTGATTGTTTTCGATGACCTTTCCAAGCAGGCTGTTGCTTATCGTCAGGTTTCCCTCGTTCTGAAGCGTCCTTCTGGTCGTGAAGCTTACCCTGGTGACGTGTTCTATCTCCACTCACGGTTGCTTGAGCGTTCTGCACGCGTGAACGAAAACTACGGTGGCGGTTCCCTAACAGCTCTTCCGATCATCGAAACCCAGGCTGGTGACGTTTCTGCCTACATCCCGACCAACGTGATTTCTATCACCGATGGTCAGATTTTCCTGGAAACCGACCTTTTCTATCAAGGCATTCGCCCTGCTATTTCGGTGGGCCTTTCCGTCTCTCGTGTCGGTTCTGCCGCTCAGACAAAAGCCATCAAGAAAGTGTCTGGTACCACAAAGCTTGACCTCGCTCAGTTCCGCGAATTGGCCGCTTTCGCTCAGTTCGGTTCAGACCTCGATGCTGCCACGAAGGCCAAGCTGGATCGTGGTGCTCGCATCGTGGAACTTTTCAAGCAGCAGCAGTATCAGCCAAAGAGCCTGCCAATCATGGTCATCAGTCTGTACGCTATGCAGAAGGGCTACTTCGATAGCGTATCTGTGGATCGCGTGAAGGAGTTCCAGGCTAAGTTGGAAACCTACCTCACTGAGCGTAAATCTGAATTGGTTGAAAAGCTCGCTAATGAAAAGGCTCTCGACAATGTCGAAGCTGACATCAAGACCGCTCTCGAAGACTTCAAGACCGCCTGGAAGTAATTGCTCCTGGTTCACTGTTCTCGTTTTTTTAGCTCTCCGCTCCCATGCCCTCCACCCGCGACATTCGCCGCCGAATCAAATCGGTCAAAAACACGGCCCAGATCACCAAGGCCATGCAGCTCGTCGCGGCTGCGAAGATGAAGAAAGCACAGGATCAGGCCGCCAATGGTCGTTCTTATGCTGAGCTAATGAACAAGATTCTTGTGAGTTTGAAGGAAAGCGCCGCTGAAGGTGTGCATCCTTTTTTCAGCGAAGGCTCGGGCAACAAAACTTTGGTTCTTGTTATCGCGACCGATAAGGGGCTTTGCGGCGCTCTGAATACTAACTTGCTCAAGAAGCTGGTTAACAGTCCGATTGAAGGTGAAGTTGAATACATCACCATTGGTCGCAAAGCTTCACAGGGCCTCGGACGTCTTCGTAAAACTCTCATTGCAGACTTCCCGATCAAGGATCCTGCTAAGTTTGTTGAAACTCGCACGGTCTCCAAATTCATTCAGGAAAAATTCCTGACGGGTGAATACAAGCGTGTTTTGGTCGCTTTTAACAATTTCATCAATGTGGTCACTCAAGTGCCCTCGATTGAGCAGATCCTTCCTGTCAATCCCGTGACGTTGGGTGGTAAGCGTAATTTCGATGAAACTTCTAAAGAGGTAAATCCTTCAGACATTCCGGATTACACCTTTGAGCCGGATGCGGCCACTGTTTTCCAAACAGTGCTTCCTCAGTATGTTAACGGTACCGTTTATCAAATGGTCTTAGAAGCCCGTGCTTCCGAGCACAGCAGCCGAATGGTGGCGATGAAAAACGCGACCGACAATGCTAAGCAAATGCTTAAAGACCTCAGCCTCGAATATAACAAACTGCGCCAGGCTGCGATCACCAACGAACTTCTCGAAATCACCACCGCCAAAATGGCTCTTGAATAGCCTTCTTTGCATTCTTGACCCTCTGATTCTTTTTGACCCCTTCCAATATGAGCAACATCGGCAAAATCGTTCAAGTCATCGGTCCCGTGGTGGACGTGGATTTTTCAGCCACAGGAAAGCTGCCCGAGATCTACAACGCACTCGAGATCAAGTTTGATCTCGGCGGCAAATCAGCACGTCTGGTCTGCGAAGTGCAGAGCCACTTGGGTGATGGCTGGGTTCGTTCTGTGGCTATGTCTTCTACGGAAGGCCTGAAGCGCGGTCTTGATGCACTCGATATCGGCACTCCGATCACTGTTCCAGTGGGCGAAGAAGTGCTTGGTCGTATTTTCAACGTGACCGGTGATGCTATCGATGACCAGGCTGCTCCTGTTACCACGAAGCGTTATCCGATTCACCGCCCCGCTCCAGCTCTGGTGGACCAAAACCCTTCTGCTCAGATCCTTGAGACCGGCATCAAAGTGATCGACCTGATCTGCCCTTTCACCAAGGGTGGTAAAGTCGGCGCCTTTGGTGGTGCAGGTGTGGGTAAGACCGTGGTTATCATGGAGCTCATCAACAACATCGCTAAAGGCCACGGTGGTTATTCTGTGTTTGCCGGTGTGGGTGAGCGTACTCGTGAAGGTAACGACCTTTACCATGAAATGATCGAGTCTGACGTTATCAAGGTGAAAAAGAACGGTCATGATATCGTGCGCAATGCCCAAGGGGGTTACGTTAGCGAGCCAGGATCTAAAGTGGCTCTTGTTTATGGTCAGATGAATGAGCCTCCAGGTGCTCGTCTCCGCGTGGCTCTTTCGGCTCTCTCCATGGCTGAATACTTCCGTGATGAGAAGAATCAAGACGTGCTTCTCTTCGTGGACAACGTTTTCCGTTTCTCCCAAGCTGGCTCCGAAGTGTCCGCCCTTCTGGGGCGTACGCCTTCCGCCGTGGGTTACCAGCCAACGCTGGCTGCTGAAATGGGCGCTATGCAGGAGCGAATCACCTCCACCAAGAGTGGTTCCATCACCTCCTTCCAGGCCGTTTATGTTCCTGCGGATGACTTGACTGACCCAGCGCCGGCGAATACCTTCGCTCACCTTGACTCTACGGTGGTGCTTGAGCGCTCCCTGGCTGAGTTGGGTATCTACCCAGCTGTGGATCCTCTTTCTTCGGTGTCCAAGGCACTGGCCCCAGACATCGTGGGTGAAGAACACTACCGTGTTGCCCGTGGCGTCCAGCGCGTGCTTCAGCGCTACAAAGACCTTCAGGACATTATCGCCATTCTCGGGATGGACGAACTGTCTGACGAGGATAAGCTCATCGTGTTCCGCGCCCGTAAGCTTCAGCGTTTCCTGAGCCAGCCGTTCCATGTGGCTGAAATCTTCACTGGCACCAAGGGTGAATATGTTTCTGTTAAGGATACTGTTCGTGGCTTTGCCGAAATTCTTGATGGTAAGCACGACGATGTGCCAGAAGCCAACTTCTACATGAAGGGTGGTATCGACACTGTGCCGAAGGCGTAAGCCTGTTTGGTCAATGGTCAAGGTGGTCAACCAGTCAAGCCGGTCCGCCACCTTGACAAACTTGGCTCCTTGACTCTCTGTTTTCCGACTTTTCCTCATGCCTCTCAAACTCGAAATCGTTACCCCTGAAGCCCGCATCTTTTCGGATGAAGTGGACACTGTAGTGCTCCCGGGTTTTGAAGGTGAAATGGGGGTTCTTCCCTCACATGCTCCTCTGGTGACGACTCTCCAGGTTGGTGAACTTCGTTACACCAAAGGCGGTAAAACGACTGAATTGGCCGTCGGTGAGGGGCTTGTCGAAGTGACTGGTAGCACCACTCGTGTGTTGACTGACATGGCTCTCAGTAGCGATGAAATCGACGAGAAAGCTGTCGAGGAAGCTATGGAGCGTGCTAAGCACTCCCTCGAGAGCCTCAAGCATGGTGAACAGCAAGAAGAAGTAGCTGCTGTGATGGCGATGATTCAGCGCAGCGCTGCTCAGCTCCAGTTGAAACGGAAGCGCAAGTCTATCTAATGGATTTTATAAAAGACCCCTGGATGCCTGGCATTCAGGGGTTTTTTGTTTGGAATGAAGCTACCATTCACCTCAATGGATTCCTTCTCACCAAACTATATTGGGAGGAAGTTTGGGTGAGGGTTTCTGGCCGCGTTGATCCCCCAATAAAGATGCTCTCGCCCAGAAATGCTTTTCCCTGATCGGTTACCAACGCGGTCGTGCCCACGATTTAGACCGATTTCCAAAAATCTTGTCCGAAAAGCGGCGACGGGGTGGAATGATTGGCGTTCCCGCGCAAGCGGGACTTGGCTGTTATCGTCAAGATAGCAGCCTGCGCTCTTGCCTTGCCACTCATCCCACCGCGCCCGCCTTTTCAATCAGACAATCTTTTTGGAAAAAGGTCTAGGATGCAGACTCTTCTAAGTTTAAGACTCGGCGCACTTTTTGGGGTGTCCAGCCTTCTTCTCGCAGGGTCCGCAAGGAGCGAGCGTGGTCTCTTTTCGCGAGTCGCTTGCCGAGTTCATCCGTGACTAAACGGTGATGATGCCAAGTGGGAACTGGCAGGTGGAGGAGTTCTTGAAGAAGTCGGTGAAGATGGGTGGCTTCAAAAAGATCTTCTCCACGGGTGACGAGGGTAATGCCTTGCCTTGCATCGTCCACCACCACGGCCAAATGGTAGCTAGCAGGTGTGTCTTTGCGGGCTAAGACGACATCTCCAAAGAGGGCGGGGTTTGCGGTTTGTAAGCCGCGGCCTAGATCTTCCCACTGAAGTGAATGGCCAATGCGATAAGTGGCTTTTTCAATATCTAGACGGAGTGCGTAAGGTTGGCCTGACTCAATAAGAGACTGGCTTTCTCTGTGAGAAAGATGGCGACAGGTTCCTGGATATAAGGGGCCATCAGGACCGTGGGGAGCGCGAGGGGCTTGGGCAATTTCTTCCTGGATCTCGCGCCGAGTGCAAAAACAGGGGTAGAGCAGCTCCTGTCTGGCGAGTTCATCCAAAGCCAGGCGGTAGTCTGCAGCGTGATCCGATTGTCGTAAGACAGGTCTTTCCCAAGTAAGACCTAACCACTGAAGGTCATCAAATAAAGCGGTCTCGTATTCAGGTCGAGAGCGAGTACCATCAATGTCCTCCAAACGAATGAGGAACCGGCCTAGATTTTGCCGCGCTTTTTGTTCGGCGAAAATGGCGGCATACGCATGGCCGAGGTGCAGCCAACCCGTGGGGCTGGGGGCGAAACGAGTGACGGTATTCATGGGTGATACACCGATAAATCAACGCCACGAAGGCTTTTAGGGTTCCTCTGTGGGTGCAGGGGGTAAGAGGTCCTCACGTTTCATTAAGTCTCGGACTCGGAGTAGGATCAGCTCGCCTTTAGGCGTATTGCAAATTTCGCCCAAAAAGGGTGTGAGCCGATCCGTTTCGGCAATGGTGGTATGCACCAATGTGGCTAGGATGCGCTCATCATAACGATGAGGTGGAAAAATATTGGTGAGGCGAAACATCACTGCACCGCTGTCCCAATCGAGTTCAAAGTTGCCTAAGTTGAGCTCTTTGTTGGTACGCATCAGCAGTTCAGAGACTTGGAGGCGATGTGTGTGTGCGACTTGGAGTGAAGCTGTGGCGACGACGGTAGCGATGTGGGCTTCTCCATAGATCTGCACATGCAAAGCGACTTTTGTGTGATGCGCTTCGAAATCTGCTTCAAGGACTTCCATCCCTGTGACTTCGCGGTAGTGCCAGCCTTGAGCTTTGAACGTCTGGAGAGTGGCGGCGTAGAGTGCGGACATCTGGTATGCCAGTAACTTCAGTGGATAAACCATTCTTTGTGAATGGTCGGGGCGGCCAGATTCGAACTGACGACTTCTTGCTCCCAAAGCAAGCGCTCTACCAGGCTGAGCTACGCCCCGTGTGCTCGGGTGGCCTTGATTGGCTGCGAGCGGGCTGTCACAATGCTGCGCGTTAGGGTAAGCGCAACTTAAATTCATACATCTTTGATGAATTTAAGCGTGAATTTCTATCATCCATTCGTTTGATGGACACACTTTATGAAATGGTTGTCTTCTCTCGCTCTGTTTTCACTGACGTTCACCACCTTCGCTGTCGCGGTTGAACCTGTAACGATTCGTTTGTGGCCCCACGGTGCCCCTGAAAAAGAAGGGTTTAAAATCGAACCAGAGGCGGAAATTAAAAAGGAAAAGGACGATGGAGTTAAACGTCTGGGGAATGTTTCAGATCCCACCATTACGATTTATCAGCCGGAAAAGCCGAATGGCACGGCTGTCTTGGTTTGTCCTGGTGGTGGATATGGCATTCTAGCCATTGAGCATGAAGGCACGCAGGTTTGTGACTATCTACGCACTCTGGGCGTGACACCCGTTCTGCTGAAGTATCGCGTCCCGCGTCGCGACAATGAGGATCCAAGCCGGGTGCCTTTGCAGGACACACAGCGGGCCATGGGTATTCTCAGGCACCGGGCTGCCGAGTTTGGTATTCAGCAGGATCGTATTGGCATTCTCGGATTTTCTGCGGGGGGGCACCTTTCCATCATGGCGGCGTTGCAGGGAGGCACGCGGACGTATGAGCAGGATGCTGCGCTGGATATGGCGAACGCGACGCCTAACTTTGCCATCCCTGTGTATCCTGCATACTTGGTCGGGAAGGGGAATGAGTTTGAGCTCCTACCTGAAATCAAAGTAACGGCTAAGGCACCCCCCATGTGCTTGGTCCACGCTCACGATGATCCACACAGTGCGGCTGGCAGTGCGCTGATTTACCTCGAATACAAAAAGAACAAGCTCCCCTGTGAACTGCACATTTACAGTTCTGGCGGACACGGATTCGGGATGAAGAAGAGTGGGTTGCCGGTAAACGACTGGCTTGTGCGAGTCGGTGAGTGGCTGCCGACGCTTTACCCAGCAAAGAAGTAAAAGCCCTTCTCGGTGCTATCTGGGAGCTTTGGAGAAAATCCTTCGCTCCCTGCTTCATGGATTATGTTACCATCTCCTCGCATAACGAGGAGATTGCTGAAGGCATAAAAAAACCGCGCCCCAGGATGGGACGCGGTTTTCAGTAAGGTTTTTAAAGGCGACGAAATTATTCGCTGTCTTCAGTCGAGTCCGCAGCGGCTGCATCAGAATCAGCGAGCACCGTGAGCTTCAGGAAGCAGCTTACATCTGCATGCAGCTTCACTGGGATTTCAAAGGTGCCTGTGCTCTTGATGGGCTTGTCGAGCTGGATGAGGTGACGGTCGAGTTCAACCTTGGCAGAGCTTTCAGCTACTGCTTTAGCGATGTCCATGTTGGTGATGGAACCAAAGGCTTTGCCGCCCTGGCCAGTCTGAAGGGTGAGCTTCAGCTTCAGTTTCTTCAGCTTGGAGGCGGTTTTCTCCGCTTCCTGCAGTTCTTTAGCTTCACGCTCAGCGCGTGCGGCTTTCAGATGGTTGATGTTGCGAAGATTGCCAGCCGTAGCTTCATAAGCCTTGCCCTGTGGGACGAGGAAATTGCGTGCAAAACCACGCTTCACTTGCACGACATCAGCCTCGGCACCGAGGTTTTTGATCTTCTCTTTGAGTATTACTTGAACGTTTGCCATAAAGTCTGCCCTCCCAGGGAAAGGGGGGCGATTGTACATGCAGGTGAGTGCGTGTCAAACGGTGAGCAAAGTTTTTCACAATGATTCTCGTTTGACAAATTCCGGCATGACCTTGGTTTCGCCTTTGGCTCCGGGCTGCCGCACGAGCCGAAAGATGCGTTTAGCGAAGGTATCGGCAGCTACGCTGTATCGGGCAATTTGGGGGATTGTCTCGTCCAGGAAGATGTCGTCATCACGGCAGATGAGTGCCACGTCTTGGGGAATGCGGAGGCCGCGCTGTAGAAGTCCAGTGCAGATGGTGAGGGCGCTGGAGGTGCGGGCGATAAGCAAGGCCTGGGGTCTTTGCTTGGCTGTGAGCAGGCGATCCAGGGCTTTCAGAAGCCCCTCGCGGCTGCCATCGTGCCGTTGTATATGCCCAGTGACACCGCGTGCAGCGGCGGCATGCAGGCCTTCCCCAAAGCCAGCTTCGCTTTCGCGATCACCCGCAAACTGGGGTTCCTGGATCACCAGGGCCAACCGCTGATACCCACGAGCGGCCAGGAGACCTACGGCATGGCGGCAAACGGCGCGGTGGTCGCGATCTACCGAAGGAAGCGAATACCCTTTGAAGACAGAGCCTACGACCACGCAGGGGATCTGCCTTTGCTCAAACCACTGCTGCATGGCCTCCGTGCTGCGATAGAGTACCCAGGCAGCCGCTGGAACGGTAGTGGTGAGTGTTTGCAAGGCACGTGCGGGGTTTTTACCCCCTGACCAGGCGCGCCCCACATGCACCTGTAGAAGGTGGCCCTCACTGGCTAATTGGCTGCGCAATTCATCCACCCAGAGCAGAACAAAAGGGGGCATGGCATGCAGGGGCTCGGGACTGAGAAGGCCCACAGTTAGGGTAGGGGATGGTAGTGGTGGAGGGCCAGAGCTGCCTGCTGGGTGGCAAACGCGGGTTGGCTTGCCCTGAGCGATGGTGACCCAACCGTCTGCGGCGAGGGCTGTGAGTGCTGCACGCAGGGTGGGGCGACTGATGTGCCATTCTTCACAGAGGCGGCGCTCGCCGGGCAGTTCTTCTTGCCAGCGGCCACTGGCGATGGCCTCGCGCAGCACGCGCAGGGTTTCAGCCACCAGGGAGGAGCGTTGGGGGATACTTGCAGGCATGGCGGTAAGCGAGTGTAACCAGTGGCTGCCACGGGGTTGCAAGTCCCTTCCTTTCTCAGTGGCCAACTTTTTATACCAGTCTTTGGTTTTTTGAAGGGAACGGGAACGTTGCGATTTTGATTTATGTCTCCGGCTGAATTTGCTACAGTATGAGGATGTTAAATGGTCATGCCTGCCAAATGAGTTTCCGTGGGTGTTTTTTCGTCGCGGCTTTCTTATGGCCAGTGCTTGCAGGGGCTGCGGCGGATGAGACAAGTCCGTTTAAAACACCGCAGACGGCGGTCTCGCCGAATGGGCAGTATCGTCTGACTTTAACGCACTCAGAGCAGGGGCCTTCGCCCTGGGATAAAGAAGTGTCCTCTATTTCGGGGACATTTAGGCTGGAATCCCGTGCGAATCAGGCGGCGGATTTTTTGTCCCAGTTGCCGGAAAATGTGTTTTTGGAAAAAGTGGATTTGGAAGAAGCTGTCCTATTGTCAGGAGAAAACGTGGCGAACCAAAAGGGCTCCAAATGGACTGATACCTCTGACCTCACAGTAACGATCCACACCCACGAAGTGGGGAAATCTCTGCAGCAACTCCGCAGGTTGAAGCTGGTAGTGACACTGGCGAAAATCACGGAATGGAAGTATCTCGAGTTTAAAGGCATCCAAAAAGCGGGTGATGCGCCTCTTAAATGTGGCCCGTTCGAGCTGGTGGTCAGTGAAGTTCAGCCTCAGCACCTAGTGCTGTCTGCAGCGGCATTTTCTGAGCATGCCCTGGAGCATGAAATCTATCGTCAACAGATGCCGTTGCTATTTCTCACGCACCGCTATGCCCTAGAAAACCTAAAGATCACCGATGCTGCTGATCAGCGTCTTTCGCTGTCATCGGGCACTTTTAGCGGTGGTGGGGGCAGTGGACGGTATGCTGTTCTTCGTGGGACGGCGTTGTCTTTCACCGCGAGCGGTAAGGCTGGGGATCAGTCTCCGGCATCTCTTTTCGAGGCCGTCGAAGACATTCATTATCCAGTGACTCTCGGGCTGAAACTTCCCCTCAAGTATGAAAGCGAGAGGGTGACCTTTGAGTTTCAAGATCTCCCATTCCCAAATTCTAAGCCCTTGAAGTGACAATGACGGAGCTGGGAGAGGTCAGTCCAGGTGACCAGTGACCGCTGGGATTTGTGAGCGTTAAATAGGCTCTCTTAACGATACTTTTCTATGCCCATCTCTCACGCAGACCTCTTGCAACTCAAGCGCTGGAACACACCGACCATTTACAATGGCTGGGAACAGATCACGAAAGCCGATGTGGCTGCGGAGGCTTTTAATCTGGAAGAAACTCGGGACTTCATGCCGCAGATGGGCCCCATGGTGGGGTTTGCCGTGACGGTGGTGATCCAGCCTTCGGACAAAAGTCATCGTGAAGCTCATCCGAACGCCTGGGCGGAGTACCGTCGCTACATTGCGAGTGTGCCGGGCCCGAAGATCGTGATCGTGCAGGATCTGGATAAACCTCGCGTCATTGGCTCCTTTTGGGGAGAGGTGAATAGCAATGCCCACCGGGCGCTGGGCTGTGTGGGCAGCATCGTGGATGGAGCCATTCGAGATGTGGATGAAATGACCAATGCGGGATTCAAGGCGCTCGCTCGCCGCCTTTGTGTAGGGCATGCGCATGTGCATCCGGTGCGCTGGGGTTGCGATGTGGAAGTTTTTGGTCGCAAGATTCAACCTGGGCAGTTAATCCATGCCGACAAACATGGGTTTATGGCACTGCCTTTTGGCGATGAGGATCGGCTTTTAGAAGCCTCCCGTTTCATGGATGCCAATGAGTGTGAGACGGTCATCCCTGCGGCCCGCGGCAGTGTGGGATTGCCACTGGAGCAGGTGATCGAAAACCTGAATGCGGCGGGGAAACAATTTGGGGAGAATGTGCGACGCCAATTCCAGCGTGAGGGAGAGTGGTGACGTGAGGGCTTTTGAAGCCATCACGAAATCTATTTCGTGATCTGCTATAAGCGTTGAGGGAAGGGGCCAGCCGCGCATTGTCCAGTCACTTTAATCATGCCTACTGACGCCGAAGCCTACGCTCCCATGACCCCTGCTGAAGTCCGCGCTTTGCGTGACCAACTCGATGCACAGGGGAAAAAACTGGTCTTTACCAATGGTTGCTTTGACCTCTTGCATGCTGGTCATGTGCGTTATTTGAATGAGGCGAGAGAGCTGGGCGATGCGATGGTGGTAGCTCTGAATTCAGATGAATCTGTGCGTGAATTGAAGGGGCCCACGCGCCCCATCAACAGCGAAAATGACCGGGCTGAAGTGATGGCTGCTCTGCGTGCTGTGGATGCGGTGGTGGTGTTTGGTGACAAGCGGGCTACGTCCCTCATCGAAACCATCCAGCCACACATCTATGCCAAAGGTGGCGACTACACGGTGGACTCTCTAAACCCGGAAGAACGGGCTGCGCTGGATGCGGCTGGCACGGCCATTCGCATCCTGCCGCTGGTGCCGGGGCGTTCGACAACGGCCACGGTCCAGCGGATGACCCATGATGGGGGCGCTGGGCGTCTGCGCATCGGCGTGCTGGGCTCCGGTGAAGGATCGAACCTGCGTGCGATTTTGGCGGCCATAACGGCGGGCGCTTTGCAGGCGGACATCAGTGTGGCTCTTTCGGATCAGGCCGATTCTAAGTTCCTTCAAATTGCCCGTGAAGCGGGCGTGCCTGCCATTCATGTGGACGGTGGGGCGAATCCGCGCCGATTTGATGATGCGGCGCAAAAGGAGATCGCCGAGCATCTGCAGCGTGCGCAAGTGGATGTGGTGGTGCTCATCGGTTTCATGCGCATTCTCAAGGAACCGACGCTGAGCCTGTATGCGGATCGCATTGTGAACGTGCATCCGTCTTTGCTACCTAAGCACAAGGGTGCGAATGCACCTCAACTGGCGATCGAAGCCGGGGATACGGAGACGGGCTGCACGGTGCACCTGGTGACGGCGGAGATTGATGCCGGTCGCATCCTGGCCCAGGCGACGGTGCCA
Organism: Prosthecobacter dejongeii; assembly: GCF_014203045.1. Lineage (NCBI taxonomy): Bacteria > Pseudomonadati > Verrucomicrobiota > Verrucomicrobiia > Verrucomicrobiales > Verrucomicrobiaceae > Prosthecobacter > Prosthecobacter dejongeii. The sequence continues at coordinate 186,473 of NZ_JACHIF010000008.1, forward strand.
GTCCTGCCTGGAGATACGTCGGAGAAACTGCATGCGCGTATCAAGGACCAGGAGCACAAGCTGCTGCCCCAGGTGCTGGCGGAGTGGAAGAAGTGAATACGCAAAAAGGACGTCTCCTGTCGGGAATGACCGGAGACGCCCAAGGAAACTGGTCGTTTACTTTTTCGCGAGGGCTTCGAGGTAGTCCAGCAGGGAGGCGAATTCGCGGACGGTGAAGTTCATCATGAGGCCAGGAGGCATCATGGACATGGGGAGCTTTTGGCGCTCTTTGATATCACTGACTTTGAACGTGAATTCTTGGGCGGCGATGTTGCGCAGCTTCACTTCGCTGGCTCCTTCAAGGGTGATGAAGCCCATCTGCTGAGCGCCGTCCTTCATCGTGATGAGTTCGCTGGCGAAACCCTGGGCGATGGTCTTGTTCGGGTCCAGGATGTTTTGGGCGAGTTCCGGGCGTTTGTAGGTCTGGGCGATGTTGCCGAGGTAGGGGCCTTTCTGCGCTTCAGATTCCTTGGTGGTGTGGCAGGCGATGCAGGTGGCGCGTGTGAAGATCTGCTCGCCCAGGGCGAGGTCACCTTTGGTCTTGAGGACGATGGCGATGACTTCTTCGGGCTTCAGCGTGGCGATTTTTGGCGTCTTGTCCTCAACTTTGGTTAGGCGCATGGCTTTCATGGCGCGGTTGGCGGCGTCTTTGACTTTGGGATCTGGATCGTCTGTGGCAGCGAGCACTTTGGGGGCGGAGGCCATGTGCTTGATCGCGGAGATGGCATCTAGGATCTGGACGCGGCGGTTGGCCTCCTGCCAGCCGTGGTCGAGGGCTTTTTGGGAAAGCTCGCGGGACTCGGGGCTGCCGGTGGTGCGTGCGGCGAGATTCAGCAGGGCGGCATCGGCATAACGGGAAGCTGGGCCGTCGAGTTTCTCGGCGATCTGTTCGATGAGCAGGTGATGGTTTTCCAATTTTGGTGAAGCGAAGAAAGCGGCGGAGGCGGCTTCGAAGTCCTTGAAGGACTCCGGCATCTTCTGCATGGGGGACAGGACCGCCAAGGTGGCGCTGACGCCCTCGGCGCTGTCGGTCTTGGTCAGGGCGATGATGGCCTGGGAAAGCAAAGTACTCGAGAGCTTTAGCTCGCTGGGATCGACGATGCCGGGATTGGACGTCGTCTGGTCTTTGGAAGTCTTGGCGAGCTGAAGCTCTTGAGTACTTTTTAAGACTCCCACCAACATCGGGATGGCGTCGGCGGGAATGGTCTCGGCAACGGCGAGCTGGGCGACGGCATCGGGGATGACTTTGGGGTCTTGTTTGGCCAGGGTGAGGATGCGCTGGAGGGCATCGTTGGACTGGATGCGGTTGCGGTTCATCTCTTTGACCAGGAAGGCGGCTTCTTCAGGGCTGGCCTTGGCGAGGGCAGTCTTGAGGGCTTCAGCGATCTTCGGCGTTTCACTCCAAGGCTCCGGCTGGTAATAAGGCCCGCGTGTGTCCGGGCGTGTGCCCCAGGAGTCGCCCTTCCATTCGCCTTCATGGAAATGCAGTCGGCAAAGCGCGGCGAGGATGCCCTGGCGGAGGGCGGGATCGGTGGCTGTGCCGAGGCGATCAATGAGGTCGTTTACGACCCGAGGTTTGTGGATCATCGCGAGGGCCTTCAGCAAGGAAGATTTGGATAGCTCGGATGCTGAGGAAGAGTCGAGTTCTTGGAACATCATCGCTGTTACTCTCTCCCCTGCATTGTGGTACCATTGCAAGGCTTGGTCATCTGCCGGATCAAAGCACTTTCCAAATGAATGGATTACAGTCTGTCGCACAACAAAGTCTGAATCTCCCATCAAAGGTAGCGATGCTTTGAAAAGCTGGGATCTGAGTTGACGCTCTTCTTCCAAGCCGACAATTTTGTAACCGTCCAAACTGAGCTTGGCTGGTAGGCGTGCCGCTTCCCGGCGCACTCTGGGGTCTGAAGACTTGGCGGCAGCCTCTAAGAAATCATCAGTGTATTCTCCTGGCGAATCAGAATCGCGAAATTGTCCATAGCTGCTTTCGCTTACATTTAAAGCGCGTGGCTTTCCATGCTCGGCTTCTCCTGCATAGGGAAAGGCTTCCATGGAGCGCAACGCCAAAGGTAGGTAAGCAGGATCTACAGGAATTTTTCCCCGACCATGAATCGAATAGGCGGCGGCAAATCGGCTTGCCAGAGGTTGTTCAATATCGAGCACCAGTGGTTCAACCAACTTTTGTACAGCTTGTCGTTTGCTCCCTATGGATTGCTGTATTCTGATGAGGGTTCGTTGCGCTTCCATCCTTCGGCGGTAGCTTGGAGACTCCAGTTCCTTCACCAACTCAGCATCGCTGAGTTTGGCAAAATTTGGCATAGGCTCCGGTTTGAAGCTTTTTGGTTTCACCTGAACGATGTACCCCACATCGGGTCCGGCCCAGTTGAAGGTGGCGCCTTTCCAACTGGAGGCATAGACGCGGCTCATGCCGTCCACGTCGGCATCGGTGGGGCGGGTCATTTTGATGAAGGGTTCGGGCTTGGCGGTTTCCTCGAAGGTGGCGCCTTTGGGTTTAACCGAATGTTTGTAAATGGCGCCAGTGCCCCAGTCGGCGGTGAAGGGGGCGTTGTTCCAGGCTTCGCCGAAGCCGGGTTCGTCAATGTAAACGGCACCGCAGCCGGAGCCGCCGCCGTAGTCGGCGAGGGGCTGGATGCACTCGTCGTTGAAGTTCTTGTAGAGGCGTGGGTAGCCGTGGTCGTCCAGGCCGGTGAAGTGGTGGAAGCGGACGTTCCAGCCGCCGCCGTCATTGGTGTTGTCACGGGCGAAGATGTCCATGAGCGGGCTGATGGCCACCTCCAGGATGTTGCGGGTGCCTGTGGAGTAGATTTCCAGGCCGGTGCCGTCAGGCCGCACTCGGATGACGCCGCCGCCGCGATGCTGTAGGGTTTTGCCGTCGGTGCCGGTGGCCTTCATGAATCCGAAGTCGCCGCCGGCGATGTAGAGCCAGCCGTCGATGCCCAGGCTGAGGCCGTTGGTGGTGTGGTCGGCAGGGCGATCCTTGAAACCAAAGGCGATGTCCTTGACGAGGATGTTTTGTTTTTCGGCGACGCCGTCGCCATCGGCATCAATGAATTCGCTGAGGTGCGGCGGATGGACGAGATAGAGGCGGTCGTGGTCCCAGACGAGGCCGCGAGGGCTGTCCACTTCGCAGAAAACCTTGGTTTCATCGGCCTTGCCGTCGCCATCCAGATCGCGCAGGCGGATGATGCGGCCGCGCTTGGGCTGGCGGCCCAGGGAGCCATTGCCATCGCTGCTGACGTAGAGGGTGCCATCGGGTGCGGCGGCGACATAGACGGGGTAGTTGGCGGCGGCGGAGTTGGCGAAGAGGGTCGCTTCAAAACCTTCGGCCACTTTCACGTCCTTGAGGATTTCGGCCTCCTGCGCTGCGGTGAGCTTGACGATGGAAGGGGCGATGTTGCCTTCGTTTTTGTAGGGGTCGGCCTCTTCTTTCACCACCTTCGCTGCCGTGGCCTGCTGCTGGGCGTTCATCTTGGATGCGAGGGATTTGATGCCGTCGCCTTTGAGCTGCACTTCGCGGATGCTGGCCCAGCCGCCGCCGTTTTTGCCGATCACGTGGATTTTGACGAACTTCAGGTTAGCCGTTTTGGCAAACTCGTTGGTGTATGGAGCACCTTTGGTGTTTGTGGAGGCATCGGCGAGGACGTTCCAGGCAGTGCCATCGGTAGAGGCTTCGATCTTGTAGCGATAGACGCCGTTGTTTTCCCAGGTGGTGGTAATGCCGGAGAGGGACTGGGGTTTTTCAAACTCGAGCTGGAACCATTGTGGGTATTCGCCGCTGTTGGCGCACCAGCGGGTGGTCTCATCCCCATCTACCGCACGCCAGGTAAAGTTGTTTTTGCCGCTTTCCTCGCTGCTGGCGGTGACCGTGACGAGAGTGGCGTCCTTGGCTGCGGGCGGTGGCGTGGCAGCGGCGGGTTTGGGCTGGGGCTTGGGCGGTTCGGGGTTGCCTTTGACAAAGGTGACTTTGTTTTCGCCTTTGAAGGCGGTCTGGTAATCAGGGGTCAGCTTGTCGCAAGCCCAGAGGAGGCCGCGTGCGAGGAGATCAAGGTAACGGGCATCCGCGACAGTGTCGTTGTTATGCCCGATGGTGGTGCTGAAGCTGCGCGCGCCCTGCTTTTCGTTGGTCCAGGCGACGATGTATTCGACGTCCTTGGTGGTGCCGTCCTTTTGTTTGACCGTCTGCTTGCCCATGGCCAGGGGATGAGCATCGAAGATATTGACGTTGTTGTAGAGCTCTTCTTTGATCGTGGTCCAGTCGGCCAGGGGCTTGGTGATGGGGTGGTCTTTGTCCACATAGGTAATGGCGATGGGCTCCTGCGGGCCGTGAGAATTCGACTGAATGCCCAGGTGCTTGTACCAGGTGTCATTGCCGGGGCGGAAGCTGTGCATGGCGCAGTGCAGATGCACGGCGGGGATGGTTTTATGAACATCTAGGATGCGCTTGATGCTGCCGATGTCCTTCAGGCCGGCGGCGCATTCGTCGTGGATGATGATGTCGTAGCCTTTGGCCCAGTCGAGATTGTCGTACAGGGGCAGGGGTGGATTGGTGGACTTGTCATCGGTCCACACCACATCCACCTGCACATTGGCGCGGGACTGGATGCCTTTGCTGAGGATCTCGTGCTGCTTGGCGTAGTCGTGGCAGCAGCCACCGGCGATGAGGAGGGCCTTGAGGGGCTTGGTCTCTGCCGCGTGGGTGGCAGTGACCAGGGCGATGGCAAACAGGGCAAGGAGGGCGGTGCGGAGCATGAGAGAGAAAGGCGGCTCAGAGAATCGCGCTAAAATACCAAATTTGAGCAGAAAAATGGGGAGCCTCTGAAAATAGTCCCTGGAGGGAAGAGCTTCAGGGGGAATAACCGCGTGGGTAAAGAAGGTGGGGCTTCTTTTCACTTGGCGCATGGGCATGGGCTGCGGATACATACGGGACAATGAATCCCGCAGTGGCAATTTTGATCTCCGCAGTCGTCGGCTACCTCAGTGGTGCGATGCCCTTTGGTTATTGGGCAGGTAAATTGAAGGGGTTGGACATCCGCCAGCATGGCAGCGGTAACATCGGTGCGACCAATGTGATTCGCGTGCTGGGGAAGGGAATCGGTATTCCGGTTTTTATTCTGGATGCGCTTAAAGGTTGGTTGCCAGTGTGGTTAGCTACCTCTTTTTTGGCTCAGCAAGGGGCCTCGGCTGAGATCGTTTCCACCGGAGCTGTGGTGGCAGGCCTCTCGGCGGTGCTGGGGCACATGTACACTTTTTGGCTGGGCTTCAAAGGCGGCAAAGGTGTAGCGACGACAGCCGGGGTCCTTCTGGGGATCGCCCCTCTAGCGATGCTAGGCGGGCTGGTGGTGTGGTTGCTGTTTTTCTTTACCCTGCGCTATGTTTCCCTGGCCTCCATGATGGCCGGCGTGGGCGTGGTGGCAACGATGGTGGCCCTGATGGCGAAGGTGGGGCATTGGGACTTCGTGATGCTAAGTTTTGGCGTTTTGATCATGGTGCTGGTGATCGTTCGGCATCGGGGGAATGTCAGTCGTATCCTCGCTGGGACTGAGCCTAAGGCAGGGCGCAAAAAGTGATCGTTTCCCGCATTAGTGTGTGTTAGCTCAGTGATCTTTCTTTTATGCCTCAGCCTGTAGCCGCCGGACTTCTCAAACAATACCTGGAACAGCGCCAGGTAGCGGGGCAGACCCATGTGGGCCTGCGCCCAGGCGTGCTGGATAAAATGACAGGCCGCAGTGCACGGCCCGCAGTGGCTCCTCAAAGAGCCCCCGAGCCGCGACGTGTGGCCGAATCTTTTTCTGAAGAGCGGGCAGCCCCAGCCTCTTTGCTGCGCGAAGCTTTTGTGGCTCCCGTCGTGGTGACTCCAGCACCTGCGCCAGCCCGGGTAGCGGCAGCGAAGGCACCCACTGCGGTGCCGACTTTGATCGAAGTCCCTGGCATGACGAAAGCTGAAAAGCTGACGGCTCTGGCACAGATCGCCGAGCAGTCGCCTGAGGCGCGTGCGCTGGGCACGCTGCGCGAGACGATGGTTTTTGCCGTGGGCAGTCCTGATGCGGAAATCATGTTTATCGGTGAAGCACCGGGCTCTGAGGAAGAGCGGCAGCAGGAGCCATTTGTTGGGCCTGCCGGACAAAAGCTCACGGGCATCATCAAAGCGATGGGGTTAGACCGCAGCGAGGTGTACATCAGCAACATCTGCAAGTTTCGCCCAGCGATGGAAAATCAAGGTTGGTCCAATAGGCCTCCTACAACGGTTGAGATGAAGACCTGTCTGCCCTACATTTTTACGGAAATTTCCATCGTCCAGCCAAAGGTTCTGGTGGCTCTGGGGAAAACCGCGGCTGAGGGCTTGGGCCTGAGTGGGCCGGTGAGTAAACTGCGTGGCCAGTTCTATGAAGTCCAGGGGCTCCCGACCATGGTGACCTTTCACCCCAGCTATATTTTGCGAGAGGAAAAACTGGCCGATGGTGGCCGGGTAGCCAAACGCCAAGTCTGGGAAGATATGTTACAGGTGATGGAAAAAACGGGGCTGCCTATTAGTGACAAGCAGCGCGGGTATTTTAAAAAGTAGAAGCTGTTAAACTCCCGAATTTTGGTGCCATGAAACGATGTGTCTCCTTTTTTTGGGTAAGGTTGTTTTGGTTTGGCTGCTTATTTTTTGGAGTGCCGTCTGGACGGGGGGCTGATGTTCAGGACAAAATTCTGAAGTCACCTTTCAAAGGCCTGGAGTCTAAGGTGGCAGCGCTAGTCCGCGAATTCCCACGTGCATTGGCCTTCCGCCCACCGGAGGAGGGGCCCCGTGGGGATTTTGTGCGCTTTGTGAAAGCTGCTGAGCCTTTGTGTGAGAGATTCCAACTGCCCCGTGAGGGATTCTATGAAGCACTCCGTGATTACGGGAAAAAACGTCTTTCTCAGATCAATGTTCGCGATCTCGAAACGGCGCGATTTTACTTCATTTTGGGACGGTATCCGGAGGCTGTAGAGATCGCATTAAGTGCAGGTGATGAAGCCCACCGATCTAAAAAACGAGTGTCTGCAGAGGTGGTGGCTGCATTAGAATTGGCGGCTTACGGATCCCTGGAACAACGGAAGTATGTGGATGCACGGAAGTATCTGGCCGTGGCGGTAACAGAGACGAATCCCAACGACGATCTCAGCCTGTGGACCCAGATTCAAACGGCGATGGCGCATACCAGCTATTTGCTCACTGATTATCCGGCCCAACAAAAGATTCTGCGGGAAGTGATGGAGCGTCATCGGCTGGCTCTCGGGCCGGGGCATATCGAGACTCTCCGTTACCACAACGAACTGGCGACAGCTCTTTATGATCAAAGACAAGATGTGGCTGCGGAAAAGGAGTATCGGGCTATTTTGCGGCGCCTGGAAGAAAACGAGGAGGCCGATTCTCCCGCTCTGACTTCGGTACGTAAGAATCTCGCAGCCGTGCTAGAAAGCCTGGGTCGTTTGGCCGAAGAAGAGACACTTCGCCGTCAAGTCTTAGCTTCTCAGCAGCGCACTTTGGGGAAGACTCACCCCCAAGTTTTGAGCAATCGGTTTCGTCTCGCAAAGTGTTTGAGAGGGCAGAAAAAATTTGAAGAAGCAGAGTCGGAATTGAACTCGATGTTGGTCTTTACCCAACGCTTTTTTGGCCCGGATTCTGGAGAGGTGCTTCGGAGTCGAAGCAATCTAGCGACCTATTTATATGAACTGGGCCGATACGCGGAGGCGGCTACTCAGTTGCAAGTGCTCTACGAACAAGAGAAAAAGGTTTTAGGGCCAGATCACTCAGAAACTCTGACTTCCTACAACGACCTAGGCGTGTGCATGAACGAATTGGGGCAGCATGAAAAAGCTGAAGAGATTTTGTCTTACGTGCTGCAATGCCGCCTGAAGAACCTGCCGCCGGATGATTTAGATACTCTGGGAACACGCAACAATTTAGGTATCGCCTATGAAAAACAGAACAAGCTGCTGTTGGCCGAGGAACAGTACCGCGCAGCCTACACGGCACGTGCACGTCTTTTAGGTCCAGATCACCCGAAAACGTTGGCCGCGCGCAATAACTTAACCGGGCTTTTTAAAGATGATCGTTCTCTAGAGCAGGTTCTTCAAGAATATCGCTCCATGCTAGCGACTCTGGAAAAACAACAGGGGCCAGACCATCCCCAAACTATGGTCGCCCACTCCAACATTGCGAACTACTTGAGCCGACTGAAACGCTTTGCTGAAGCAGAAAAAGAACTGCGCTGGATCTACGAAACGCGGCTGAAGACACTAGGAAGTCGCCATCCATTGACTTTGGAGTCTCAAATCGCTTGGAACTGGAATTTGTACGAGCAGCAGCACTATGTCCAGGCGGAGCAAAGGATGCGACAAAGCCTCCCAATACTGATGGAAGTCCTACAGCCTGAAGAATTGCTTCTACAACAATTCTATTGTCAGTACAGCCTCTGTTTGGCGATGACAGGGAAAATGGATGAAGCCATTCGACTGCTTTCTAAAACCGAAGAAACGCTGGCCAAACATCATGGTAAACACCCTCTGGCGGCAGATGCTACGAACAACCTAGCCCTGCTCAAAAAGGCGCAGGCAACACCGAATCTTCAGCCCGGTGGTGGGCAGATCATCCAAGGAATCTCACCTGCGGCCGTGATGCAGACGAAATTTCAAAACAGCACCGAGTTACCTCTATCATTACCCTGGGCTATGCCGCCCCAAGGTTTGCCTCCAGCATCCCTTATCCCCATGGCCTCCGGATCTCCGGCCTCTGCCCCGTAGAGAGCAGGTTGTGTGAAAAGAAGGACGCTGCTTTTGAGCGGGCTGCACATCATCCTTGCGTCGCTTCCTTGACTGCGGTGTGATCCAGCTCAAATCTCCGATCCACATGTCTGACGCCCCCGCTGCCCCTGCCTCCCTGGATTTCATCCGCGAAATGATCGCTGCCGATGTGGCTGCGCAGCGAAATGATGGCTGGGTGATCACCCGTTTTCCTCCAGAACCCAATGGTTATCTACACATCGGGCATGCGAAAAGCATTTGCCTGAATTTTGGACTCAGTTTGGAAAATGCACCCAAAGCCCGGTGTCACCTGCGCTTTGACGATACCAATCCGACCAAGGAAGAAGTGGAGTATGTGGACAGCATCCAGGAGGATGTGAAATGGCTGGGCTTTGACTGGGGAGACCACCTTTTCTACGCTAGTGATTATTTTGAAAAACTGTACGGCTTCGCAGTCCAGCTTATCGAAAAAGGCCTCGCGTACGTGGATGATCAGACGCCGGAAGAAATGCGCGCCACACGCGGCACGCTAACTTCACCTGGCACGGCCAGCCCTTTCCGTGATCGTTCACCTGCTGAGAACCTAGATCTTTTTGCGCGGATGCGCGCCGGGGAGTTTGATGAAGGCAGCCGGGTTTTGCGGGCTAAGATTGACATGGCATCGCCAAACATGAACATGCGTGATCCAGCGATCTACCGCATCCTGCGCGCGCATCATCACCGCACTGGCGATGCGTGGTGCATCTACCCGATGTATGACTATGCGCATCCGCTGAGCGATGCACTGGAAGGGATCACTCACAGTCTATGCACGCTCGAGTTTGAGCATCACCGCCCTCTCTATGAGTGGCTCATTGCCAATGTGAGTGGCTTGCCAGGGCAGCCTTACCAGCGTGAATTTGCCCGTCTGAATCTGACCAACACGGTGATGAGCAAGCGCAAGCTGCTGCGTCTGGTGAAGGAAGGGCTCGTCAATGGGTGGGATGATCCGCGGATGCCCACGATCAGCGGGATCCGACGCCGTGGCTACACACCATCGGCCATCAGAACCTTTTGCAAAACGATCGGCCTAACCAAATATCCTTCGCTCACGGAACTATCGCTTCTGGAGCATTGTGTGCGTGAGGACCTGAACAAACACGCTCAGCGTGTGTACGGAGTCATTCGCCCGATCAAAGTAGTGCTGACCAACTATCCCGAAGGTCAAGTGGAGCAAGTGGAGCTGGTGAATAACCCTGAAAACGAAGCCGATGGCAAACGTCAGGTTCCGCTGAGCCGTGAGCTTTTCATTGATGCCGATGACTTCATGGAAACGCCGATCCAAGGCTTCCACCGCCTGGTGCCGGGCGGGGAAGTCCGTCTCAAGTACGCCTTCTGTATCATCTGCCAGGAAGTCATCAAGGATGAGGCTGGCAACATCGTCGAGCTTCGCTGCACTTACGACGATGCCACCCGTCACGGCGTAAAACCGGTGGGACGGCCCAAGGTCAAAGGCACCATCCATTGGGTCAGCGCGGCCCACGCTCTGGATGTGGAAGTCCGACTTTACGACAAGCTCTTCACCCAGGAGCAGCCGGAAGAGGCCGCTGGAGAAGACGGCGACTTTACTCAACTCATCAGCCCTCAGTCCTTGGAAGTAGTGACCGCCAAGCTAGAGCCTTCCGTGGCCGAAGCTAAACCTGGTGCCCACTATCAGTTTGAACGTGTGGGATACTTCTACACCGATCCTAAAGACAGCCTACCCGGCAAACCCGTGTTTAACCGCACGGTGGCGCTGAAGGATGGCTTTGTGAAAGCGAAGTAGCCTTTATCCAAAAATCAAAAGGGCCAGTCCGAACAATAGCGGGCTGGCCCTTTTTTGTTGATGTAGCTGCCGTTATAGGCCCAGCTCTGAGAGACTTGGAAAGTCGGTTGGGCGTGGTCCAGATGCATCCCAGGTAAAAAGGCGTTCACTGGCCTGGATGGGCAGGTCATTGATGCAGGCGTAGCGATGATGCATGAGGCCGGCTTCATCGAACTCCCAGTTTTCATTGCCATAGGAGCGGAACCAATTTCCTGAGTCATCATGCCATTCATAGGCGAAACGAACAGCGATACGGGCTCCATCAAAGGCCCAGAGCTCCTTGATCAATCGGTAGTTTAATTCCTTGCGCCATTTGCGCGTGAGGAATTCAACGATCTGATCTCGGCCACGCACAAACTCGGCACGATTTCGCCATTGGCTGTCTGGAGTATAAACTCGTGAAACGCGCTCTGGATCACGTGAGTTCCAGCCGTCTTCGGCGGCACGAACTTTGAGGGTTGCTGTCTCGCGTGAGAAAGGCGGAACGAGTGAGGCTGGAGTGTTTGGATTCATATAAAAATCGTGTTAAGACTTCATAACGTTAAAATAGACAGACCTGTCTGTTTATTTTTCGAATCAATAGATCGACAGGTCTGTATGTCAATGCTCTAATGTTTAAATTGTCTTTGTTATGAAATCTGCCCTTGTTCCATCCTCCCCCTCCGCTGCCCGGGAACGGATCGTGCTGACGGCGTCACGGCTTTTTTATCGCGATGGCGTTCGTGCCACAGGGATTGATAAAATCATCGCAGAGTCAGAGGTGGCTAAGATGTCTTTTTACCGGCACTTTCCCTCAAAAAATGATCTGGTGGCCGAATACCTCCTGCGACGTCATGAATGGTGGATGAACTGGTTCAGTGCCGCTGTGGAAAAAAGATTGTCACAGGCTGGCGCTGGATTGGAGGTCATCGCGGAGGTTCTCATGCGCTGGTTTGAAGAACCTGATTTCCGCGGTTGTGCGTTTATCAATGCCCAGGCAGAAGCTTTTTCTCAGGAGGAAAAGATCCAACAAATCATTCAGGATCATAAACAAGCGCTGCAGGCGTTTTTGCAGGAGATTGCAACCCGTTTGGGGCTGGAAAATCCTCTGCAAACGGCTGCTAGCAGTCTGCTCGTGATTGAGGGCACGATTGTGCGCTCTCAGATGACGAGGGACTCAGATGTTTTTGAGACCTGTCGGCTACTTTTAAGGAGGATAGGCCGCCAAGCCCGCCGTCCTGAGGTGGCGGCTATTGAGCCAGATCTACCACCTTACTTACCTGGATTTTAAATGGGGTGGAGGCAGGCTAAGGGAGGCTCTTGGGGTGAGATTGGAGAGCGCGTGGTGTGATGTTCGTGACCTGTCTTTGACAGTCGCTGTGGACCATCTATTCTCTACGCCCCTTTTTATTTCACAACCCCACTTCATCTATCCCCCTAACCTATGAGCAATACGACCACTGGCAGCACGCACGAGTTCCAGGCAGAGGTGAAACAGGTCTTGGACATTGTGATTCACAGCCTCTACACAGACCGCGAAATTTTCATTCGCGAATTGGTGTCCAACGCCGCTGATGCCCTGGAAAAAATGCGTCTGACGCAGCTCACTGAAAACGATGTTTTTGGTGCCGAGTTGCCGCTTGAGATCCATATCACCACGGATGAAACGGAAGGCACGCTGACGATCTCCGATCACGGAATCGGGATGACCCGTGCTGAGTTGGTGGAAAATCTCGGAACCATTGCACACTCGGGTTCCAAGGCTTTCGCCGCTGCATTGAAAAACGCTGGTAAGTCTGGTGACGCCTCGGTGATTGGTCAATTCGGGGTGGGTTTTTACAGCGCCTTCATGGTGGCGGATTATGTGAAGGTCTATACACATTCCTGGCGCCAGGACGGCGAACATCTGGTGTGGGAAAGCACCGGTACAGGCACTTACAGCATTGATGAAGCGCCGGATCAGGTGCGTGGCTGTAAGATCGTCATCAAGCTGAAGGAAGATGCACTGGAGTTCTGTCGCCCTGATCGCGTCAAAGCGATCCTCGCTAAATATTCGAACTTTGTCAGCTTCCCGATTCAACTGAATGCGGAGCGTGTGAATACGGTGGAGGCTATTTGGCTGAAGAGCAAAGATGAGGTGACGGAAGAGCAGTATAAGGCCTTTTATCAGTTCACAGCCCATGCCTTTGATGAGCCGAGCTACCGCCTGCATTTCCAGGCCGATGCTCCGCTGGTCATCAATGCTCTCTTGTTCCTGCCAGAGCAAAATATGGAGTCCTTTGGTATGGGGCAGATGGAACCTGGGGTAGGGCTCTATTGCAAAAAGGTCTTGATTGATCCACGGCCGAAGAAGCTGCTGCCTGAGTGGATGCGCTTTGTGCGTGGGGTGATTGATAGCGAAGATCTACCTCTGAATATCTCCCGTGAGTCCATGCAGGACAGTGCGTTGGTGCGCAAGTTGGGCGAAGTGGTGACGAAACGACTCCTCAAATTCCTCGATAAGGAAGCTCAGGACGATGGCAAAAAGTTCCAAGAGTTTTATGCAAAGTTTAGCCGCTTCTTCAAAGAAGGTGTGGCGACAGATTTCCTCAATCGAGATGCGATTGCTAAATTGCTGCGTTTTGATTCCAGTCTGACAGGAGAAGGGGAGGTGATTGGCCTGGCCGATTACGTCGCCCGGATGAAGGAAGAGCAGAAGGCCATTTACTATCAGGTGGCTCCTTCTCGCAAAACTATCGAAACCGGTCCTTACCTGGAAGCTTTCAAATCGAAAGGTTACGAAGTGCTCTATCTCTATGAGCCGATTGACGAATATGTGGTCAATAGTCTTCGTGAGTTTGATGGTAAGCCCCTGCAGGCTGTGAACTCGAATGAAGTGGATCTGGGGGACTTGGCCAATGAAGGAGAGTCTTTGAGCGAAGGAGATACCGAGACCCTCTGCGGCTGGCTCAAAGACAGCCTAGCCAGTGGTGTGGAGGAGGTGCGCAGCGGTAAACGACTGGTCAATAGTCCTGCGCTGGCCATCACTCCAGATGGAGAAATGACCCCTCAAATGCGCCAGATGATGCGTGCGATGAAGCCGGATGAAGTCGAGGCTCCCAAGGTGATCCTCGAAATCAATCCTCGTCATGAGATTGTCAAAAAACTGTCCGTCCTCAGTCAGAGCGATGGCGAGAGCGCTCAGTTGATCGCCGAGCAGGTCTTGGACAATGCTTTGCTATCTGCGGGATTGTTAGATGATCCTCAGCGTATCGTGGCCCGGACGGAGAAGATCATGGAGCGCCTATTGGCTAAATAAGGGTGTAAAAAGCATCGCTGTTTTCCGAGGAGCCCCGCTGCGATGCAGCGGGGCATTTTTTTGCCAACAGCACCTTCGACATGACAGCGGACGGAAGCTATACGAAAAACGCCGCCTGTTTCCAGGCGGCGTTTTGTGGGAGAGTGATCGTTGTCGAGACTCGATTATGGCTTCGGCACTTCGGCGATGGTCGCCAAGATGCGGGAAGCGATGGCGTAGGGATCGCCCTGGGAGTTTGGACGGCGATCTTCAAGATAGCCCTTGTAGCCATTGTTAACAAAGCTGTGTGGCACGCGCACGGATGAGCCGCGGTCTGCGATGCCATAAGTGAATTTGTCAATGGACTGGGTTTCATGAAGACCCGTCAGGCGCATGTGGTTGTCAGGACCGTAAACGGCGATGTGCTCGTTGAGGTTCTTGGCAAATGCGGCCATGAGGGCTTCGAAATATTCTTTGCCGCCGACGTCACGAAGATAGTCGGTAGAGAAGTTAGCGTGCATGCCAGAGCCATTCCAGTCCGTCGCGCCGAGAGGCTTGCAGTGGAATTCCACATCAATGCCGTACTTCTCGCAAAGACGGATCAGGAGATAGCGAGCCACCCACATCTGATCAGCACACTTCTTGGAGCCTTTGCCGAAGATCTGGAATTCCCACTGGCCCTTGGCCACTTCGGCATTGATGCCTTCGTGATTGATGCCTGCGTCCAGGCAAAGGTCGAGATGCTCTTCAACGATCTGGCGAGCGATGTCACCGACGTTTTTGAAGCCAACACCTGTGTAGTATGGGCCCTGAGGAGCTGGGTAGCCGTTTTCAGGGAATCCAAGAGGACGGCCGTCCTGGTAGAAGAAGTATTCTTGCTCGAAACCAAACCAAGCACCTGGATCGTCCAAGATGGTGGCGCGGGAGTTGGAAGGATGTGGGGTGACGCCATCTGGCATCATGACTTCGCACATCACCAGCACGCCGTTGATTCGGGTCGTGTCTGGGAAGACGGCCACTGGCTTCAACACGCAGTCAGAGCTGCGGCCTTCGGCCTGCTGGGTGGAGCTACCATCGAAGCCCCAGAGAGGGAGTTGTTCGAGGGTAGGAAAGCTGGCGTATTCCTTGATCTGGGTCTTGCTACGCAGATTTGGCACAGGCTTGTAGCCGTCGAGCCAGATGTATTCGAGTTTGTATTTGGCCATGGTTGTGGTGTTCGACTTGTATGTAATGGGGCTTCGTGAAAGAAAACCTTCATCGTTGCCGCGCGATGGGATGAAGCATGGGTTATGCCAGAATAGAAATGATTTTTTTGAGTCGGGTGAAAAAAGATCTCGGTGATCTGCCACTTCGCGGCACTTGCCCGGGGCCATAAGCGAGCGTTTAATTCCACCTCATGGAAGCCAAAAACACAGCGCGCGCCCTTGTCCGTCTTGGCTACGATGGGCGAGTCCACAAGACCTTTAGAGGGCACATGGCTCAAGAGCGATTCGAGCACGAGGTGCGTGTTTTGCGTTATTTGGAAAAGCAGGGTTGTCCGTTCGTGCCTAAGGTGCTTGAAACTGATCCCGAAAAACTTCACATGGTGACTTCTAATTGCGGCAGTCGTGTGGATCATCTCACCGAAGATCGGCTGAGGCTGCTGTTTGCCGAACTGGAGCAATACGGGGTCCGTCACGAAGACCCCTATCTGCGCAATGTGACATACAGTCCCCACCTTGGGCGTTTTTGTCTGATTGATTTCGAGTTCGCCACGATTTTAGACAAACCTGATCTGGGGCCGCCGCCGCCTGAGCCTGATCCGCAGGAGCTAGGTCCCAGAGGCTGGTGATCGATTGCTTACAAGTGGGGCGCGGCATGGTTTGCCGCTTGTTTGTTTCCATGACTTTGGAGGTGTGCCTTCTCAGCCACACTATTTTGGCCATGAGCATGAGATTCCTCGGCTGCGTGATTCAGTTTCCTTACGGCGTCCAGAACAGAGCCTGCTTTGATATTGGCCATGCTGGGGCGCCGCTGCAGGTGTTCGTTGCGCAGATCATCCGCGACATGGTGATGCTCTTCAATCGAAGGGGGAGAGACTTTAGGTGGAGCAATAGCCTCCTGATTTGTGCCTCTTTTGACGGCGAGGAGAGCCTCCAAATCACTGCGTAACGGAGCAACCGCTTCGGTGAGTGCGGTATCCATCTGCTTTTCGAGTGATTTAATCTTCTGTAGGGTCTGAGTCAGTTGCTCATGCGTCTTTTCCATTTTACCAAGTCGCTCACGCTTACCCAGGAATGCTTCTTTCAGGCGAGTAACTGGCTGCGGATGTGCTAATTTTTCTTCTCTGTGGTCAAGGGCACTGACGGATTTCTGCAAAGCAGAGATCTCGGCTTTGGCAATTTCGACTGCTTTGCGGAGATTTGCGTTTTCAATGAGTTCCGGTGAAGCCTTTAAGGATTCTTTAGCCTTGGCTTCTTGCTGCAGATAGGCGGCAACATCAGGATCACGCATGGCTTTGCCTGCACTCTCGGCCGGGCGCATCGTGGCAACCTCATTCTCCTGGGTGGCTATTTTGCCTTCAAATCCGATTTTGAATTGCTGAATGAAGCCCAGTTGGGAGGCTTTCACGGGGATCAAGAGATGTGCAGGCTCGGCGGTTTTAAAAGTCACCCCATTGCCTCGTTGAGCCATCTTTTCGTTAAAGGTTTTCTTTTGTGCCGCTAGACTTTCTTTAAAGGTGGCTTCGTTGAACTCTTTGACAACTTTTAGACCCTTCTCTGGGTGGTGAATTGCCTCTTGGAGTTCTTCGAGTCGCTTAACGGCTCCCTGGATGGCCTTCGGAGAAAGCGCTGAACAGTTTTCTGGACGTGGCAAGTTTTTAAGAGCTTCCTGCAATTCAGTCGAGGAGGTTGCGAGTATCCTTTTCGCCGTCTCTTCGTGCATCATGCGGGGCAAGGTGGAGACACCTTTGTAGTCCACGCCACAGCGTTTTTCGAGTGTGGACAGGTCCACTTCGGGGAAAGCTAAATCATTGTCAATCCCGGTGACTTGATTGGTTTTTGGATCAATGAAAATATTGCCTGGATGACGATCCAGTTGGCCCGTGATGTAGTCATTGATTTCCAGATCAAAAATTCTACGCTGGATGTCTGGATGAGAATAATCCACATCCAGCATGGCATCTAGCTTTTGGTCTTTGCCTGGAGGTTGCCACTCACTTTGTATGCTGGCCCCATCGGCTTGGACGCTGATGCCGATGACCTTGCCATTCGGCGCGATGCCGAAACGTTCTTCTGCTATCACTTGCGTGCCCAGTAGGCGATCCACAGTGTTGGCCGCAACAGAACGTGTTAGCAAACCCATGTCATTGCCGCTGCGTATCTGTTTAGGATCTTCGAAAAGTTGTGAGGGAAGATGTTTTTTGTCTTGGTAAGCCTGCAGAAGCCCTGAGGAACGTTCGCTCTGGGTCATCTTTTGCTGGATTAAGTCTTGCTTTTCGGGGCCGTCCTCGAGAGTCGCGATTAGCTTATCCCGTTCTTCGTTCGCTAGTTTAATGGCTTTTCGTTCCTCAACCAATTCAGTCAGAGTTTCGGAAATCTGATATTTGGCAAAGCCGAGTTGCTCTCCGCCACTGCCGATCATCTGTCCCTCATGGGCCTTCAATTTATAGGTGACAGTGGCCTGTTGTTCGCCCATTTCGTCATTTTCTGAAAACGTGAATGTTTCAGATTCTACAAAGACTGGGGCAACCGGAAGATCTTCTTGGGGCATAACGTTAAAAATTTCAAAGGAAAATAGCCTCTTTGGAGCTAGCTGTGACAAAAACAGATTTCTACGAAGTGAATGCAAATGTCTTGCTCAGAGGTGGTAGGCTGCGGCATCTTTGTTTTTGACCGTGACTCCATCCGCTGATTCTCAATCCACTCCCCATCCTAGTGCGCTTTCTTGGTCTGGCATGACTCATGTCGGACGCGTGCGAAAAAATAATGAAGATGCCTTTTTGGCTCTGGCATACGATGCGCAGGAAATTCGGTATTTGGGAAAAGTGGGAGAATCCACCATTGATCACAGTGACTTTGTTTTCGCCGTAAGTGATGGCATGGGCGGGGCAAATGCTGGCGAGTTTGCGAGCCGCACTGCGGTGGAGCGCATTACTCGACTGATGCCAAAGGTGTATCGTTTGGCAGCTCAAAGATTGGCCAGTGGGGTGAATGATGCCCTGGAGGAGATTTTCAGTCACGTGCATGCAGAGCTCAATCGCATGGGGCGTTCTTATGCAGAATGTTCGGGCATGGGGGCCACGCTCAGTCTTGCGTGTTTTTCACCTGGGTGGATGCATTTTGGCCACATTGGAGATAGTCGTATCTATTACCTGCCTAAAAATGGGGGAATGATGCAAGTAACTCATGATCACAGCTATGTTGGGTGGCTACGCCGTAAAGGTGAGATCAATGAGCGTGAGGCGCGCAATCATCCGGGGCGTAACGTGCTAAATCAAGCTTTGGGGGCAGGTCACCAGATTCTCAATCCCCACTTCGGGGCGGTCAGCTGCCAGCCTGGAGATAAGTTCCTTTTGTGCAGTGACGGTATCATGGACGGTCTCTGGGATAACCGAATCGAGGAGTATCTAAAAACTCCGTCTGAGCAGCCTAAAGCCTTTAAAATCGTCGAACGAGCTGTGACCGAATCAGGTCGCGATAACTGCACTGCCGTGGTCGTGGAATTTGGCAGTGCAGTCACTGCCTAATGGGGTGGCAGTTTATTGTTCGCGGATGATCTCTGCTTTCAATGAAGTGACACGGTGAGACAGCTTGCCAAGATTGCCGTGCTCTCCCTCGTTAAAGGTCGCGCTATCGCCCTTAAAATTGGGACCATCAAAAACAGTCACTTTCACCCCGGCTGGGACTTTCATTGAAAGGATGCTGTCATTGGAGATGCCAAGCTCTGACTTCATCACGATTTCATTGGCGAATTCGCACGGTGCTTTAATCCGGGTCATACGCCCTTTGCAATCTGCCTCAATGTATAGGGCGATGGAAGGACGGCTGACTTTCTTTGCTTGGAGCGCTTCGATCTCTTCTCTCTCTTGGAAACGATCTGAGGCGGCATTGAGTGATAACCCTGCGAGACTGAGCAAAAGAGTCAGGAAAACGTAGTGTATTTTCATATCATCAGTTGTTATGCCAAAGCTGGGCGAATTTCGTCAAGACTCTTTTACGGCGGGCTGATCCTTCCCCACCAGACGGTAGGCGAGCGTTTGCCTGGCCTAGCTTCCCCACCAGGAATGAGGATTTGGCCACGCCAAGACACTGTGGGGGTGGTAACCAGTGAAAAAGGCAATTCTCCCATGCCACCCCAACTATCGCTACCAGGGTGGTAGCTGAGGATTTCGCGGGGGAAGCCAGGGTGTTTTTCCTTCGGCTCAAAGTGGGCGAGGGCACCGTCATCACCACCGAGGATCAAAAGGTGACCATCCACTACGGGGGCCGGGCTGGGGGCGGCTACTGCAACAC
Organism: Prosthecobacter dejongeii; assembly: GCF_014203045.1. Lineage (NCBI taxonomy): Bacteria > Pseudomonadati > Verrucomicrobiota > Verrucomicrobiia > Verrucomicrobiales > Verrucomicrobiaceae > Prosthecobacter > Prosthecobacter dejongeii. The sequence continues at coordinate 205,896 of NZ_JACHIF010000008.1, forward strand.
GTGGTAGATCCGCTATCTTTTTCCAGCCGTGGTTAGGCTGGAAGCGCCAGGCATCCTTCAACCATTCCCGCTCCGGTTTTCCGTCCACTCCAGACTTTAAAGCGGCTCCACTCATGAGGAATAACGTGCCTTCATGGGCTGCCATGGTCGCTAAGATACGGGCAGGACCTGGGCAGGGGGGGAGTTCACACCAGCCTTGATCCGTTTGTTTGAGATCCAGCGCCCAGAGGGTTTTCAAGGCTTCTGTCGCAGTGGGTTTTTCGATGCCACCTACGACATAGAGGATGCCCTCCATTGCTACTCCTGACATGAACGCACAAGCTTTGGGAAGAGGGGGGAGCGATTGAGTCGTGATCTTACCCCCGACGTAACATAAGCGAAAGACGTCCCGAAAGTTTTCAGTGGCATCGCCTCCTCCCACACAGATGAGACTGTCATCGGTGGTTACAGAAACTCCATATCCATTGGGGCGTGGCAACTGGCCGATCTTCATCCACGGGCCTTCAGGTTTTTCCAAAGCGTAAATCGCATCATACCAGACTTTGGTTCCGCCATCCCAAGGTCGTTTATCGGGGAAATTGGTGCCCCCTGCAACCATCAATGTTCCGCCCGAAACGCCTGCAAAAACCCCTGCAAAACCTTCGGAATCTGGCAATGGCGGCAGAGACGTCCAATCATCTTCAGCAACGGCAGCGGTGAGTGAAAGCATAAGCAGGGCAGCAGTCAGCAAGTGTTTCATTGAGATGGAAGTCATAACATCGCAGCGGACCTATAGGCGAGATTTTCTTCCTGGTTAACAAAGCTAGCCATGGCTCTGAAGGGGGCGAGCTGATCTGGATAGCTGGATTGACCAGTGAGATGCTGTTCCAAGTGGCGTTATCCTCCGCCTATCTCCACCATGATTATAAAACTCCTTACTGCTGCTTTTCTCGTCTTAAGCTTCCCTCTCTTTGCCGCAGAGCCTTTCATGGCGAAACAGGACCTTTTTAAGGTTGGGGATATGGGTTATAAAATTTTTCATATTCCTGGGATTGTCGTCACTGCCAAAGGCACTGTGTTGGCATGGTGCGAGGCGAGAAAAAACGGCAGTGATTGGGACCAGATAGACATTCTTCTACGCCGTAGTACGGATGATGGTCTAACATGGAGTGCGGCAAAAAATATCGTTTCCGTGGAAGGACCAAAAAAGAAAAACCCTTTTGCTCTTTTAATCAAAAATACAGATCCTAACACGGTCACCTACAACAATCCCGTTCTGATCGCAGGCAAGGATGGCACGGTCCACATGCTGTTTTGCCTGGAGTATATGCGTGCGTTTTATCAGCGTAGTACGGATGATGGCCAAACGTGGAGCAAGCCGACGGAGATCACTGCGGCCTTCGAGTCATTTCGTCCGGTTTATGATTGGAAAGTATTGGCCACAGGTCCCAATCATAGCATTCAGCTGAAAAGCGGACGTTTAGTGGTCCCTGTGTGGCTTTCCACCGGGACGGGGGGGAACGCACACCGCCCGAGTGTGACGGCAACGATTTACAGCGATGATGAAGGCATGACATGGAAAGCCGGTGAGATTGCTGTTCCCAATACTGAAGAGTGGGTCAACCCGAATGAAACCGTGGCGGTGGAACTTGCGGATGGGGGCGTGATGCTGAATGTCCGTAGTGAGTCAAAAACTCACCGCCGTCTTGTGACGGTAAGTCCTGATGGAGCAACGAACTGGAGCCGACCCCGTTTTGATGAGAGCTTGCTTGAGCCAATCTGCATGGGGGGTATTGTTCGTTATACCAAAGCTGAAACTGGGCAAAAAAACCGTCTCTTGTTTTCCAATCCGCACAATCTCAGCAAAGCGAAAGGTCAGGAGGAAGCGGGGAAAAGTCGTGATCGAAAAAATCTAAGTGTCAAAGTAAGTTATGATGAAGGCCAGACCTGGGCGGTGAATAAAACCGTTTCGCCAGGCTGGAGTGCTTACAGCGACATCGCCGTGACCCAGACAGGGACAATTCTGAGTTTCCATGGTGCTGCCGAAGAAAAGCACCACTTCGCGGGCGACCGACTGACCCTGTGCCGCTTTAATCTCGAATGGTTAACAGATGGGAAAGATAGCACCCCCGATGGCCCCAAGGCTTTTATGCCATCGGGGGAGTGACCGGATCAACCCTGAGGAATTTTTAAAATCGCTCCCGTGTCGGCACTGCTCACCATGGCCGCATAACGTGCAAGGTAACCTGAACGAGCTTTCGGGGCGGGGGCCGTCCATTTTCGTTTTCTCGCTTCCATCAATTCTTCTGAGATCAGAAGATTGATGGAACGTTCAGGAATATTGATTTCAATTAGGTCCCCAGCCTCAATGAAAGCGATGGGGCCGCCGGCTGCAGCTTCAGGAGAAACATGACCGATGGCGCCGCCGCGTGTGGCTCCTGAAAAGCGACCATCTGTGATGAGGGCTACGTAATCTCCCAAACCACGGCCTGCGATGGCGGAGGTAGGGGCAAGCATCTCCTGCATGCCTGGGCCGCCTCGTGGGCCTTCATAACGGATCACCACCACGTCACCAGCTTTCACCTGACCACTTAAAATGCCCAAATGCGCTTGTTCCTGAGAATCAAAGATTACGGCTTTGCCTGTGAATCGCATCATGGAGGGGCTAACGCCGGCGGTCTTCACCACACAACCATCGGGGGCGATATTACCGAATAATACCGCTAGCCCGCCTTTGAGTGAATGAGCTTCGGGGATGGAGCGAATCACATCGGTATCCTTCACTTCAGCGATGGAGAAAGTTTCACTTAAAGTTAGGCCGCTAACCGTTAAAGCATCAGCATGTAGCAGGCCAGGCTGAGTTGCTAAGGTTTTCAGAATGGCCATGATGCCTCCGGCTCGATCCACATCCTCCATAAAATAATGTCCGGAAGGAGCTACCTTGCAGATGTGAGGCACACGTTCCGCGATGGCATTGAAGTCTTCCATCGACAGAGGCACGCCAGCTTCGTGAGCCACCGCGATGGTATGCAAAATGGTGTTGGAGGAACCTCCCATGGCCATGTCTAAAGCCAGGGCATTTTCAAAGGCTTCGCGGGTGAGGAGATCGGACGGTCTCACGTTATCCCGCACAAGCCGCACAATGGCACGACCTGCACGCTGAAAGAGAGCGTCGCGTGCGGGATCTGTGGCCAGGATGGAGCCATTACCCGGAAGGGCCCAGCCCAGTGCTTCGCACAGGCAATTCATCGAGTTTGCGGTGAACATGCCAGAGCAGGAACCGCAGCTAGGGCAGGCATTCTTTTCAATGTCACTCAGCTCTTGTTCCGTGATCGTTTGGGAAGATAATTGACCCACCGCCTCGAACACAGAAGCGAGATTTAAAGCCCGCCCCGTAGTTGGGTCCTTTCCTGAGCGCATGGGGCCACCAGAAACGAAGATGGAGGGGATATTCACCCGTGCTGCACCCATCATCATCCCTGGCACGATTTTGTCACAATTGGGAATACAAACCACGCCGTCAAAGCAGTGCGCGCGTAGCATCGTTTCGATGCAGTCAGCGATTAACTCGCGTGAGGCAAGAGAGTATTTCATGCCGCCATGCCCCATGGCGATGCCGTCATCCACACCGATGCAGTTGAACTCAAAGGGGACACCCCCTGCCGCCCGCACGGCTTCACGCACCTTTTTACCCACGACGTCCAGATGGGCGTGCCCCGGGATGATTTGCACAAAGGAGTTCGCAATGGCGATGAAGGGTTTACCCCAGTCTTCTTCAGATTGGATCACGCCTGTGGCTCGAAGGAGGCTGCGGTGAGGAGCTCGTGTAAAGCCTTTTTTGATGGTGTCGCTGATGGCCATAATAAATGGAGAGTCGATTGAGGCCTCCACCTTGAATTAAGATTATCATGATAAAATGATCACTTTTGCGTTTTTGTGATACTAATTCGGTATGGACTATTCCCTCCGTGAAATCGAATGCTTCATTGCTGTTGCAGAAGAGCTTTCTTTTACGAGAGCTGCACGACGGCTGCATCTAGCGCAACCTCCACTCTCCAGGCATATCCGCACTTTGGAGGAAAAGATGGGAGCGATACTTTTTGCTCGGGAGCCGAGACGAATCTCTCTAACCACTGCTGGGAGCTTGTTTTATGAAGAGGTGTGTAATGTGCCTCGTCTATTAACAAGAGCAGGGGAGGCTGCACGCCGTTGTGCTTTGGGCGAGACGTCAAGACTACGTCTAGGCTTCGTCAGTGCCGTGATGAATGATGCCTTGATCGAATGTTTTCGGAATTATCGACATCAGCAGCCTGCTGTGCAAGTGATGCTGCACGACTTACCTCCCAATGAACAATTGAAAGCGATTGCGGAAGGTCATTTGGACGGGGGCTTTGTGGGTATCATCCCTTCCGTTAGGCCTTCTGGGATCCAATTCATTTCTTGGCATCAAGAGCCCTTGGTCTGTTACGTGCCTGTGGGGCATCGCCTGGCAGATTTACGCAGTGTGTCTTTGGCCTCATTGGCGGAGGAGTCTTTCATCGGGGTGTCGCATGATTCAGCCCCTGCTTTTTCAGCGCATGTGCGAGACTTGTGTAAAGCGGCTGGGTTTCGCCCTCGTCTCATTTTGGAATCTCCTCGTGCGCAGGCAGTGGCTTTGATGGTCGCCGCAGGTTCTGGCATCGCCATTCTACCTGCGGCTCTGGAGCAGTTCATGAAGAAATCGGTTTGTGCCATCCCTTTGAAAGGCACACCGAAAATTACCCATGTTTTTGCCTGCCAAAAAGGCAGACTTCAGGGGCCGTTAGCACATCTCATTCGACTGATACGGTCTCCCAAAGGCTGAACTCAATCGTCCTGCCGAATTAACGGGATGGCTACAATTCTTCTTGGGTCCAGAAGGTTGTTCGCTCACTGGTGGCCGCGCGAACTTGTTTCACTTCTTCTGGAGTAATTGCGGGTGCTTGGTTGCCAAAATGGCTTCGGACATACGTGAGCACATCCGCCATTTGTTGGTCATCCAGGCCCATCGGCGGCATGGGCAATGGGGCGATCTGTTTGAATTCTTTTCCGTCCACTTGGATCGGGCCATTCAGGCCGTGGAGCACAATCTTGATCAGCTTCGCCGCATCGCCACGAATCCAGTCGGTGCCTGCGATGCTTGGGTAAACGCCAGGCAGTCCTTTACCCTCAGGTTGGTGGCAGTTTAGGCACAGGGCATCATAAACAGCCTTGCCGGGGTGAATCACGACGGGGGCTGCGTTGGCGATCTTCTTAACGTACTCTGCCTGTGCAGGCCGGTTGTTAAACGTCAGCTTTGCCAAAACGGGCTGCCACTTTGGTTGCAGTGCCCGAACGGATTGACGAAGGGCATAGTCTAAAAACTTGTCCATCGGGTGATCGAGAACTAGGGTGGCAATCTCGACGGCTTCAAGCTGGCTGAGCCGAGCACTGGCGACGACGGCTTCGAGTCTAACCCTAGGGTGTACGTCGTTTGCAGCTTGGGTTAATCGAGCTACGCTGTCAGGAAGGCGATCTGCCCAAGCTCCCACCACACGGGCCGCGTAGGCTCTCACTCGGGCATCTTTAGCCTTGAGGAGACGATCCAGTAATCCTGGATTGACGGTTTCGTGGGCCTCATAAACGCCGCATACTTCCATGAGCTGATGCTCATCTTGAGCTTTAACGATGAATGCATCCGCAGCAGGAATGACGTCATTCGTTGGGCCATCAAACAACAAGCGTTTGGCTTGATAACGAGTCCATCGTTCAGGTGAAGCTAGCTGTTCAAGTAATGCCGCAGGTTTCATTTCAGCAAGTTTAGGCTGCTTCACTGGTGCATGGCCTTTAGCCGTGATGCGCCAGATACGGCCATGGACGCGATCACGGCGGGGGTCTGCATAACTCGCCTGATAGTGACCAATCACGGGATTGAACCAGTCACATAGATACATGGCTCCATCTGGCCCCACGCTCACATCCACTGGGCGGAAGGAGGGATCGGAAGATTTCACCAGTTTTGGAAGTTGAGTCGTTTTGTAGCCGGAGCCTTCGTCTTCAAAGCGGTGCAACTCCACCACGCTGCCAAAGTAGCCGCCGATCAAAGCTGTGCCTTGAATCTGCTCCGGTAAGGCCTTGGTGCCGATGATCTCAATGGAATTTGTCTTGGGGCTGGAATCAAAAAGCATCCCGGTCGGGTGATATTCATCTGGGTCTTTCATGGCGATGAGACCAGGCGTGCTGAAGTAGCCCGCTGGGCGGTCACCGCTCTTGTGGAAGACTTGGTTGTAATCATCAAAGGCCACTCCCCAGCAATTATGCCCAGCTTTGCCCCCGTTAAAAAACGCATCCATTTTTTGCGTGCGTTTATTGTAGCGCCAGACCCCGGCTTTTTCTAAAACAGCCAGACCGTGGGAGGTTTCCACCCGTGAGTAAGCATGCAGTCCCTGAGTGAACCACAAGCTGCCATCTGGACCATGGCAAATGGAATTCACCAACTGATGAGTATCACCGATGCCAAATCCTGAATAAAGCACCGTCTTCACATCGGCCTTATCATCGCCGTTGGTATCTTTGAGATGCAGGATCTGGTCAAAGTCGCAAACATACACTCCCCCATCTCCCGGCTCTACCCCTTGCACCATGGTTAGGCCTTCGGCGAAGCGCGTGGATTTGTCGGCTTTGCCATCACCATCCGTGTCTTGGAGGATCAAGATGTAGTCGTTGGGTTTGATGCCGGGTAAGGTGTGCGGATAGGTGGGGGAGCAGGCGACGTAAAGCCGACCACGCTCATCCCAGGAGAATTGGGTGGGCTTCGCGACATCAAGCTCTTCAGAAGCAAAAAGATTGATCTCATAACCTTCAGCGACCGTGAATGCGGCGAGTTGCTCAGCCGCTGACAAAACCTTCTCTGGGGTCCCTTTGGCCGGCAGTCCAGGTTCTTCATTCGGCACAGCTTCTCCACGTGCTAGCTTGATAATACGTGTATCCAGCTTCACGACGAGGGGTTTATAACTTTCAAAACTCTCACGCAACGATGGCGCGTTCTCAGCAGGTTTCCCAAACATTTGGGTGACTCGATCTCCATAGACGAAAGACCAGTTGGCTGGCCGCCAGCAGTCAAACCAGAGTCTGTTTTTTTCTACGATGGCCTGTTTTAGTGCTGTTAGGTCATCACCTTCGCTGGTGGATAGGCCAAGTTGTCCCGCAACCATTTTAGCTACCACTTTCAGCCCTTCAGAGTTCAAGTGAAGGCCATTGTCCGTCAGTGGAGTTTCGTTGGAATTACGTTCAGAAAGCGGCGTGTAAAGATCCACATAAAGGGCTCCACGTTGTTTGGCGATGTCACGCACAGCATTTGCATACAGCCCTACATCGGCATTTCTCAAAGTCAGATCAGGGGCATGCGGGGCGTTGGTTTTTTCAAACGGCATAGGCCCGATAAGAACTAGGCGCGGAGTGACACTGCTAAACTGGTCTAACAAACGATGGTAGGCAGACTGAAATTCAGCCAGCCTTCCGGGCCCATCGAAAGACTCGACCTGACCAAACTGGGCGATGATGATGCCTGCACCAACGGCCTGGAGTTGTCCTTTCCAATCACCAAAGTTCAGATCCCGCCACTGCTCATAAACGGTGTCACCCTCCCAAGCCATGCTGCGAAAATGGGGGGCTTTTTCTACCAAAGCGTGAGTCAAAATGGCCTCTAATTCGCCTGCTTTTTGCTCGCGAACGAGATTGGTCTGGCCTGCCAGGACGAGGATTTCATGGGGTGCCACGCTAAACTTCCCATCTTTAAACGGAAGCGATGGGAGCTGGGCTGAATCTGGATTTCCAAAGCGGTTTAGGATTTCCTTTTCCCCTGGAACGAGGGCATCCGGCATTTCCTCAATGACAATGTTACGAAAGGCGATTTCCGCCTTGCAGTTGCCGTGGATTTGCAGCGCGATGAGGCCTTTGGGGGCAATGTCTGGTGCGCGTTCCGTATAGTCCACCGTGCGTATGCCATTGACCAAGATGCGGATGCGTTCCGCTTCGGCGATAATTTCGTAGGTATTCCATTCGCCAGGCTTTTCAGCTTTCTCAATGATCTCTTTCACCGCCTTGGCCAGCATCACCTTACGACGAGATTCATCGTAGAGACACCCGCTGTAGCCAGCTCCGATATCAGCCTGATAACCGAACATCTCGTTAGGCGGATTAGCGATGCGAACGCTGCGGAATTGCACTCCACCATTTATAAAACCTTCGGTGCCATTCAGTTTGTATTCCAGTTTGAGGTGGAAATTGCGATAGGGCTTTTTCGTTGCTAGGAATTCATTCTGTGGATTTCCTTCCAAAGAGCCGCCCACAATCGTGCCATCCACGATACGCCAAACTTTAGTCGTTTCGCCTTCCCAGCCATTGAAGTTCTTGCCGTTGAAGAGGGAGACGGGTTCTGCCAGAGCCGTGGTGGTCAGCAGGCATGAAAAAAGAAAACGTAGGATCATGAAAATGGGTGGGATGGAACGTGGTTAATCGTCCATTGCTTGCGAGCAAAAGGGTGAGTAGCGTTTATCTAACAAGTGTAGTTTCAGCGAGGCAACATCGAGTGTCCAGGAGCGACAATTTCCACGCCATTTTCGGCCAACCGCTGCTGAACTTCGGCGATGTGTTCGCGATCACGCGTCTCGATAGTGCACAGCACATGTACCCGCGAAAGGTCTGGACCGGAGAAGGTGCGGTTGTGAACGATTTCGGTCACATTGGCTCCGGCGGTAGCCAGCAGAGCGGAAAGATGAGCTAGCCCGCCTGGACGGTCGCTCAGCAGAACATCGAATCGGTAGATGCGCCCATCTGCCGCCAGTCCGCGCTCAATCACTCGGCTGTGGGCCAGGGGATCAATATTACCGCCAGTGAGCAGCACCACCACACGGCGGCCTACAAGATCTGGAAGATGCCCCCCGAGGAATGCCGCGAGCCCTGCCGCACCCGCCCCTTCAATGACGCATTTGTCCATCTCTGCCAGTCGGAGCATAGCAAGGGCTAGCTCTTCTTCTCCCACCATCACCATTCGGTGAACGAGAGGACTGGCAATGGCCAAAGTGTTTTTGCCCACTTCAGCCACGGCTAGACCGTCGGCCAAAGTGTATTTGGTGGAAATCCGTGTTGGCTCACCTTTGGCCATTCCGGCCGCAAAGCAGGCTGCATTTGCGGGTTCTACTCCGATGATTTGCAGGTCTGGTTTCAAGGCTTGAAGCACGGTCGCGACGCCTGCCAGGAGGCCACCACCGCCGACTGGGACGATGATGGCTTCCGCATCTGGCACCTGTTCCAAGATTTCAAAAGCGAGGGTGCCTTGGCCTGCGATGACTCGCGGATCATCAAAGGGATGCACGTAGGTCAGTTTCTTTTCTTCGGCGAGTCGAGTGGCCTCACTGCGGGCCTCATCAAAGGTATCTCCATGCAGCACAACGGTGGCACCGAACTGGCGGCAACGGGCCAACTTCACCAACGGGGCAAATCGTGGCATCACCACGGTGACAGGAATCCCTAGAGCGCGCCCATGCCAGGAAAGACCGAGGGCGTGGTTGCCTGCGGAAGCTGCGATGACGCCATGTGCCGCTTGTTCGGGTGTCAGTAGGGCAAGCGCGTTGCGCGCCCCACGCTCTTTGAAGCTACCCGTTCGTTGCAGGTATTCTTGTTTGCAGAAGATGCGTGCCCCGGTGAGCTCACTGAGTGCGGCAGATTCCACACAGGGAGTGCGTGTGATGGCTCCGTTGAGCCGCAAGCGAGCGGCTACGATTTCAGACAGCGAGACAGTGCAATCATGGGGGGCTTTCATAGAGGGCGGGAACCAAAAAAAAGCCCCGAGTCGTGAAACTCAGGGCGGTGGATTAAATGCGTTGTCGGTTTGAAAATGGCGCATGTTTATCCCTGCCCTGAGTGGGCTCCAATAATGATCATCATGATCGGCATGGAAAGCTGGGACATGAAACGCATCCTATAAGGGGTGGAACCTCTCAGTATTAGGTCTTTTGTCAACTGCCAGCATGAGAACTCAATACCGCAGTAGATCCCGCAGGGCAGCGGTGATGCTGGAGGTGGTCGGGCGGTGGCTCTTCCAAAGATTCGGGTGATAGGGGATCGGTGTGTCCTTACTGTTCAGGCGCATCGGCGGTGCATCCAGCATGTGGAAGGCTTCGCTGCTGACGCGCGCGATGATTTCGGACGTCACGCCTCCCCAAGGGAAGGCCTCTCCTACGGCCAGAAGGCGGCCTGTGCGGGAAACGGAGGCGAGAATAGTATCCGTATCCATGGGCTTCACACTGCGCAAGTCCACCACTTCGACTTGATAGCCATCCATCTGCAATTCTTCCGCAGACTTGAGAGCTTCATGCAGCATGGCGCTGTAAGTCACCACTGTGGCATCCCGGCCTGGTCTGGCGATACGGGCTTTACCAATGGGCAAAGATTCACCGAAGCCTTCGGACTTCAGGTGGTAATAGAGAAACTTGTGCTCGCAGAAAATGACAGGGTCATTCAGCTTCACACTCTCCAAAAGCATCCAGTAAGCATCCTCGACCGTCGCGGGTGTAAGGATAACGATCCCGGGGTAATGGGCATAGATGCTCTCCATGCTCTGGCTGTGAAATGGGCCGCTGCCGGGCGTGCCCCCAGAAGGCATACGAATGGTGATGGGGCAGGGGGTGCTCGTTCGCCAGTAGAGCGTAGCGGCCTGATTAACGATTTGGTTAAAACCTACCGAGGAGAAGTCTGCGAACTGCATCTCGATGATGGGCCGCGCGCCCTCTACCGCAGCGCCCACTGCCATACCGATCATGGCATCTTCGCTGATCGGGGAGTCAAACACCCGCCCAGGAAACTCCCGGCTCAGATTCTTCGTGGCTTTGAAGGCACCGCCGAAAGTACTGATGTCCTGCCCGTAAAGGAAGACGTTGGGGTCGGTGCGAAGGGCTTCGTACTGCGCTTCGCGGATCGCTTCGAGATAGGTGATACTCATCCGTGCTGTCCCTCTACAAGCTCACTGGTGGACAGTGCGTGCCAGGTTTCCCGGTAGGGATCGGGGGTGGGTTCTTTGCTGGCAATGGCCTGAGCCGCATCCACATCGCGGCGGGCTTCTTCTTCCCAGGTGCGGAAGTCTGCCTCTGTGGCCCAATTGAATTCAAGGGCCTGTTTTTTAGCCACCTCGATGCAGTCGCGGGCTTCATGCTTGTGCTTAGCTGAATCCGGAATGTAAGAGGCATCGTCATGCTCGCCATGGCCACCCAGTCGCAGGAGTCTGCCCACCACAAGTTGGGGGCCATGACCTGCGCGGGCACGGGCAAAGGCGGTGCGAAAGGTCGCAACACAGGCCAGCAAATCCGTCCCGTCCACGCTGTAACCTTCGACTCCGTAACCGATCGCGCGATCCACTAAGTCTTCGCAAGCATACTGCCGTGTGGTCGGTGTGGAATAGGCAAACTGGTTGTTGGCGATGCTGACTACGAGCGGCAGTTTCTCCACAGCAGCCATATTGAGACCTTCGTGGAAGGCCCCTGTCGAGGTGCCGCCATCTCCGATACTGGTCGCGCCTACGCTATCTTCAAGGGTGCCCCGTAACCGTCGTGCGAATAATGCCCCTGCCACCACCGAAAGAAGGCTGCCCAAGTGTGAAATCATCGCCATGTAACCATCTTTGGGACGGCCGCGGTGAATGTTGCCATCGCGCCCACGCATGGGCCCGGTAACCACCCCGAGGTAAGTGCGCAGTGTATCTAGTAGAGGCTCGCCGTAGGCGATGCGGCCAGCTTGGTCACGGATGAGAGGGCCATAGACATCCTTGCCGTAACGGAGGTTATTTCCCGCTGCAGCACTGAAGGCTTCCTGGCCGCGGCCAAGATAGACCCCGCCGACAATGCGCCCGCCAGCTCGATAGAGACTGCCGAGTTTTTCCTCTAGGATTCTAGAGAGGATCATACAGCGCAAAGTCTTCAGAAAGTCATCACGCAGGTCCGCTTGAGCGGCAACATCAGGGCTTGGGAGCGTCGAGGTAGCAGGCACGGTGGAGATGGGTCATTTCATCCGGATCAGCGCGATACGGATTTCACGCCGATGTTTTCACAGTCGTCCAGCCTTGTCCAGAGAGGAAAGTTTCCCTCTCTGCACAAGAATAAATGGAAATCAGGCCCAAAGATTCTCGGGATAAGCCCCGGCCGCCACGAGGGAGCGGATGCTGGCAACAACGTCTGCCTTGTCTTCAGGGTAGGTCACCCCGAACCAGGAGTCGTTTGATTCCAGCACGGTGACATCGGCTTTGCCATCGCGGATAAGCACATCCACTTCCTTGGGTACATAGCACTCAGACTTGAGATCTGTGCCGCTGGTTTCCAAGAATTGAGTGAAAGCCGCGCGCAGGTGGCCAAAGATATCAGGGGTGAAGCCGAAAAAGTTCATGGACACCACTTCTTCACCCGTCAGCGGGATGGCAGGCTCTGTTTCGCGGTTTTCAGCCCCGGTGGGAGTGCGGAAGATCTTGGTCATTTCAGTGACAGAGCTCAGCATGCCGTCCGCTCCGCGAGTGCAAACGCCACGCGCCACGCTGCCGTGGTCAGAAAGGGTGTTTTTCAGGTAGAAGCCTACCATGGAGTAGTGGCTCTTACCGTCTGCTGGGCGTTCCGTAGCTAGATAACTTCCTATCTTGGCAAAGGCATCACGACCATAAAAGTCATCGGCATTGATCATCAAGAAAGGCTCGTTTACCACACCTTCAGCCGCTAGAACGGCGTGCGCGGTGCCCCAGGGCTTGGTACGACCTTCTGGCACGCTGAATCCTGCTGGTAGATCGTTGATGTCTTGGAACGCATAATCCACCGCGATGCGGTCGCCAAATTTGCTGCCGATCTGCGTGCGGAACTGTTCTTCGAAGTCGCGTCGGATCACGAAGACCACCTTGCCAAATCCGGCACGGATGGCGTCGAACACCGAATAATCCAACACCACTTCACCAGAAGGGCCCATGGCATCGAGCTGTTTGAGACCGCCGTAACGGCTGCCCATTCCGGCAGCGAGGATGAGGAGAGTGGGTTTCATGAAGGGATGAAAATCAGAGGGCCTCCACTCATGGGCAGGCCACGCGAGGCGTCAACTGACGTTGCACGGTCAATTTAAGGGAGGATTCCCTGTTTAACTCAAGGCGGACTTCAGCGTTTGAAGGTCTTGCAGTCGCCGCACCACCTCATGTCCTGCCACTTTTTCGGTATTTTTAAAGGCTTCTCGGATGCGGTCTTTCGGTAAGGTGGAGGTTTCAGACAAGAGTTGTATCAATGCCTCATCATCCAGATTCACCAAATGGGGGTAGCGGCGAAGAGCACGAACTCGCACAGCATCCGCTGCCGCTTTGAAAAGCACGTCTGGACGCTTCAAACGATAAAAAAACTGCCCCAGTGCACTGATATGTTCGGCAAAGTGTTTGGTATCATGCAGGGCCACCTGACGGAGCGGACCAAAACGTGGCATGTGCAGCCATAGCCACGTCATTGTCAGTAGGGCGAGCCCAACCAAAGGCATCCAGGCACGATCCCATAACAAGGCCCAGAAGCTGCTCTGCAAAGTGACGATGAACTTTACCACGCATGACTCTTCACCCACCAAAGCCAGGAGCCAGCGGGCATGATCGTTTTCATCCAAAAACCGATTCCTCAAAGGTCGGGCGTGGTTAAGGATTGTCACCCTTCCCAAACCGTGAACGAGGCTGAGTGCAGGCGCTTGATCCACACGCCCAGATACTTGCTCTTGGTTAGCCAGCGGTCGGTTAAGCGAGAGCTTTAAAACATCCACAAAGTCCACTTCAAAAGTATCTTTGCCCACTTTCATGCTGCTACGCAGCGTGGGTACATCGGGTGGTTCCGGATTCGGGATTTTCAAACGGGGGGCTATTTCATCGGCCTTGTCGGAAGGTGGGAGGTCTTTGGATGTTTGTGAGTCTGGGGGCGAAGGATCTTCTAAATTGGACATTTTCTGAAATGTCTCGATCAGCGCCTTGAGATTCCCCGCGCTTTCCAACTGAACTCCCAAGGTCTCCAAAATCGGGTCTGCTCGCTCTTCATTGCCAGTATAAACATAAGAGGAAAGGCCGCTAAACATACCCCAGTCATTGTAGGGTGCGCAGCCCGCTACCGCATAGATCAGATGACCGCCCTCATTCGCCCAGGCTAGCAACTGTCTCGCTCTTGCTTCCGGCATTCCGGATTCTCCAGACACGATGATAACTCCGTGCTCCGGCTCTGGAAGTTCATTCAGCGTTGGCAGCCGTTCCACTTGGTGGCCATAAATCTCCAGCAGTTGCTGCGCGGCTAAAAAAGGGTTGGTCCGTGCTTTTCCTTCGTACCCCTGGGGTAGGTTAATCTCCTCCCAGTGACCTTCACAGCCGATAAGATGTGGCAGCAATAACAACACGAGCGCTGCCTTTTTTATCACATGCTGCCTCACAGCCGTAGCGGAGGGGAGGAACGGCCATGTGCGACACAAGTCTTCAAACTCCATTGTCCCAGGAGTCACTCCTGCATAGGCCATTCGCACCCATGCCAGAGTGAGGTGACGAAAGAATTCAGTCACAGCGGTATCGCCCATTTGAGCCACCTTGAGCAGGCAATCATCCTCCGTATCACTATCACGAATGGGCAGGCGACGTAGCTCTACCAGTCGCGATAGCATGCCACGGTAAAGCAGGCTTAAAGCCTCCTTGGGCTGCTCCTCGACCCAGGCTGCCCGTGCCGCTTTGACAATGTCTGTCGGCAGGCTCTCCCTGGTAATATCCAATCCCATGATCACCTTCGGACCAGCTTCAGGACGGTGTTTTGATTTGAAACGACCGCTTAGAAAAAGATGCTTGTTGAGTATCAACCATCGCGCTGCCAGGATGAGTAAAACCGCCACGACAGCAATGGCTAGGCCGTAAAAAACTCGTCCTAAAACAGGGCCGTTCGACATTGTAGCCTGACTGTTTTTTACTTCTTCAGTTTGATCAGGTATCCATACCCTCTGCGTGCGGCTATGTTCTTTGAATTCAGGTTTCGCCAAAATCTCTTTCAGGGCATCTGTCACCGCCTGTCTTGTTTGCGGTTTAGAAGGTGATTCTTGAGCCGTGAGTGCGCCTGGCAAAATGAAAAAAAACGCTAGTGCTGCCATGGCTATCGGGCGCAATCTTGCCGCCATCCTACGGAAAACCAGTTCAATGTCCCATCCCTCAATCTTCGTGCGTGAGTTCAGGTAGAGGCCAAATCCAGCTCCGACGTAAAACGGCTCCACCACCGTCATAGCACAAAGATAGAGGACGTAACTGGACCATAGCTCAGCATTAGGCATGTCCAGGTAACTCTCCGAATCTAAAAACAACTCGCTCCAGTCCGGCAGGCCTGAAGCAGGGCCTAACGAACTCACCAGTGCCATGATGCCCAACCAAACGGCTAATTCCAACTTTACAAATACCCATGTGACTGAGGTGCCACTGCTGCCGCCATCTACCGCTAAAGCACGGAGACGTCGCTTCACTGCCTTTCCTCTCTGCCCTTCTAGCATCCAGATGGGCAGGGCAAAGCTGCGGATAGATGACAGCCTCCGAATTAAAAGAGCAGATAACAAAAAGCGTGACCATAAACGCGGCCACTCACGCAGAGTCTCTTTGAAACTGGGCTTCGACCCAAATGCAGCCCGGCTAAGATAATACAGAGGCAGGCGATCATATAAAGGTTTGAGCCACCATGCGGTCAACGCAAAGACATGTGGATGGTCTCGCAGCAGTAGGGCCAAGAGGATCCACAACGGCACTGCGGAAATCAGCCAGAGAAGGAGTACCTGCCCGTAATCCCGTCTTACCAAGGCACAGCCCAAGTCAGCAGCCTCCCAAGGTTGCCGGGGCCGAAGAGCAATCGTTAGATCTTCAAGGCGCATGAGGACGCTCCCTCCCACTCAAAAAGAGGTACCCCAGTGTCACTACCCACAGGAGCATACCCACCGCATAACGCACAAAAGGAGGGAAGGGGTTGGCTGACCAAAATCCCTCAATCACCGCCGCAAAAGCCGTCATGAGTGCAGCGCCGGCGATGAGGATCAGCGCCCGCCGCCCGCCTAAAACTAAAGCCGTTTTTCGGTCATAGGGGCCAGGTTTGACCAAAGATAAGCCCAGTCGCATACCCGCCATGCCTGAAATCACCACCCCCATGAGTTCTGGGGCCGAGTGCCCTGCTACAAACGCATAAAAAGTCTCAGGATTGCACGCATGGTGCACGTAACCCACGGCAGCTCCCAGATGAGCGCCGTTAAAGAGCATGATGATAATGGACCCGACTCCGCCCAAAAGACCTCCCGCAAAAGTACGCAGATCAATGCCTACATTGTTCCAGATGTAGAAGGCGAACATGCCAAAGTTGGAGCCGAACTCCTCCCTCATGTAATCATGGGGAGAGGTGCCTTTGCCATACATCATTTCCATTTGGATCATGCCGTCAGGCCCCAGGATGGACATGGCCCATTCTGGATCAAAGGGCGTCCATGCGGCCAAAAAAAGAAAGGGACCCCAGAACATAACCATACAAAACCAAAAAAGCCCACGCTCCCCACGCACAGCTTGGGGGAACTCTTTGAAGATCATTTGTGCGAGTCGCTCCCACCCGCCGCTGATGCGTCTTTCTAGAGTGCGATAGCCGGTGATCGCTAAGGCATTCAGTCGGCCGACCAAACGCGGACCATACATGCGATGTTGTGCCACACTGAGGTCATGGCAAGCTTGGCGAAAAAGCTGAGGTATTTCCTCCACGCCTGCGGTCTTTGGGTTGGATTCTACCTCCCTCAACAATTGTTGTAACCGCTGCCACCGCGGCTCATTTTCTTTTTCAAACTGGGATGGCGTCATGGTTGGAAAGATAGTTAGCCTTGCCCTCCTTTTTGTAACCATACACCCATAGCGCAGGTGCGTGTGAGCCCTGCTAGACCCGTCATCCCAGTCAAAGGCTCGAGTAAATCTGACAGTTCTGTCTTGCGTGCATCAGACCACTGAGGCGCCCTTTCTAAAAACTGCATCAGGGCAGCCTGCTCTGCACGGGACAGCGTTATGGTGGGGGCCTCTGGTTCTACATTGACTCGTACCACGGCCGCTTTCGAAACTTCTGGTTCGGCATACACCACCACCGTGTCTGCTACAAGGTCCCCAAGTCGCTGAAAACGCTGGGTGAAAAGGCAGCATATTAGGCCAAAAAGGTAACATCCAGGCATGAAGTCGATCACACGCAACAGATTGCGAATGATGGATTGTGGCAATCTCACGGGGGCTCCAGAAACACTGGAGACTTTCAGTTTCATCATCCGCTGCCCCGGAGTCGCCGCCATACCAGTCATTTCAAAAAAGACGTTGTAAAACCAGGACAATACAAACATGCAGAGCATCAAAATGCCCTGAACAGTCTTATCTCCCAAACTGGGGCCCAATGCCATCAAACCCAAAAAAAGTGCCACGAGGATGGCCACAAAGATGAGCATGTCCACCAGCCAGGCCAAGCTTCGTACTGCAGGCCCAGCGACTCGTAAGTGAATCTCTACACCATCGGCAAGTTCTACGGGTTGGAGAGTGTCAGCAAGAAGAGGGACAGCCATAACGAAAGCAACGCTCGCGAATGAAGCGGTAGCCACCTTGTTTGACAACCCTGGAGTGAAACTTCTCCTGGATGAGTGTTTTCAGCACGACCGCAAAGCCATCGCT
The DNA here is from genome assembly GCF_014203045.1 of Prosthecobacter dejongeii. Classification (NCBI taxonomy): domain Bacteria; kingdom Pseudomonadati; phylum Verrucomicrobiota; class Verrucomicrobiia; order Verrucomicrobiales; family Verrucomicrobiaceae; genus Prosthecobacter; species Prosthecobacter dejongeii. The sequence goes on from NZ_JACHIF010000008.1 coordinate 223,606, forward strand.
CAGCCCTGCGTCTCTAAACGCTTATTCTTGTCAAAACGAATGTCCTCAGCGCGCTCAATGAAGATGGTATCTTCGCAAATGTTCTTGGCATGGTCACCCACACGCTCCAGAAAACGAGCTACGAAAATCAAGTGTAGATAGCCTTCCAAGGGAGCTTGGCGGGCTTCCATCACACGCAACAGGGCCTGATCCACAGACTTTTCGGCTGCGTCTAGTTCTTTATCCAGCAATCGGCTTGAGGCTGCTGCATCGGGATCAGCATTCGTAAAAGCCTGGATGCTGGCTTCCAGGTTGCGCGCGCACAGGTGGTAAACTGGCTGGATCAACGTTAGTTCTGGGATCTCTGGCAGCAGATTGATCGCCCGTGCACGTTTGGCAATGCTGCAAGCCTGGTCCGAAATACGCTCTAAATTATTGGCCACGCGAATGGTGCCCATGACTTGGCGCAGATCATGAGCCGTTGGCTGGAACTTGAGCAGGATTTGCATGCCTAATTGATCGATGCTTTTCTCCAACTCGTTTACATCCTGGTCAGCAGCGATGGCGGCATTGCAGAGGTCTGTATTGCGCTCCAACAGGCCACGCATGGCGCTGCCCAGATTGCGCCGGGCAATACTGGCCATGGTGAGGACCTGCTCACGCAGGCGGTCGAGGGCTTGATCGAAAGTTGACAAAATATGCTCGTGCATCAGTGGCGTGGGCTAAGTCTGAGGCTACATGGGTAATGTGACGTTTTCGACACCTATTTTACTCTCGTTATCAACTTCAGCGACCACGGCATCACCTTTCGGTTCGCGGTTGGTACGTTCGCAAAATTGATCGTAAGTGATGACTTCGAATTCACCATTGTCGTGTTCTAGAATGGCTGTTAGGGACTCCACCCAATCTCCAGAATTTAGGTAGTGGGTATTACCCACCACTTTATTGGCAGGGCTGTGGATGTGACCGCAGATGATACCTTTGCAGCCTTTGGCCTTCGCCAGTTCTTGCAATTGTTCCTCATATTTACCCACGAAGCTAACAGCGGATTTCACTTTCAACTTCACCCAGCGACTGAGGGAAAAGCTTTCCTTACCACGAACCCGGCGATACCAGTTGTAGGCGCGGTTCACCCTCAAGAGGAGGTTGTAGCCGATGCCTCCGAGCTTGGCTATCCAAGGGTGGTTGGTCGTAACATGGTCAAAACCATCGCCATGGACCACCAAATAGTCACCTGCACGGGTATGGTGAATGTGCTCATCCGTGATCAGAAAGTTATCCAGCCGGATCGGGATGAAGCGATCAAGAATGTCGTCATGGTTACCACGCAGATAAATGATCTGGGTGTTTTCCTTTTCCATTTTCTTCAAAACGGTACGGATGAAGTGAGTGTGCGCCTTATTCCAGCCGCCAAGACGCTTCAGGTGCCAAGCGTCAATGATATCGCCATTCAGTACCAATTTGTCACACAAGGTATTGCGGATGAAATGGGAAGCTTGGGCTGCTTTACAATCGGGCATGCCCAGATGCACGTCTGAAATGAAGACCGTGCGGGCGCGCAGCTTGGTCTTCGTCCGCTCAGGATTTGTCGGCGTGTCAGGCTGGTCTTCAAGATCTTCAGGCATGGGGTGGAGTGAACGCGGAGAATGGGGTGTGGGTCAAGCCGGGTCTTTGGCCAGAATGGGAGGGATGACCGATTTCAATTCGGTTTCAAATTGCTCAATCACTCGTTGCCATCCTAGGTGGCGGGCAGCCTCACGTGCGGCCTGACGTTGAGTGGCATCTTCCCAGCAGTTCGCTGCCTTTTCACATTGCGTTAGAAAGGCGGTCTCATCATCAAACGCGGCCAGTAAGCCATTTTGACCCGTGTGGATCAGCAAGCGTGGGGCCGCATAATCATAGGCCACCGTCATTAGCCCGCTTGACATGGCCTCGAGCACCACATTCCCGAAAGTTTCTGTGATGCTAGGGAAAATAAACACATCCGCACTAGCGTAATGGGTGGCTAGGTCTTCCCCTGTGCGACTACCGGCGTAGTGGAATTCAGGATGCTCGGATTGCAGGCTTTTCAATTTAGGCCCATCCCCCACCACCACGCACACCGCCGAGGGGTTCGCTTCGCGGAATTTGGCGAAACTGCACGTCAGCAACTCAAGATTTTTTTCTGCGGCCACCCGTCCTACATACAGGGCCACCGGTGTGTCATCCCTAGCGCCCCAGGTTTCCCGCAATGCCATACTACGCCGGGCGGGATCAAACAAAGCTGTGTCCACACCACGCCCCAGCACCCCCACATTATGGATGCCCCAGCGTTCCAGCATGGCTGCCGTATCTGCGCTCGGCGTCAAAGTGCGGGCTGTTTGGTTATGAATACTGCGGAGCAGGCCTTGAGCTACGCCCTCCAAACCGGGCAACGAGTAGTCCTCCAGATAAGTTTGGAAATTCGTATGAAATCCCGACACCATAGGAATGCCCATTTTATTACCGGCACGGATGCTGGCGATTCCTAATGGCGTCTCGGTAGCCACGTAGAGAGCGTCAGGGCGAAAAGATTCATAGAGAGACTGCATCTGCCACGTGGTAGTAAATCCCATACGCAATCCTGGGTATCCAGGCAGCGGCATGGCCATCACGGTATGCCGCTTGATGGCATCTTCAGCCTCATCAGGACCAGCCTCTAGGGTAGTCACCACTTCCACTTCGTGGCCGCGTTGTTTCAATCCAGCAGCTAAGGTTGCCAGAGTTCTCGCCACCCCATTGATGTCAGGGGGGAAGGTGTCGGTGATGAGTAAAAACCTCATGTCACATGCTGTGATTCAGCTTCATAGAGAGCAGATTATCCTCGTAACAAAGTGATCCATTGTGACGAATGCGTCACCCGTATTGTTGAAATAATGTGAAGCAAGATTTTCATTTTGTGACATAGATGTCACCAAGAACAGTTTGGTGACAGACCCTCTACTTATGTAAATGGCTAGCCGATATGAGTAAAATCTTGGTAGTTGATGATGAACCGGATATTTCAGAGCTGATCACCTTGCATCTCATGCGCGAAGGCCATGAATGCATTTGCATCACCAATGGTCTCCAGGTCATGAATGCAGTGATTGAAAACGAGCCCGACCTTGTCGTGCTCGACCTCATGCTCCCTGGACAGGATGGAGTGACCATTTTCAAACGCCTTCGGGCCGATAGCCGCACCCGCTCGGTCCCTGTCATCATGCTCACCGCTCGAGCTCAAGTGACTGATAAAATCAATGGCCTGGAACTGGGAGCGGATGACTACCTCACCAAGCCATTTTCTCCCCGTGAGCTGTCTCTTCGTATTTCCGCCATCCTGCGCCGCACCAAAAAAGTAACGCATGTTTCGGAGGTCAAAACCGGGGCCTTTCTTCTGGATCGCAAGAACATGAAGTTCTTTCACAACGGTCAGCCAATTGACCTAACCACGACGGAATTTAAGTTGCTGGCTGTACTTTTGGAAAATGTCACTGCGGTTCACACTCGTGCTGAACTTCTCCGCGAAGTCTGGGGTTATTCGGACGATGTAGCCACCCGCACCTTGGATACTCACATCAAACGCCTGCGTGAAAAGCTGGGTGAGGCCGGGCGTCACATCATCACGGTTCGTGGCACGGGCTATCAATTCATCCCAGATCCTGTCGCCATTGTCGCGGAAAGTCTGGCTTCATCGTAATGGCAGACTCCCCTGGCTAACTTTCTTGAAGGGTTCAGACGATCCGGTACGCGTTTAGCGACTGACCTTTTCCTTGATCCCTTAGTTCCTGGCCTAACCATATTCGCATCGCCTTTCTTCAGCTTCTCTCCGTTTTCCTTTCATGACCATCCTTTTGCTTAGCCTCGCCCTCTTGCTCCTCGCAGCCTGGGCCTGGCAGCGTGAGAAGCACTGGCGCCGTAGCGTCCAGCAAGTGACCAAAGCCGCAGGGCTCAGCATCTTTGAGGCAGATAAACTCAGCGCTCGTTTTCAGGGGCTAGCCGAGGCTCAGAACTCCCTCAACAAAGAGGAGTATTTGCGCCGCCTTTTTGAATCCCTTCTGAATGAGATTCGTCAGGGCGTGGTCATTGTAGATGATCACCAACGCATCAAATTCTGCAATCGTACGATGGGGCATCTTTTCCACCGGCCGTCCATTCACCGCGGCCGCACGCTGCTGGAAGAATTCTCCGATCATCAGGTTAGCGATACGGTACAATTGGCCATCCAAAATCAACGCCGCACGGTGAAGGAAATCGATGTCCATACGACCTTAGGGTCCGGTGCCATCAGCACTCGCCATTATCTCATTGAGGCGGCTCCTCTCCCGGCAAAGGCAGAAGCCGGCGCTTGGCTCATGGTCTATGACATCACTGAGCAGACTCTGGCCGAGCAAGTACGCAAAGACTTTGTAGCCAATGCTTCGCATGAACTCCGCACGCCACTCACACTGATCAATGGCTACATCGAAACCCTGCAAAGCGGTCTTATCAAAGATGAAACAGCCATGCGCCGTTGCCTGGATGTCATGGAAAAACATGGCAAGCGCATCATTCGTATCATTGAAGACATGCTTACCATTTCCCGCTTGGAAAATGGTAGTTCGGCTCTGAACCTGGAGCCTTTCACCGCACGTTCCTGTGTGCAGGATGCCCTTGATCACCTTTCTCCAATGCTGGAGGGACGGGACACCCGGATTCAGCTCGATTTCCCGCCTGATGGGGGCCAAATGGTCGGGGATCGTTTCTATTGGGACCAGTTGTTTACCAACCTGCTTGAAAACGCCATCAAGGAAAACCCCAATCCAGGGCTTATCCTTAAAGTTACAGGTCAATGGTTTGCGGATCATTGCTTACTCACCGTGGCAGATAACGGCATCGGCATAGCAGCTCACGATCTACCCTTTGTTTTCAAACGCTTTTTCAGGGGGCACAAACATCACTCGCCTGAAATTAAAGGAACAGGCTTGGGTTTGAGCATCGTCCGACGTACCGTCGAGGCCCATGGAGGCACGATAGATCTGACAAGCACTCCTGGAGTAGAGACCACTTTTCGCATACGGGTGCCACTTGCCGCCACGAGCCTGGGCTGATCGCAAAGTGTAGGGTTGCTCACAGCGGCACTGCGAGTAGCCTATGCCAGCCATGTCTAGCCAGTCATCCCCCCCTGATGCAGCCCTCTCTGGCAGTCCCTCCCGCCTGCCCAAGATGGCCTTCGTTGCTGCCGCTGCGGGTGCCCTCCTCAGCACTCGTTCTAGATTCAGTGGTGCCTTAGTTCTGGGCGGGCTCGTTTGGATGGCCTCTCGCCGAAAAGAAGCCTCCTCAGCACCCGCAGCAGTTGTCGTCACGACCTCTTTGGAAGATCTTTGTGCGCCATCGGATCCCTTTTTAGAAAGCCCGGTTGATGCGTTATTATCGGAAGAAAAAAACCGAGTTTGGACGACTTGCGCAGCACATTGCAACCTCCGGCCTCGCTTTTCACGCCTGCTCCCACCCCGCCCGCTAAGACGCCTACTGGCCCTCTTGTAAATTCACCTCTCCTGCAGGCGGCACCGGTATTCATTGAGGTGCCAGAAGACATTCTGCCGAGCACCGCTAATCAAGACACCTTACCGGATAACATCGCTATCCCCACCACCCCTGACCCCCCGCCAGATTTATTGGCGGGAGTCCAGTCTCCTCTGATCATCCCACCGATGGTGTCCTCTCCGATGACCTCAGTGCATCCTAAAGCAGGGATTCACACCCCATCCATGCATTTTCCCCTCATTTTGCCGCCAATTGAACCTTCAGATTTACCGTCCATACAACCTCGAAGAAAAACGTTTTTTCAGTGGTTGCGGGATCCTTGACGACTTCTTTTCAAGAAGGCTTTTGCAGCTTCATTCTATCCCTATTGCCTCGGTGAGAACGGAAACGGGTTAGGATGGTCTGTGTAATCAGGGCGTGCATCGATGCTTCGCTCTTGAATCGAGGTTGCCCCTTCTCAGGGCGCTTTTTTGGGCGCCGGGCGTGACTGTTTCGGATGGCCCTCCAATTGGATGACGCTCAACTTCCCATCCGTTGGGAAATCTTTTGGCACATCTGCTGTTAGGCTGACTTGACCCGTCGCGGCCCATTCTGTCCCGCGTTGGAGTGTTTCATAAAACCCCCGGCAAAGCATGGAGTAATCCGCATGGCCTAATGTTGTGTGAAAAACGCGGCCTTTGCCATAGCTCAAAACCATCAAGTTCGGCTCCTGCTCTGCGGTAAGATCTGATTTAGCCGATGCCAAAATCTGAATGTTCTCGGCAGGTCCGCGAAGGCGACTGTAAAGTTCATCTTGAGCATGAAGCCAGCGCTGTGGTAAACCACGGGTGATGGGGTGGTCTGTGTCTTGAATTTCCACCCTAAATTCGTGTTGTGGGCCGTGCGCACCACCAGGCCCTTTCACGGGATCTCGGAAAAGCTTGCCATCCTTTACATAAAGCCAGGGACCAGAGCTTTCATTTCTGCCCCCCCAACCACCAACACCAATCATCTGGTTGTATTCCTTCCATTCGGGGAAGGAGTTATTCGCTGCATGAACGGAGATAAATCCGCCACCTTTTTTCATGTAGTCATCGAACGCGATCCGGACTGTTTCAGGCCAGGGCTCACCATTGTAATTGCTCACCACTGCCGCATAGCCGGTAAAATCAGGCTTCCATGAAGTCCATGCCTCATTCGTTGCTCCCTTGGGTGGGGAGGTTGAAATCGTAACATCAAACGCCCCACTGCTTTCCAGGGCGTCTTTTAAAACGGGGGTCGTGATCTCCCATTTATGATTGTTCTGACCATCAATGATTAGAATCTTTAGCTTCGTCGAGGGCGCTGCCACAGACACAAAAAAAGTCAGGACCAAAAGGGCTAAAATGGGCACGAAAGCGGATCTCATATCTCTTTTTAAAGACCTACAAGTCGCTCCAGAACAAGCAAAATATCCAACTCGCCTTTTGTAGGCAGTGATGCTGCGCAAATTCCCAGCTTTTTAAGTTCCAGGACAGCGGCATTCGACAAATCTGAGAGTCGAATCGTGGTGATTTGAACATTTAAGAGAAAATTCCTCTGCAAAAATCCATCCGAAGAGATTTTTTTTGTAACGCAAACCCATCGATCCTGTAGAGCCTAGTGTGAAGTACTATGGGACATTGCCTGACAGACGAAAAAGTAAGGAAAATAAAAAATGTCAGACAATATTAAGGTAAATTAATCATTTTATTTCGGCTTTAAGGATTAAGTATAAATACGAAAGCTCAAAAATTAAGATAATTACAATACTTTATCTTAAACAAAAATTTCGCTCAAAGACACCCCGCATAGACGCATTGCCACCTCCCGATTCCATGAAACGACCCTCCCCCTCCAAATTACGACTCTTGGCCGCTGCGGCCTTTTCGATACTGTCCGGTTCTTTATCCGCAGCCACCATCAATGTAACGGCCGGGGACATCATTCAAACCGCTGTCAATAGCGCGACAGCTGGGGATGAGATTGTTGTTGGTCCTGGCACCTACAACGAACGTGTCGTGATCAACAAAGCGATTAAGCTGATTTCTTTAAATGGTCGTGGGACGACGATCATTGACGGTTCTGCTGTAGCTTCTGGTGCTCAGGGTGCGATTGAATTGATCGGAAACACGGACGGAACTGTCATCGGTGAAACGGGTCACGGATTCACTCTTGTGGGCTTCGATAATGTTCCCGGCAGCGAGGTGGGGGCCTTGTATGTGCAGGGAACGCACAACAACCTGAAAATCGAAGGCAATGATATTGTGGCAAATGGAGATTCAGCCTTAACGTTCCAGTTCAATGCTGTGACGGGAACAAATGTTCTCATTAACGACAATATTTTCTCCGGCAAAACCTTCGTTGGTGCCTTTCCAGCAACAGGAAATCAGTTCACGGTACCCAATGTGGCTCGGCAGGTCATTGTTATTGGAAATGGTCCATCGAATCCTGTGACCCTTTTTAATCTGCAATTCACCAATAACCAGATCACTGCGATTTCAGGTGCCACGCAAGCAGGGGAAACAAGGGGTAATCTGCTGGCGACAATTGATGTGGATGGCGTGACAGTTACTGGAAATACCTTTGCTGGCGTCACTCCTAGCAGGGCCGCGTTTCGGGCTCGGCGTCCAGATCTCGTTCTTACTGGTAACACGTTCAATACCACCAATGTCGGTTCTTTGCTCGACGTTCAAAACAACACGACGCCGCTGAGTTCATTGATCGCAGCAAACACGGTCACCAATAGCAGCTCATCTGCAGCAGGTTCCGCCATTACTGGAACTGAGGCTTACACAACGATTCAGGCTGCTGTGAATGCCGCCATTCCTGGCGCTACCATCAGTGTGACGCCTGGTATCTACAACGAGCGAGTGGTCATTAGCAAAGCGGTGCGCCTGATTTCAACGGGTGGTCGTGGAGTCACTACCATTGATGCGAGCGCGGTGGCGGGCAGTGCTCTGGGGGCAATTGAAGTGCAGGGAACACTCACTGGTGTGACTATCGGTGAATCTAGTGCTGGATTCACGCTCATTGGTTATGATGGAACTCCAGGGCTAGAAGCAGCAGCGCTGTATGTGAAAGGTTCGCAGACGACCCTTAAAATCGAAGGCAATGACATTCGCGCCAACGGTGATTCTGCGTTAACCATTGAATTTGGAACGGCGGGTTCGGGTGTTCTCATCAATGACAACCTGTTTTCAGGTAAAACTTTTGTTGGTGCCAATCCCGCCTTTGCTCCCTCATCCCAACAATTCACTACCGCAAATGTCGCGCGTCAGCTGATCGTGATCGGTAATGGTGGTGGTGCTGGAGCTTCTTCGCTAAGTGGTGTTACTTTTAGCAATAACAGGATTGAGGCTATCACGGGTGGATATGACACCGCTGTCATGCCTCCCGTTGCTTGGGGGAACAATGCGGCCACGATTGACGTGAGCAATCTCGTGATGACTGGCAATCAATTTGTCAGCACTATTACTTTTGGGACTGCTTTCCGTGTTCGTCGTTCGGGTGCCACAATCTCGGGCAATACTTTTGACACCACCAACATGGGGCCAAATACGGCTCTGATCATTACCGAAAACAACGTCACGTCGATTGCTGATTTTATTGCAGCGAATACTCTGGTGAAAAATGGCCAGCCTGCAGGCGCTGCTCTTACCGGAAGCAACGCCTTCACCACCATCAATGCCGCTATTGCGGCGGCTGCACTCAATGCCAACATCAATCTTCTGGCTGGCACTTACTCTGAATATGTAAACGTGAACAAAGCCGTGACTTTGATCGGTGCTCCTAATCGTGCCTCGATCGTCCAAGCTCCCGCCGGTGCAGCGACTAGCGCTGTTACCATTGCTGCTTCCAATGCAACGATCTCAGGTCTGACGATCACTCGTTCTGGAAACACTGTTGCAACTTGGAATGACACCTTGAGTTCTGCGGGAATTTCCATTCAGGGGGCATTCACCAATGCACGTATCACGGAAAACTTGATCACCGGGATGCGCACAGGGATTGACATCAACAATAGCAGTGGCCACTCCGTGTTCCGCAATGTTCTGGAGAATAACCACACTGGGATGATTCTGCGCAACCAGACGGACAATCTATTGGTTGAGCAAAACTACATCATCAATAACCGCACTGTTGGGGTTCTTTTCCTTGATGCTGGAGGAGCTCCCCCGCAGCAAGCTGCTAACAGCAAGTTCAACAGCAATGCAATCAGTGGCAACTGGTATGGACAGGTAGTTGATCGCCAAACCAATCCCTCGTTGTCGCCCGACAAGTTGAAGGATTTCAGCGGCAACTGGTTCGGCACTGCCACGCCTTCAGTCGTCACCGCCAATAGTGCAGAGCTTCGCTACGACGAGCTTATTCCAGTCGTGTTTGGTGGCACCGCTTCCGCTCCAGGAGGCCAACCTGAACTTGCAGGCCCCGGTTCTGCCAACATCGATTTTTCACCCATTTTTACTTTAGGTACCGACGCAGAACCTGCGACTTATGGTTTCCAAGGTGTTCCTGCCAATCTACAGGTCAAAGCAGACATTGCGGTGGTTGGTGCGGCTACCATCAGCAACATCCAGCAAGCCATCAACGCCGTGACCTCTCCGGCCACTGTTAAGATCCCAAATGGCACTTATGGTGGATCAGTGAGTGGGGCAGGTAAGGCCATCACTTTCAGCATTGGAGCGAGCCCAGGTGCCATTGTGGTCAACGGTGATTTTGCGATCGATTCTGATGACACCTTGGAAATTGAGATTGAGGGCAACTTGCCAGGCACAGGTTACGACCAATACACCATCAATGGTGCCGTTTCTCTTGGCGGCGCTAATGTAGTGTTCTCTGGCGGTTACAGCTTGCTCGAAACGGACCAGATTTTATTCTTGGTGAATGACTTAGCGGATGCCGTCATTGGCACCTTTGCAGGCAAGCCTAACGGCACCGTGGTATCGTTCGGAGGTGGTTCGGCGATCGGTTATCTTTTGGGAAGCGGTAATGACATCGGTCTTGGTCTTTCCAATATTACCGTTTCTCAGGGCCCTGTGACCATTACCGACGGCCAAAACACCCCATTGATTGATATCGGGACGAAGACTCCAGATTCGGGTGATCCATCCAAAGTCTTCACTATCCAAAACTCGGGCGCATCTCCTGTCGAGATTACCGATGTTACCGCCCCAGCTGCCTACACCATTTCAGGCATTGCACTCCCTCTGTCTCTGGAGCCTAATCAGACGACCACTTTCACGGTCACTCTCACTTCTGACACAGCCAACACTCACACTGGCACGGTATCTATCACCAGTAACGAGGCAGTGGGTAGCCCATTTACCTTCGGCATAACGGGGTTTGTGACACCGGATGTCGTGGTGACGCCCGGTGGTGTGGCTGGCGAGGCCGATGTCGATATCCAGATCTACAACGCCGCAGGGACAGATCCGCTCACTCTCACGGTCGCTGTGCCGAATGATACCACTTACACCCTGACCCGCAGCAGTGGCACCTGGGGCACCATTGCATTGACAGGTGTCAGCAGCGCCAATACTGCGGTGTTGACCATCACAAAGTCTGAAGTGGACGAGGTGAACATCCGTGATGTCGTGGGCCTGGGATCAGGTGCGGTGCAGGTGACCTTCAACGGTCGTGGATCGGTCACATCTGGCCGGACTTTTGACGATGACTTTAATGTCTTTCTCGACACAGCCACGGCCGGAGAAGTGAGGCTCGACGGTAACTGTCAGTTCACCGGTGATGCATCTTTGAATGTGGAGACGCTTCTTAACATTTACCTTACGGGGCAGACTCCTGGCCGCACGGTTTCTGTCGTGGATGGCGATCTTACCCTGAAGGCCAACCAAGGGGCGACCGCTAGTTCCGGCGAATTCACTGGAATCCATTTCAATCGTTACACAGCTAGTTCCAGCGGTAGTGGAAACATCACTCTTCTCGGACGCGGCGGTAACGGCACTAATGGGGCATCCAACCGGGGATTCTACATGCAGTCCAATTCGGTTGTTGAGAGCACTTCAACGGATGTCATGACCGCTGGAACCATCGAGATCAGCGGCACAGGTGGTGCGACAAGCGGCGCGACAAATAATGCCGCTGGCGTTCTCATCACTGGGGCCGCCACCCGGATCATCTCAAACGCAGGTGGCATTGAGGTGGTTGGCAGCACTGACTCGACCGGCACAGGTGGCAGTTTATTGGGCGTCTCCGTTGAGAATGGAGCACAGATAAACGGCATTGGCTCTGCAGATGTCACCGTCACGGGAACCGGTGGAGATGCTACAAGCGGTGCTAACAACCGTGGTGTATCTGTCAATGCTACTAACTCGTTAGTCACGGTTGAAGATGGAACGTTGATCATCAGTGGCACTGCGGGTGATGCGCCCGCCAGCAGCTCTCAGATTGGTGTTCGCATTTCAGCCGGTGGCGCTGTTAGCTCCACTGGGGACGGTCCAATTTCTTTAACAGCGATCGCTGGTGCAGGCACCACGGATAACATCGGGCTGCAAATCACGGGTACAGGAAGTCAGCTTACCTCACTGAACGGTGACATCACGGTGACTGCGACAGCAGGAGGTTCTGGTGCTACTAATGGTAATAATGGCATTCGTGTGACAGCTGGGGGCCGCGTTATTTCCACGGGGGCCGCTGATATCAACATCACCGCTACCGAAAAATTCAATGGTCCCAATTCTCAGGCCTTCAGCCTGGATAATGCCGATTCTGCCATTGTTTCAACGGCAGGAACTGGTGACGTATTCATTCGGGCGAATTCGATGCGAATTGTAACCGGGGGTGTCATCACCGCTACTGGGAATGAAGTCACCGTCGGTCCCCGCACAGCACTTCCTGCCACATTGGGAGGCGATGACGTGGTTTCGATGGGCTCTGTGATCAGCTTTGGTATCCCTCAGGCTGAAATCAACAGCATCGCTGCTGCCAAATTGACGGTCGGTGACATTAGCAACACCACAACGGTGGCAGTGGGTGTGCCAGTCACCATCCCAGCGGGTATGGACCTGGAACTGGCCGCAAGTGGCAATGTGGAGTTGGATGCAGTGATCACTTCTGCAGATGACGTCATCTTTACCTCCGCAACAGGCGTCGTGAATCCTGATCTCACAGGCAATGATCTTACCGCAGGATCGGTGGCCTTCGGGAGTGGGACGACTCTCCAAATTCCTATCAAAGGAACGACGGCTGATAGTGAAGTCGGCTACCGTAAATTGACGGTCACTGGCGCAGTGAACCTCACTGGTTCTGACCTTGAGATTCCCAGCGATGTCTTTGCTCCATCCGTCGGTGCCCGATTTGTTATTGTAGAAAACGATGGCGTCGATGTCGTCACTGGCAATTTCGCCGGACTGCCACAAGGCTACCTGATTCCCAATTTCCGAGGAACTGCACGCGAGCTGCTTGTTCGTTATAATGAAGACTCCACGACGCCTCTCGCCACTGGCAATGACGTGGTGCTGACTCTGGTTGCCCCGGAAATCCAGGTCTTCGACGGACTCACCGAACTGGCGGACGCACAGCTGGGAGTCACCGCTTTTGGCTCGACGACCGTGGGTGGTCCAGTCGGCAAACAGTTCACCATTACCAACGATGGTCTCGGCACCCTGGCCATCAGCAGCATTACGGCTCCTACAGGATTTTCCGTGAGCGGAGCACCGACTTCGATCGCTCCTGGGCAGTCATCCAACTTCACGGTGACCTTCACCGCTGCCACGGCAGGCACCTTCAGTGGTGACGTGGAAATTGTCAGTGACGATGTCGATGAAGCATCGTTTACCTTCCCAGTGAGTGGCACCGCTACTCCACAGGTGGTGGTGACTGGCACTGTGGTGGACATCGAACTGGCAAATACTGGCAATGATCCGTTCAACATTGTTATCGCCGTGCCTGCCGCGCCGAACGACAATCGTTACACATTGACCCGCAGCGCTGGAACCTGGAACTTTGCCGAGACGCCAGGAGTTGCAACGGGCACCGGCACATCGGTACTGACGCTCTTCAAGAGCGGTGTCACAGAAGTGAACATCACGGATGCCGTCGGCCTTGGAACAGGCCTTGTGGGAGTGGAGTTCAACGGGCGTGCTGCGATCACGACGGGGAGAACCTTCGATGATTCTTTTTACGTGGATCTTGACACAGCGACTGCGGGTGCGGTGACTTTTACCGGCAATTGCATATTCACTGGCACTGCCTCCTTGGATGTGGAGACATTGCTGAATATCTCAGTCAGCAGTGGTCGCACCGTTTCGGTAGTGGACGGAGATCTGAGCTTGATCGCCAACCGTGGAGCTGTGGCATCCTCGGGGACTTTTGTGGGTGTGCGTTTGGATGGAGGGAGCGTGATCACCAACGGCACGGGAAGTGTCAACGTCAGCGGACGTGGAGGCAATACACTCACAGGCGGCGAAAACCGTGGGGTGCTCTTGATTAACGGTGGCAAGGTGCGCAGTCTTTTCACCGGAACTAATCCAGGAACTGTCACGGTCAGAGGGACAGGGGGGCCAGTGACTGGATCCACTACCAACTCCTCTGGGGTGACTGTGACTGGTGGTGCAAGCATCATTTCTTCCGCTGGCGGGGATGTGCTTATCTCCGGTGACAGTGAAACGCAGGGTACAGGTGGCAGCCACTACGGTGTGGCAATCAACTTGATGGCCGATGTGGAGGTGGCTGGCGATGCTGAGCTTTCCATCATTGGCGTTGGAGCTCCTGGCAATGCTGGCTCTGGTAACCACGGTGTTTTTATCAATGCTTTTGGCACTGTCGTCAGTGCTGCCGAAGGTAAGCTGAGCATTCAGGGAACGGGTGGGTCCTTCGTGGGTGACACGACAGGAACTTATCGTGGTGTGAGTATCGGGGGCGGTGCCATCGTTAGTTCCACGGGTGCGGCACCGATTGAAATTACGGGAGTGGGGGGAATCGGCCTCAGTGACAACATTGGTGTTTTTGTGGATTCCGATGCTGAGATCACTTCTGCGACTGGTAAGATTACTTTGGCTGGAACGGGCGGTGGCCACAATGCAGCAGCTAGCCAAACCAATTATGGAGTCCGAATCACAGCCGGGGGGACTTTAGCATCTACTGGCACTGCTGATATCGAGATCAGAGCCGCAGGCAATGGCCTCCCATTGGCTGCTTACTTCCCGCCATTCAGCTTGGATGGTGATGGATCATCCATCGTGTCCTCAGGCACTGGCGACCTCGAAGTCATCGCTAATGGTGTTCGGATTTTCAGCAGCGGTGTTAACCCCTATCCTACCATCAACGTAGCAGGCAATGGCGTGACATTCCGTCCGCTGAGCGCAACGGCAGTATCCATCGGTGGTGCTGATGCCTCCGGGATATTGGGTCTGGTTGGGCTGGAGCTAAACACCATCACCGCTGGTAGCATCACGGTGGGTGATCTGACCCAGACAAGCACGCTCACTGTTGCTGCGGATGTGACCGTGCCGACAAATGCAAATCTGCTGCTGAAGGCGGATGGTAACATCACTCAGAATACAGGTGCCGGCGCGATCACCACTCAGGGGAGTGGTGCCGTGCAGGTGACTTCCCAATCGGGTGCCCTTCGTCCGCTGCGAACGACCACCGACATGACGGTTGCCGGAGCAGCAGGGCTTACCTTCGGGACTGGCGTGACAACTGAGCTTGAAATCTCGATTAATGGTTTGGCTCAGAACAATGAAGCCACAGGTTATCGGGCCTTGATCGTTGCTGGCGGAGTATCTCTCCACAACACGGCGCTGCTCCTGACTGGCAGCTTCCCAGGGGCTAATTTAGGCGACAGCTTTGTGATCGTTGAGAACGATGCTGCCGATGCTGTGGGAGGCACTTTCCTTGGCCTCAATGATGCGACCCTTATATCTGCAGATTTTCAGGGTTCGGGTAAACCGGCCTGGGTGGACTACCTGGGTGGAGACGGCAATGACGTGGAACTCGTAGTTGGTAATCCCGATCTCCGCGTCGAGCAGCCGGTTAGCACGACATTAGTGGTAACGCCGACGCCTGTGATTGATTTTGGTGATGTGGCACCTGGCACCAGCGATGTCCTGACCTTCACCCTGACCAATGAAGGTTATGCGAAACTGGTTTTGGGCACGATTCTCGTCCAGGGGGGCAGCGATCCAGAATTCAGTGTGATCAATGCTCCTGCCGCCTCGACTGTTCTGAGGGCGGGCGAGTCCACCACGTTCCAGGTGAGGTTCCAGCCGAACAGCCTGGGAGGCTACACCGGTAGCGTTCTCATCTCGAGCAACGATCCCGATGCTGAAGGCAGTTTCGTTATCAATCTGGAAGGCACTGGAGCCTTTGATCCACCGACACCCGTGCCTTCATTCTATGGTGACGTCGTCACCGGCAACTTGGCTCCTGATTCAACTGGAACGGGCACTGTGGGGACTTTTGGTCCGCTCATCCGCGGTGCTTATCTCGCTGAAAACGGTGGTCTCGTGTTCCCCGGTGAACTTTCGGGGGGTGAAAAGGGCATCTGGAAAACAGAGAACATCTTGACTCCCAACTCTCTGAAGTTGGTGGCTCTGACGGGTGATCTACATCCCGAAAGCCCGGTCCAGAGTTATGACTTACTTCCGGAGATCCCCGCTATCAACCGCACTGGGCAGGTATCCTTCGTCGCGCGGATAACGGGTTCCGGAATCACCGCAGACAATGACACAGGTCTGTGGAGTGAAGTTGGCGGGCCGCAGGGCCCCCTGCTTGTCGCCCAGGAAGGTGAAGATGAAGTGCTCACTGGCGTGAAGATCTCTGGATTTGGCTCTGGAGGCACCACTGCTAATGCGCCGCTTTCATCTGCCGCAGGTTGGGGCACGGCTCAGATCGGTGCGGATGCGGAGGTCGCTTTCTCGGTTTCTCTGAGTGGAACAGGTGTCCTCACGGCCGGAGCCGATGCTAACGCGACTGCCATTCTGCGAGCCAGCTTCGTGGGTGGTGTGGCTCAGCCTCTGTCCATTTTGGCTCGTCAGGGAAGCGTGGCACCAGGGGCCACCACCGCCAAATTTGGTAATCTCGCGGGCAACTTCAGTGATCCTGTCCGTGTGGATGATGATGGCAATGCCGCCTTTGGTGCTGTCATCACAGGTGGGTCCGGTGTTTATTTTGCAGCGCGTGGGCAGGCTCTCACCAAAGTGGCAGCGACAGGTGACGCGGCTCCTAATGCCGGTGCAGATACGACATTCAGAACCTTAGAGGCACCCACTCTGGGCACAGATGGCTATGTGGCGTTCCGCGGCCTGTTGAACAACACTGGAACCAATGCGGATGGTAAGACCAATGATGGTATCTGGGGTGGTATGGCGAATAATCCAGCAGGCCTGCAAGTCCTACTTCGCCGTGGCTGGGTCATTAATCCTGACCGGACCGTCACTCCGACCGGAGCCCCTGGACGCCCCAAGGTGGGCAATCCATGGGGAGGATGGCTGACACGCAATGGCGACAACCGTGGTGCTTGGCGCGCCTGGGTGGATGCCGATGGTGATGGTGTGCTAACCACCCGTAACGCTCCTGAAAATGATTACCATGGCATTTATGCCAATACCGCTGTGGACGGCATCATGCGGTTGGTTGTTGCTGAGGGAGACATTGCCCAGGGCTACGAGGCCGCTACCTTCATCTCACTGGATCATCCTCTGGCCGGTGGTGACAACCAGGTCGCGTTTGTTGGGACTGTGGGTGGACTGGTCACAGTCAGCCCGCCGGTGGCAGCGAACTCCTCCAATGGCAACAACAAGGGAATTTGGCGCCAGTCCCCTAACGGTGGTCCGTTCTACCTGATCATCCGCACTGGCCAGACCATCATGGTTGGTGGCGTTCCTCGTGTCGTCACAGATGTGGATCTTCCTGGGTCAGGTGTGAACATCACAGGCTCACGCCGCATTGAGCAGCCGCTCATGGATGGCAGCGGTCGTCTGGTCATCTTTGTGACACTGCAAGGTGGAGACACCACACAGGTTTTAGCACCTTGATCTGATTCAACCCACCTGGGAGTCAGAGGATGCGTCCTCTGACTCCCTTTTGCGTCTATTTCATCCTTTTTGTTATGTCATGCTTTATGCCTCGATTTGACGGGTGCCTGAACGGTTTGCTCAAGACTTCCATTTTGATGTGGTTCTCGGCTGTATCTTCGCTTTCAGCAGGGGAATTTGACACTATATCCAACCTGGCTTCTGGTCGCAGTGGCTGTACCGCGACCCTGATGACAAACGGGGAGGTTCTGATCGCCGGAGGACTAGGAATCGGAGATCTGGCCCTGGCCTCGACGGAAAGCTGTGACATGCGCACGGGCAGGGTGGCGGAGTCCACTCCCCTCGCGGCGGCGCGTAGCGGTCATACAGCTCTGCTCCTTCGTTCAGGACGCGTTCTTGTAACTGGCGGGACTGGAACAGGCGGGGTCATGTCTTCTTGTGAAATATTTGATCCGAAGACCCGGGTTTGGTCCACCGCTGCGGCCATGGGACAGGCGCGCAGCGGACATACCGCAACCATGCTGTCTGATGGACGGGTGATGGTCGCTGGGGGGCTGGGAAACGGAACTGCTCTTGCGTCTGTGGAGATCTATAACCCTGCCGCAAACCAATGGACCGCGGCTGATGACCTGGGAACGGCGAGGCAAGGACATACGGCTTCTCTGTTGCAGGATGGTCGTGTGTTGGTACTCGGGGGGCAGGGGACCGGAGGACAAACCCTGGCTGTGGCTGAAATCTACGACGTAACAGCTAACCAATGGGATGGAGCTCTTTCCATGGCAACGGCCCGTCATCACCACACTGCTACACGTTTGGTGGATGGTCGGGTGCTCGTGGCTGCGGGGCAGGGCAGCGGACCCTTGACTTCCGTGGAGATTTTTCAGCCAACTTCGGGGCTGTGGAGTACAGCAGATGCACTTTCGACCGCAAGATCCCATGCGGGTGCCATTCTGTTGGTGGATGGTAGGGTGCTTGTGCTCGGTGGCCAAAATGCCGGGACACCGTTGGCAGCTTCTGAGATTTTTGACCCGGAGACAGGCGATTGGTCTTCTGCCGGCGAGGACCTCACCCAGGCGCGTCATTCTGCGGCCGCCCTTGCATCTCCGCAAGGTGACGTGTGGGTGGTGGGTGGTCAGGGAACTTCAGGAAAGGTGGCTGCCGTCGAACGGTGGCGTCATCTGGCTCCCAAGTGGCAGCCTGCGACAAGCATGCCTGCCGTACGTTATCTGTCTTCATCCGTTTTGCTTACCGATGGAAATGTTTTGATAAGCGGGGGCTCCCGCCCAGGAGGCACGTACTCCAGTGTGGTCGTCTATCAAACTGGGAGCGGACAATGGGCCGCCACAGGCAGCCTGCTTACTGCGCGTTATCTGCACAGTAGCACCCTTTTGCATGATGGCCGGGTCCTGGTGGCGGGCGGTCTCGGGTCCAACAATATTCCGCCTGTGAGCTGCGAAATATTTGATCCAGTGGCAGGGACGTGGAGTGCTTCAGGAAATTTGGGCACAGGTAGCTACTACCATACGGCAACGTTGCTATGGGATGGCCGGTTGCTTCTCGCCGGAGGCACCTCCACAGGGGGCATCCTCAGCAGGGCGGCTTTGTTTGATCCTTTGTTGGGCACATGGCAGATCACCGGGAGTTTGATGCTCGCCCGTTCGAACGCCTCTGCCAGTTTGCTCAAAGATGGCCGGGTCATGGTCAGTGGCGGGATCTCTCCGTTGGGACTGGCCAGCGCATCGGTGGAGATTTATGATCCGGTGACGGGAGCCTGGTCTTCAACAGGGAGCATGGTGCATGCGCGCAGCTTCCATACCTCTAATTTGCTGCCGGATGGACGAGTACTGGTCACAGGCGGTAACAATGATGAATCTCAACCGGAGGAGGAAGCTGAAATTTACGATCCCGGTACTGGACGATGGTCCGTTGCTGGCAGCATCGCCATGGCTCGCTATCTCCACGAATCGGTTTCGCTGCCCAGCGGAGAGATCATTATTCTTGGTGGATTGGATGTTAATGCCAATTCAATCTCCGCAGCGGAAATCTTTGATCCTCACACATCAAAGTGGACTGTGACCACCCCCATGCCAGATAGCCGCTACTACATGAATGTCGTATTGTTAGGGGCTGGGAAGGTGCTGGTGGCTGGTGGTATCGGAACCGAAGGCGCTTTGGATTCAGCTGCAATCTATGATCCCGGCCAGTCTGCAAAGCTGCAATCCAGACCCTTGGTCAACTTGGCTGTTTTCGATTCAGGCGACCGACTAGTGGTGAACGGCAGTGGTTTCACAGATCGTCCTGAAGCTGGAAGCGGGACGACACAGAATTCCGCAGTCAATCATCCGATGGTTCAGTTAAAGTATCTAACGAACGGATATTCGGTCTTTGTCGAAGCCGATAGCACTTCGGCCTTTTCCGATTCGCTGTTTTCTTCCGCACAGGTTAGAAATGTCCCGGTGGGGCACGCTTTGCTGACATTGTATTCGGCTGGAGTGCCCAGTTCCGGGAAAATAGTTTATGTACCTGAGCCTGCGGTTGCTAAGCTGCGAGTACAACAGCCTGCAGGTGCTGACTTTGCCAGCGGTGGCCAGACCAATTTCGGCTTGGTCCTGGTGGGGCAGGAGAGCAGCCGCACCTTTGTGATCACCAATGCGGGACGTTCAGATCTCATCTTTACCAGCGGTCTGGAGGGGGGAGATGCCTCCATGTTCAGTATTACGTCTTCTCCGACCTCTCCTTTGTCCGGTCCAGGCAGCAGCACGGAATTGACGATCCGGTATAGACCCACGGGACCCGGGCCACGGGCGGCCACACTGAGGATATCCAGCAATGATCCGGACCGCCCTGACTTTACGGCTCTTCTTCGCGGCACCAGCTTTTCCAGTGATGCGAATCTGTCCGGTCTCGAGGTGAGTTATGGTTCATTCACGCCAGTGTTTTCTCCGGCAGTCACCGCTTACAGCCTGGAGGTTCCTAATGGAATTTCCACCTTGAAGGTGACTCCTTCGCTCGCTCAGGCGGCAGCGACTTTGAAGGTCAATGGGGTGGTAGTAAGTTCAGGGCAGGCCAGTCCGAATATTCCACTGAATGTTGGGGTGACTTCCATTCAGATTGTCGTGACGGCGGAGGACGGTGTGGCCCAAAAAACTTATGGGTTGAGTGTCGGTCGTTCGGGGCCGGTAGAAATGGTTGTTGAAGAAGCTTCGGGGAGTACCTTGGTTGATGGGGGGACAAGCGATTTTGGTCCGTTGCTGACTGGCTCGGCTCTGACGAAAATCTACACCGTCCGCAATCTCGGATCTGATCATCTGACCGGACTGCAAATTCTCAAGGAAGGTTCGCAGGCTACGGATTTTGAGGTGCTGAGCCTCCCGGTGGCTCCGCTTGCAGGTGGTGGCACGACAACTTTTAGTGTTCGATTCACCGCCTCATCCGGTGGAGCCAAAACTGCGTTTCTTCGGATCAGCAGCAACGATGTGCTGCGCAATCCTTATGACATCCGTGTCACCGGTCATTCTCTGGCTTTCAATGTGGATGGAGACAGTGATGGTCTGAGTGACGCAGCTGAGTTTCAGATGGCGTCTCTGGGCTTTGACTGGCAGGTGGCGCAGGCAAGCCGAGTACAGACCTATTTTTCCACAGCCTCTGGTGCCGGTCTCTACAATTCAGCACAGATTGAGACCCTCCATGTTGGCAAGCCTCTGCTCAGGCGTGATCCTCAAACGGGACACTTTACTTTGACCGTGGGGCTGCGTCGTTCTACGAATTTGACGTCTTTTACCTCATTTCCACTCACTGCACCCCAGGTGACTATCAACGCTCAGGGGAAACTGGAGTTCCGGTTCAATCCTGCGGGACCGGTGGAGTTTTTCAAAGTGGATGCCGAGTGATCGGGGAAAGGAAAAATCACAAAAAAACCGCCGGGAGCACCCCAAGGACTCCCGGCGGTTGATGTGAGGAGTTTATCAACTCCGGGTAGATCCTATTTTTCCACCCAGCGGACAGCTTCCATGAGCAGTTCGCGTGCGGAGGCAAGACCCAGTTTCTGGCGGATGTTAGCTTTGTGAGCGTCCACGGTTTTGGCACTCAGTTGAAGCTTCTCGGCGATTTCGTGAGAGTCAAAGCCACGGCCCACCATTTCGAAGACTTCAAGCTGGCGGTCGCTCAGCATGCGTCCTGGTTCACCACGGGAGCCGGAGCGGGGACCGCCACCGGAAACGATGCTGCCAAGAAGATTGGCACTGAAGAAGAAACCACCCCCGAGCACCTGGCGAACGGCCTGGAGCACACGGACTGCGCTTTCTCCCTTCATGATGTAGCCCATCGCGCCGGCACGGAGGCAGCGTTCGGCATACACGTTTTCATCATGCATGGAGTAAACCAGGACATGAATTTCTGGATGGCTCTGCTTAAGTTTTTTAACAAGATCCACACCGCTGCGGTCTTTCAGGGTGATGTCCAAGATGATAACATCAGGCTTCAGCTTGGGGATTTGGAGCAGAGCCGTATTGGCATCTTCAGAACTGCCAATGATCTGGAGGTCTTCTTGATTTTCGAGGATTTTCTTCAGACCTTCGATCACGATCGGATGATCATCGAGGATGTAGATTTTGTATTTCACGGTTTGTATTTTTGCTTTTGGTTTGGTTTTGTCGTCGCTTGGGGTGACCCCTCCTCGGAAGGTAGGGGAAATTTGCAGGTGATTCTGACGCCTCCTTCAGGAGGGCAGTTCACAGAAAAGTCAGCATGGATCAGGCTGGCGCGGTAATGCATGACACGGAGGCCGATGCCTTCAAAGCCTGGGCGGCAATCAAAAGCGCGGCCATCGTTGTAAATTTCCATCACCGCTTGGGTCGGGCCTTCTTGACGGAGGCTGATCTCGATGTGAGTCGGGTTGCCATGCCGAATGGCGTTGTTGATGGATTCTTGGGCGATGCGGAAGAGGTGACTGCTGATGCTGGAATCCGTCACTTTAACCTCCATCTCCGTGATGAAGGTACACTCCCGTCTAAAACTGGTCCTGACAGTATCTGCTAACAACTCCAGAGATGCAGCCAAGTCACGATGTTGGATCGCGGTTGGGGACATGTTGCGGGAAAGTTGCCGCACTTGTTGGATTGCCTGCCGCACAAGCTCATGAATGCGGGCTGCTTCAGATTCCTCAGTGCCTTTTAGACGTAGTTGGAGCATCTCTACCAGGGCACCAATACCGGTCAGCAACTGGCCCACGCCATCATGAAGATCATGGCCGATGCGGGCTTGCTCCTGCTCAATGGCCTCCATGAGGTGATGTTGCAGTCGCTGTTGCTCGGTGATGTCAATCGCCGTGATGATGAAGCCTTCGATTTGCTGGTCAGCATTGCGCGTGGCCGTGTTATGGACCTGGATGATGCGAAGGTCACCCGACTTAGTTCTTGCACGTGAGATGGCCGTCACGCGGGGGGCTCCTTCGATTAGTTTTTTTAATCGTTCACGTGCGCGAGGTAGCTCCTCCGTATCTACCAGACCGCTTTCCCAGATGGTCTTTCCTACGAGTTCCTTGGCAGAATAGCCGGAGATTTTCTCCACCGCTGGATTGACCTTTTGAATGTGGCCTTGGAGATCAACCAGGCCGATCATCGCGGCAGATTCTCGAACTAACGTATCATTGAGTTGCGATTGTCTTTTTAGCTCTTGCTCTGCCTGACGCCTCGCACTGATATCGGTGAAGATGATGATGCCCTGGCCACTTTCATGGGCGGTATCTGGTAGGAACGTGACGGCTGCGTGTGCGTAGAGACTTTTTCCCTCGCGGCGCTTGAGCGTGATCTCTATCTCTCGCCTAGGTTTGGAGTTGGCCTCCACCACCTGTTTCCAAAAATCTTCTTCCGGTCTGTTTTGCCCATCCAGTAAATCTGGAATGCGCATTTGTATGAGCTGCTTATCCGTGTAGCCCAACATGTATCGCAGCGCGGAGTTCACTTTCGTGATTTGCAAAGTCGTATCGAAAACGGCTACTCCTGAAGGGTTGTTTTCGAATAAGCCGCGGTAGTAAGCGGCCTGCCGGCGGGTGAATTCTTCGGCGGCGAGTTGTTCCCGAATATCACGTGTGGTGACGAGAACTCTTTCTCCCGGTAGCCTTCGTAGCACCACCTCCACCTTATGTTTGCCACCGTCTTTTTGCAGGTGAGACCCGCGGATGGTCACCTTCTGGCAGGTTTTCGGAAGAGTGGGTTCCTTTTTCTTTCCTAAATCCATCTGCACCACGTGCTTGATGGAACGACCGTGCAATTCTGCCTGTGTGTAACCTAAAGTATCTAAAGCACCTTGGTTGGCAAAGAGGATGCGCCACTGCTCATCCACCAGAAAGATTCCGTCCACCCATTCCTCCACCAACGTGCGACAAAGTGCATTGAGGGATGCTTCATTTCGCAGGGCCTGGGTGGAAAGTGCGAGTGGTGTGATCACTTGCACAAAACCGATGGCCCTCGTCATCTCCCCTTGGGAGTTTCTTCGCAGGGCCCTCCAATCATGCTGAATCCACTCCCAGCGACCATCCCTACAGGCCACCCTCATCTGGACGGTGACGGTCTCTGCTTGGCCGCGTGTCAGTGTTTCGCGCCCTAGGCGTACCCGTTCCAAATCGTCTGGATGCACAAGTGAATCCCAGCCTTCGGGCAGAGACTGAATTTCTTCGGAGGCGTATCCGTAAAGCCCTGCCAGACGTTCACCATTCTCGATCAACTGCTGGCTTTCGAAGTCATAAATGTAAGCCACTCGATCTTCGATGCCATCAATCCAGGCGTTGCAAAGAGGCTCTGAATCCTGGCTGTCGAGGAGGGCTGATCTGGCTGAGTAACCGTTACGTCGTTCGATTTTGTGAACGAGGTTTCTTTCCTCAAGATCCATCTCACTCAGCTCTCCTTTGGCTGCAAACACCCCCTCTACGCGATCATGAGGATCTCGGAGAATATAGTTTTGCTGGGGGTTTAGACTCACTTTTTCAGTAAGAAATATTTTCGTTTTTAAATTTCAAATGGCAGCCTTAGGAAAGCTGATCCTGGGCTAGGTGCAATTCTTTTTTCTAAATACGCACGAAGTAGCTGCAAATGGTCTTCCCTAGGCCGCTCTCTACAGGGCGGCCACGCTTATTCAAAACCTCCTTGGGAATTTGAAGGCAGGATTCCTTTAATGCTCGTTTGAAGATCTCAAACGGCTATTTTTTCATGGGGTATATTCACGCCATTCATCCGTGGAATGGTGGCCTGATCCGTTCATTGTCAGCATGATGCGAACATGGGAACCGATTTTAAACGACCAAGAGTGATTGGTGCTGCCCAAACGTGTCATTTTTGAGAATCGTTGGTTCCAGGATTCTCTCGTCTTTTGAGGGAAATGCGATGAATGCCTTTCCTTAAAACAGGCACTTGAAAATTTACAATCAAACCAGTCTTCAATCCACTGAGTTTTAGCCAAGTTTCCATGCCCCTTCGTTCCATTTCAGGCATTTCCTCACACGCCAGCACTCTTACCATGAGTGCCTCCTCGATAACGAAATCTAAGCTCGCCGCCGCAAGGATCTGCTGACCACGATAGATGAAATTCAGAGGTTTACCGCGCTCATAGGGAATCTCCAGAGTTCGTAACTCGACCGCCAAACACTCCTCGTAGGCTTCACGTGTCAGTCCCGGGCCCAGTGTAGCATGTACTTGCATGCAGGCACGAATGACGATGTGCGGAAGGTCTTGAACGTCCATAGAGGATTACCTCGAATTTGAACACCTTGAATCAATACAAGCACATTCTAAAGCTGTCGCTTGTCGCATGGATAAATTTAAGAAATCTGGCATTCTTGTCAAAGTCTCATGGCTTTTATTTGCAGGGTTGGCCGCGAGCTCACAGGTCTTCTTCTCTAGCGATCTCTTTGGTGAGCGGTTTCTCATTTTGAGCTTTGAAGTTGCTCATTGATCATTAAAACTCCATCACCATGCCAAAAAACAGCCTCTCTAAAGACGAAGTCAAATCCATGCTTTTGCTAGCCTGCGAGCGCATCATCGCTGCTGAGCCGGAGCTTTCTGAGGCAGATCGTAACCTGGGCGATGGTGATCATGGACTGGGGATGGAACGCGGGATGAAGGCAGCGACTGAGAAATTGAATAGCGGTGAAGTCGAGTCGGTCGAAAAAGCATTTTCATCTGTCGGGATGGCGATGATGAGCAGCATGGGAGGAGCTTCCGGAGCGATTTTCGGCACCTTCTTTCGCCATGGAGGCAAAGCTTTGAATGGGCAAGAAACTTTGGATGCGGCAGGACTTGCGGCATTTTTGCAAGCTGGTGTCGAGGGGGTAAAGCAGCGTGGAGGTGCTGCGGTGGGAGATAAAACAGTGGTGGATGCAATGCAGCCGGCGGCAGATAAGGCAAGCCAAGTAATGAACCAAACCTTGAGCGATGCGATCGTGGCTATTCACGAGGCCTCTCTAGCTGGACTGGAGGCGAGCAAAAGCATGATCGCTAAATTTGGTCGTGCCAAAACCTTAGGAGAGGCCTGTCTCGGTTTTCCTGATGCGGGTGCCCTTTCAGTAACCGTCATCCTCGAGGCGATGAAGGACTACATCTCTCAGTGAATGTGAACCAACCTGTATTATGGGGGCCAGTTACGAAGCATCTCATGCCCTTCGCGAAAGCGAGGGGCTAAGGAAATGGCATCTAGCAGATGTTTTTTGGCCTGGAATTTGTCTCGGCTTTTGTGCAACTGGGCTAGGTGGAAATGAGTTTGGGCGGCTGTCTCAGGCGCGAGAATTAAAACTCGACGATAGCTTTCAATGGCCTCCTCAGTGCGTCCCTCGGCTTCGGCTGCTTCTGCAAGTGCTTGCTGAGGAGTCTTTAGAAAGGGATTAAGGGCAATGGCCCGTTGAGCTTGCGTGCGCAGAGAAGTCCAATTTTTTTGCGAACGATCTTCTTCAATCAAGCGCAGAAAAACAGGCATGGCACTGCTCTCATGCTCAGCGATGTAGCGGAGAATTTGAATCTCCTCATCTTTACGCCCCAATTTGTTCAAGGCGTCTGCTTTGATTTGGTAGCCACTCTTCACACTAGTGTCCTCCGGAACGAGGCGAATGAGTTGATCTGCTGCCAGAATGACCTCTTCCCATTTTTCCTGTTCGCGCATCATCTGCACATAACTTTGAGTGGCTAACAAATGATTGGGATGACTTTGGCGATAGATTTTGAGGGAGTCTAGATCTTGGAGATTGACCTCTTCAGGTTTGGGCTTTTGCCAATCCGCGAGAGATCCAAACTGCTTTTGTGCTTGTTCTTTGAAGTATTTTTCAAACTCCTTTTCGAGTTTACCTAATTCTTCAGTGTGGGCGGCCAAAGCTTCATTGATACGTTTGCCCTCAGCTAGGTCTTTGAGAATACGCTGGATGGAATCCTGCCCGAAACGTTCTAAAAGCCAGGCGACGACACGACTGGACTGAAAGTAAGCGAACATCAGGTGATCTTCATCCTGAGCATTTAAAAAAGCACTGGTCAGTTCACCGATGGGAGTGATCGCTTCTTCGTCCAAAATCATCTGGCGGAACTCTGCGTTCATGTTCATACCCCAGGCAGGATTTTTTAGAGTTTCTTCATGCACACTGATGCCTTCACTAAGCCAGCGAGGCATTTTGTTGCGAGTCAGCGTCAGGGTGACAACATGACAAAATTCATGCCACAAGGTGGCCTCCCAGTTGTTTCGCCCATGGGCCAAACCGCCAGGGCTATTCATGGTGATGACGGTGCCGAAACAGACACCTAGGAGGCCCTGGCCGCCCAGACTGCCGAAGGTGCGAATGGCGAAGTCTTGCTGGGCTCCGAAAAATTCCACCATGACTGGTCGCTTGAGTTCGAGTCCATACTTAGCAGCTAAGACTGATTTGGCATCACGCAAGAGAGTGAGGGCTCGCTCGCCATAGATGGGCCAGTCTCGCTTCGGCATTTTGAGAATGAAGTCATCATAGCTCTGCGTGACATACCCCTTCATCTGCGCTTCTAAAAGACCGATGTTGTGGGCCTGGATGTTGTAGCCATCATGGTCACGAATTTCAGCCGCCAGTTTCCAGGCTTCATCTTCTTCTCCTAGACGCAAAAGGTCATGGCAGAGCTGCACTTTTGCCGGAAGAAAGGTCGGGGCAAAGGCGAGCGCCTGTCGCTGATGGGCCTGCCCTTCAGCAAAGCGATAAGCGCGCGAAATCACCCGACCAAGGATATGATCTACCTCTGGGTTTTGTGCCCAGCGTTGCAGGCCTCGCTGACGCGCAGCGATGACTTTGCCCTCCCCCGCAGCACTGAGACGAGCCACCGCAGCGCGTAGCGCCCAGGCTTCTGGACAGTTTTCACGAACATCTAGCACTTTCTGGATCGCTGCCTCAGCATCCATGAATTTCTCTGCGCCAATGAGCATCTCTGCCTGTGCTAGGTGGGCTTCCGCTTGAAGAGGATTCAGCTCCAGCGCACGGGCAATGTTTTCCATCTGCTTTTCACGATCGCTGCTGGCAAAAGCCAGAGCAAGCCCTGTACGGAGGAGGGCGGTTTCACCATGGGCTTTGAGTCCGGCGCGAAAGACATCCGCGGCACGGGCATCATCGTCTTTAGTTAGGGCTAGATGGCCTTCGGCTAGATAGGCTGCTTCAAGTTTAGGCTCCTTTTTTTGTGCGACCGTGAAATACTGTTCAATGACTTTTTTGGCATCGGCTCCCAATGCTAACGCCGCTTGGCCTAAAGATACCCAATCTTGGGCGGTTCGATCTTGGGGACGTTTAGTCTTGGCGGCTGCATTGACCGCCGTTAAAGCCTTATTTGCTATGTCCTTGCGGCCTAATAATATGGCATTTTCATGCTGAAGCATGAGGAGCTCTAAATTTTCGGGGAAGGTATTTACCGCTAACTCAACTTCATCTCGAGCGGTCTCTTCCTGACCTTGACGCATGAGGGCCCGTATTCGCATGAGTCTCCATTCAGGGGCTTTCATCCCGCGTTGGATAGCAGCTTCGCAAATGCGTCCGCACAACTCGTAATCTCCTTTGGCCAGTAATTGGGCCACGGGAGCTAAATTCCGATCTTCAAACAAGCGGTCAAGATCCAGCTCCTGTGCCAATGACGGCAACAACAGCGAACAACTGGCGGCGATCAGGCAGAGAATTCGGCAGCGCATGGCAGAGAGCAAAGCACAGAACGTGCGTGCTAATAGCAATCCTGCGTTAATTCAGCACGTTCATTCAAGATCGATCACTTCCTAGAGGGGGCTATTAGCCTGCACGGATATGAGTCGAAGAGCTTTTGGCTAGCAAAACTCGCCATAAAAAAACGGGGATGCATGTTGCATGCATCCCCTCAGATCGGAATCCACTCTCAAATTGAGGTGGAAAATTTACATCAGCGGCCGAAGTCACTGACGGGTAGTAACTCCGTCGAAATCGGAGACAAGTTGGCGGAAGAGGCTGCCAATTCATCACCTTCAAAGTGGCGGCTTAGCAAGATGCCTTCAATCTCTAGTTCCTGCTGCTGAGGCAGCGCCTCTTTGATTAATTCGCTGTCAACTGCAAAGGAAGGCTTATTTTGTAAGATCGCAGGAATGGAACCATCGGAAGTCATTGCAAAGTCGGCTCCTTGATGAGTTGCGGAACCTACAACTCCCAATGTTCCCCATGCTGCAAAGATGGCAAAGCCAGCGGTGGCCGTCGCAGTGGCCCATTTGGGCGAAATGATATCGCTAAAAAAGGTATTCACACGTTCCCAGAGCAGTCCCCGGGCAGATTGGCGTAGAAGCTCAGAGCGCTGACGCTCGCGAAACTGGGTCACAAAATCTTCCACAAAATCATCACCAGGAGTCTCATACTGTTTCAGACGAAGCAGCCTTTGGATGTTTTCGAATTCGTTCATGGTAGTGCGTCGGAGTTGTATCAAGAGCGTAATGTTAGCAGGAACTGTGTCACCTTACGAAATCTTCAAGATATGTTTGAAGAAGCCGATGAGCGTAGAAAAGCCTAGATCTCACAGTGCCTTCTGAAACACCGAGAATTTTGCTGATCTCGTTGTGTTGAAGGCCCTGGACATCGTAGAGAGTCACTACGGTTCGGTGATCTTCGGACAGCTTCATCATTGCTGTGTTCAATCTTTTTTGCAGCTCATGGATATTTACCTCACGGACTGTATCGCGATTGGCCGTGGTGATTTTGATAAAATCGGGGTCATTTTGGATCCCGCTATCCACATCATCCAGGCTGATCTTGGCATGACGCCCGCGTTTTTTAAGGAAATTAAGGGTCATGTTCACCGAGATCGAATAGATCCAGGTGTAAAAAGACGATTTCCCCATAAAACGTTTCAGAGAACGGTAAGCCTTCGCAAAGATCTCCTGAAGCAGGTCGGCGGTATCCTCCCGGTTGGAGGTCATGTTGTAAACGAGGCCGTAAAGCTTGGGGGTATATTTACGCACCAATTCATCAAAGGCGCGGGTGTCACCTGCCTGGGCACGCTCCACCAGCGCGCGATCTTCGGCTGCGCTGCTGCTGGCTGGGGGCTGATCCGGCGTGGTCTCCATGGTTCCTCTGACCGAGCGATCCGAGTCGCACGATCCATCAAGCAAACCATCCATCGGGGTATCAGACAAGCTTTTCTTCGAGTAAAGGGTTGATTC
Source organism: Prosthecobacter dejongeii (assembly GCF_014203045.1). Lineage (NCBI taxonomy): Bacteria > Pseudomonadati > Verrucomicrobiota > Verrucomicrobiia > Verrucomicrobiales > Verrucomicrobiaceae > Prosthecobacter > Prosthecobacter dejongeii. The sequence continues at coordinate 253,761 of NZ_JACHIF010000008.1, forward strand.
AGGGGCGGGTAAGACGCACAGCAACGTGGTCACAACCAGGTAAGATACGTTTGCGAAGCTGTACGGTGACAGTCTTTACAGCAAACTCGTCTAATAAACAGGCAGCGATCTCTGCCGCCAAAGTTTCGATCAATTGTCGGGGTTTCTCCGCCGCTAGAGCGCGTAACCGAGTCGCAACGGCCGAATAATCCGTGGTTTGGTCGAGCTGGTCGGCCATTTTTTCAAACCGATTGGCGATCTGGAAAGTTACATCAGCCTGGAGGGTTTGCCAATTTGCACGTTCTTCATCTGGGACACCTATTTGGACTGGCAGATCCAGCCCTTGGATCAAGATTTCGTCTGCAGGGGAATTCATATTTGTACTGTCAACGAGCGCATGAGACGTGTCAAAGCCGACAGGTTTTTTACCAGAATGTCCGGCTCCGCCTGCATGAGTGTGGGAATGGATTCATACCCGGTAGCCGTGGCGATGGTGGTCAGGCCCCCCACTTTACCTGCTTCAATGTCATGTCGCATGTCGCCAACGAAAGCTGTTTCGTGCGGGTTAAGATCATGCTGTGCCAAGAGGGTGGGGACATGAGCGCATTTATCAATGATGCCACAGTGGAAATGCTCAAAGAAGTGCGAGACGCGATTGACCATAGCCTGAGACTGCACGTGCTCTAGGGGAGCACTGCTGCAAATGAACATGCGCCTGCCGGTATCCGCTGCAAATTGGAGAAACTCTTGAGCATGATCGAGCATCGGGACCGAGTGAGCCGTCTCTTCGGGAAAGTGCTTTAGATACAGTGCCTGGAGATCTGTGAGAGGCACATCGGGCAGGATATGCCGATAAAATTCAGTGTAGGGGAGCTGGAAGACCTCGCGGAATTGATCTCGAGTAAAGGGCGGCTTGGCATAGTGGGCCATGACGCCATTCGTAGCGGCAATGACGGCCCCTAGATCGTCGGCCAGTGTGCCTGACCAATCGAGGATGAGGTTTCGGATCATGCGCTTACTTTTAAGACCCTGTTCACCTGCTAAACAACCTGGGATTTACTCTTTCATGGAGGGATATCAGGGGCGCAAGCGAGCCGTACTTTCTCGATAGATCAGCCATTCCACGAGCAGCAGATTCGGAACAAAACCTAGCCAAGCGACCATGCGGTAGAGATCCATGGGCCGGGGCTCGAACAGAAAAACCAGCGAGTATTTCCAAACCCGCAATGTGATGGCCGAGAGCGTTAATGCATAGCTGCGAAGCATCCACTCGCGGTGCCGTGTCCAATCCCGCTGCAATGCCGTGCGCCAGCCCAACGCGGAGGTGAACATCCAGCTTACGGCAAGGAGGATGAAGGCGAGCCTTGAGCTCCAGCCGCCATTGGCATAAAAAGCCATGACTAAGCTGGCTGGACCGGTGATGAAGCAAACATTGATCATGTAGGCACGGCCCATCCAGCGATGGATCTGTGGCATACGGCGCAGCACGGTAGGGAAAAATTGCGTGAACCCCGCTAGCAGGGCCAGCATGCTGGTAAAGACATGAATCCAAAATGCAGTTCTCCAGAGCTGGATACCGAGATACTGCTGCTTAATTTGGAGAAAAGCGGCATCGTCCCTGATAGGGAAATACTCGAGAGTGATGCGTAGCATCAGCCAGGTAAACCATGCCAGAGCAGCGAACCGTAAAATCGTGAAGATCGTTGCGAACTTTGGCTTGGTAGGCATCTTCAAAACCGTATATTCAGTCTGAATGATCAGCCTTCAATCTCGATTTATCATGTGGGTCGCCGTGGCTTGCCTAGTCACGGTTTTGCCCGTGCAGGCACAACAACTGACGAACGAAGACATCCAGCAGGCAGACAAGACGGCATCCTCAGCTATCGGAACTTATACAGGGATGTTTGATCAGCATAAGATCACGGTGAGTATCGAGAAAGTGGTGGGCCAGACTGTTCTTGGCTACAGTGTGGTGCAGGGGAATGAGCGTGCCTTTAGCGGGGCCTGGAGCACGGTGGAGGAGGGGATTGCCTTTGTTGGAAAAGAGCCGGGGGACCACGCAGAAGATGGTGTTTTTAACCTGACGTTCCATGCGAAAGAGAAGACTTTGACTGGCAACTGGGAACCCCAAAATAAGAAAAGAACGGGCGTGCCGCTGGCGCTGAAAGCGCAAAAATTTAAATACAATCCGAAGGCGGGTAAATACCCTCAGACCTCGACGAAACTTCTCAAGGAAACTGATGTGGAAAATTTGCGGCAAGAGGAACTGCGATTGATGCGAAATGAGATCTATGCCCGGCACGGCTATTCATTTACCATCAAGGACATGCAGGAACACTTTGCTAAAGTCGATTGGTACATGCCGGTGGCCCTGGATGTGGCAGGAAAACTGACGCCCATCGAGACAAAAAACGCTGCATTGATCAAGCGTTACGAAACCTATGGAGCAAAATATTACGATCGCTTTGGCCGATGAATGGCTGAAGTTCAGATTGATGCGATTGTTTTGAGTCGTGAATGGATGGCCAGTCATGGACTTGAGGCGCTTTCCGGACCGACGCTTCAAAGATGACCCTCAATTCGCTGCTGGACATCCCTCGGCCTGTCGTTTCCAATACAACTCGCGCCAGGAAACTGGCGCTCTTTTTAGCGATCCAAAACAACAACCGACAGCAATCCCTACTTTATGGCAAAAATTGAATTTGGCTCCCAGGTCTATACCTGGTTCATGCAGGGCACCGGCAAGGGCTACGACAATAAACTGGACCACATGATCAAAGTGGCTGGCGAGGCCGGCTTCACGGGGATCGAGCCGATGGTGCTCCAGATTTCTGAAAGCGCTCTTGGCTGTGGCAAATATTGGCTGGGTGATTTTTGTGACCCGATCCGTCTGAAAGACGCTTTGCAGGAGCACAACGTCAAACTGGCTGGTCTGGCTCTGGTTTGCGCATGGGATGGCGATGAAGAAACCCCTGCTGAAAAAGAGGCGGCGGATTTCACTCTGGATCTGCTCAAGCATTTTCCAGGCTCCATGCTGGGGACGGTGACCCTGCCTAGCGGTCGTAAAAACGACCTTCAACGTCGCCGCCTGAATGTGGCGCGCAATGTCAACAATGTCTCCAAGAGGGCAGCAGATCTAGGGATTAAGGCTTCCTACCATCCCAATAGCCCCCCACCTTCCCTGGTGCGCACCCAGGAAGATTACGATGTGGTCCTCAGCAGCTTGGACCCTAAAGTGACGGGTTGGACGCCTGACGTCGGCCACATCATTCGCGGCGGCATGGATGTCATCGCCACGCTGAATAAATTCCAGCACTTGGTGAATCACATCCATTATAAAGATTACTCTGGCAATGGTCCTGAGCCATGGGCCCAGATGGGAACCGGCAAGCTCGACTTCCACAAGATCACGGAATGGCTTGTCGCCCGCAAATATGAAGGTTGGATCATCTGTGAAGATGAGGCCCACATCGCCGTCGAGGATCCAGATGGTGTGACCAAGCAAAACGGTCAGTGGTGTAAGGAAAACCTGCTACCTCTGGTGGATTGATTTTGATATCTCCTGCCGTGCCCTAATTCCTGGGGCACGGCACTGCCGTGGGTAAATGGCCTCTTATGTTCTGGCTCTTTTCGCAAATCTCTTTTGAAGTCTCTCTATTGTTTTAGCAGCATTAGGTCTTTAACACATTCAGTGGAACATCGGATGAGCCTGGTGGAATGGTAGTGCGGAGTTTTGCTCAATTCCGGGGAATTAGAAAACCTCTCTGGAGGACTGTTTTAGAATCATTCGTTCCGATTCAGATTTTGAGATCGGCAAACCTTGCCGATTGTGACAGATCTCCGTGCGGATGTCACGAATCGTCAAGTCGGGGAAAGGCGCGAAGGAATGTCGCGTAATGAGAGTCCTTCATGATTCGCACCTTCATCACTCTTACCTTGGCATTGCTCGCCAGCACTGTCGCCTCGGCCCAAAACATTCGTGCGGGCATCATTGGCCTGGATACTTCGCACGTATTGTCCTTTACCAAGACACTGAATACCGACCCGCAAAAGCCTGAAGTCATGGGGGTGCGAATGGTGGCGGCTTACCCCCAGGGATCAAAGGACATCGAAGGCAGCGTCAAAAGAGTGCCTGAATACACGGAAAAGGTAAAGGCCATGGGCGTGGAAATCGTGCCAAGCATTGATGCCTTGCTGGAAAAAGTAGATGTCGTCTTTCTAGAGACCAATGATGGCCGCCCGCATCTGGAGCAGCTGCTGCCTTGTTTGAAAGCTGGCAAGCCTGTCTTTATTGATAAACCCATCGCCGGGACTTTGGTGGATGCGATCAAGATTTTTGATGAGGCTAAGAAGGCTGGTGTTCCTGTGTTTTCTTCATCGTCCCTCCGCTTTGGGAAGAACACTCTCGCTGTTCGGGCTGGCAGTGTTGGAACGGTGAAAAAGGCCGATACTTTTAGCCCTGCTTCTCTGGAGGCAACGCACCCTGACCTTTTCTGGTATGGCATTCATGGAGTCGAGAGTCTGTTCACAGCCATGGGGACAGGTTGTATTTCCGTTAAACGCAGCACCACACCTGAGGGGAAAATTACCGTCACTGGAATTTGGGAGGGAGGTCGCACGGGCACGTTCACGGAAGGTAAAGGTTACGGTGGAAAAGCCATCGGTGATAAAGGTGAATCTCCGATTGGTAGCTACGATGGTTATGATCCGCTGCTTTTCGCCGCAGTGCATTTTTTCCGCACCGGGCAGTCTCCTGTGACGCCGGAAGAAACACTGGAAATCTATGCTTTTATGGAAGCTGCGGACGAAAGCAAACGTCAAGGAGGAGCTGAAGTCACCCTCAAGTCTGTCATGGACAAAGCCGTGGCTGAAGCTCGCAAGTGAAGATCGCTAAATCGTCTCCATTTTCGACTGAGCCGCCATCATTAGGATGGCGGCTTTTTCTTTGTTGCGCATCACTCGGGTGTTGTTTTCTTGGCTGAAGGGTTCCTCTTTCCTTTATGAATAATCCTGCCTGCCCGATGTGTGAGATGGATGAGATCTTAGACCATGTGGATCATTCAGAATGTGTGACCTGTGGGCATGAATGGGCTCATGATGCTGAGGTCTCTGCTGTGGATCGTGTGGTAAAAGATGCCTACGGCCATGTGCTTGCCGACGGAGATATCGTGGCGATGATCAAGGATCTAAAATTGGGCGGCACCTCGCAGGTCCTTAAAGTGGGCACAAAGTCGAAACCGATTCGACTGGTGGACGGTGACCATGAAATATCCTGTAAAATGGAAGGATTAGCAATTTCGTTGAAGGCCTGTTTTGTGAAAAAAGTGACCACGTAAAAGGCTTTCTCAACTAACATGTACGATGATAGGGCGTTGATTGTGTGGTTTGATTTTTTGCTCGAATCTTGCATGTAGAGAAAGTTGCGCAACTATGGAGGCCTAACTGGGTTTTAGACAGAGTAAATTTCTTTGTCTCATGAAGCTCATTGTCTGCGCCATTGTTGTTTTTGCCTCGGGGGTACCGCATCTCTCTGCGGTTGAGGCAACACATGGAGAAATCTCTGCCGATAAACTCCATTTTTTTGAATCCAAGATTCGCCCTGTTTTGGTGGAGCAATGCTACAAATGCCACTCAACAGAATCTGAAAAAGTCAAAGGTGGGCTGAGGTTAGACACTCGAGAGGCTACGATCCAGGGCGGCGAATCTGGGCACCCAGGTATCACTCCAGGTAATCTGGTGGAGAGCAGTCTTTATGAAGCCATCACCTGGGCAAATGACGATATGCAAATGCCACCGAAAAACAAATTACCGGAGGATGTCATCGCCAATTTTAAAAAATGGATTGAGATGGGAGCCCCTGATCCGCGCGAAAGCAAAGTGGGTGACAACGCAGGCGCGAAACGGGAAATCAACATGACTGAAGGTCGCAAGCATTGGGCCTTTCAACCTCCCATAAAAACGCAGCTGCCCAAACTTAAAACTGAGGGCTGGGCAGTGTCAGATGTGGATCGGTGGATTTTAGCTGGTTTAGAGAAGGGTGGGCTAAAACCGATGCCTCCGGCAGATCGTCAGACTCTTATCCGCCGTATCTCTTATGATCTAACGGGGCTGCCGCCGACGCCTGAAGAGGTGGATGCGTATGTGAAAGATCGCTCTCCATCTGCCACTGAACGCATTGTGGACCAGTATTTAGAATCTCCTCGTTTTGGAGAAAGATGGGCACGTCATTGGTTAGACGTGGTGCGTTATGCTGAAAGCAGTGGTAAAGAGGTAAATCTTCTCTATCCCCACGCCTGGCGTTATCGGGATTACGTCATTGATGCGTTCAATCGAGACAAACCTTATGACCAATTTCTGAAGGAGCAAATTGCTGGTGACCTCATGCGTTATGAAAACAAACGTGACCAGGCTGAGAAGATCGTGGCTACAGGCTTTCTAGCCATCGGTGCCAAGGGGCACAATAACCGTGATCGCCGCCAGTTTAATTTGGATTTGGTGGATGAGCAGATAGATGCTTTGTCGCAATCTATGTTAGGCTTGACGCTTGCTTGCGCACGCTGCCATGACCATAAATTCGATCCCGTGACCCAGCGGGATTATTATGCGCTCGCGGGTATTTTCCTCAGCAGTGAGACGTTGTATGGCACGCATCAGCAACTCCAAAATAACAACCCTTCGAGCTTGATTGAACTGGAGAGTGAGGCCCAGCAGGTCTCTGCACTGGCTAAAATTCGTCCTGAAGAAGTTGCTGAATTAAAGAGACGACATGAGGCTGCAAAAAAGGTGAGTGAAGAAGCCCAAAAGGAGGTTTTGGCTCTACGGCGAGAGGACCGCGAGCGCGGAGGTGCGGCGAGTTTTCTCAAGATTCGTGCAGCCCGGGATCGTGAGGAATCTGTAAAGGCCGATTTGGACCAGTTTCATAACGATGGAACTCCTCGCACTTTAACCATGGGGGTGCTGGACCGTGACCGCCCGGTGAATAGTGCCCTTTTGGTGCGAGGCGATTTGAAACAACCAGCCGAGACAGTGCCTCGCGGATTGGTGGAAGTTCTTTGTGCTGAAGGCGAACCACGAAACATCAGCGAAGGCAGTGGTCGCCTTGATCTAGCGTGGTTTATCGCGTCTAAAGAAAATCCGCTGACTGCGCGTGTGATGGTCAATCGCATCTGGCTCAAATTGATGGGCAGCGGTCTGGTGAGCACGCCAGATAACTTTGGCGTCATGGGACAAAAACCTTCACATCCTGAGTTGCTTGATGCCCTGGCACTTTCGTTCATGGACAAAGGGTGGTCGGTGAAACGGATGATCCGTGAAATCCTGTTAAGTCGCAGTTATCAAATGTCCTCGACTTACGACCCGGATAATTTCGCATTGGATCCTGATAACAAGCTGCACTGGCGGATGAACCAGCGGCGGTTAGAAGCCGAAGCGATCCGTGATGCCATGTTGGCTGTCGCAGGTAACCTAAACCTTTATCCCGTGGATGGTTCTCCCGTGGCTCGTGCGACTGAGGGCAGGGAAGGGTTCTTCACGCTCAATCGTGAATTGGCTGGAAAACCCTACAATTATCGCAGTATCTATTTACCCATCGTTCGCGATTTGATTCCTGAATCTCTGACGGTTTTCGATTTTCCTGATGCCAGCTTGGTCAATGGCGAGCGGGACAGTACCAATGTTCCGAGTCAGAGCCTTTTTCTGATGAACAATCCCCAGGTGCTCAGCGCTGCAGATGCTATGGCCGCAAGGATTGCCAAGCATCCAGGCAATACGATGGAGCGCCTCACGTATGCTTACCAACTGACCTTTGCACGTTTACCCACGGAGGCTGAGTTAGCCGCGATTCGTAGTTTTTGGATGCGATTTGCCCAGCAGGCCAACGATGGTAAAAATACGCAGCAGGCGCGTGATCAGGCCCAGTATGCAGCACTTTCCGCCTTTTGCCAAAGTCTCTTCGCCAGTGCTGAGTTTCGTTATTTGAACTGATCGTTTGTTAGTCAATTTACTTCTTCATTGCCATGAATGATCCTTTTAACCGGCGTCAGTTTTTAAAGACTACCTCCAATGGATTTGGATATCTAGCTTTTGCCGCTCTGGCACAGCAGCAAGCCCTGCGTGCGAGTGCACCGCTTGCGGTAAAAAATCCGCATTTTCTTCCTCGCGCCAAACACGTGATTTTTCTCTGCATGCAGGGAGCACCTTCGCATGTGGATCTTTTGGACTACAAACCGAAGTTGCTAGCCGATGATGGGAAAAGTGCTCCTTCCATCGCCGGACGTTATGGCCAGGCCAAACTGATGAGGTCTCCCTGGAAATTTAGCCAGCACGGTAAAAGTGGATTATGGGTCTCTGAGTTGTTGCCCAACTTGGCTAAACATGCGGATGATCTTTGCATCATCAATTCCATGGCTACAGATTTGCCAGCGCATCCTCAGGCCTTCACCCAACTTCATACCGGAACCACTCAATTTGTTAGGCCGTCATTGGGCTCTTGGGCTTTGTATGGTTTGGGGACGCAGAACGAGAATCTGCCCGGCTTTGTGACGATCAACCCTCCCGGTAATGCAACGCGGAGTTATGGCAGCGCATTTCTCCCCGCTATTTATCAAGGGACGAAAATCGGCGGGGGCGGTGATGGTGCGCTAGCACGTCGCTTTGGTGGTGGCTCAGATCAGGCCAGCATCGCCAATATTAAAAACAGTCGTTACAGCACGGAGGCACAGCGCACTCAGTTGGATCTGGTGCAGTCTCTGAATAAAAACCGTATCATTGAGGATGGGGGTGTCAGTGCTGAGGTCGAGGGCGTCATTGAGTCTTATGAATTAGCCTTCCGTATGCAGGCAGAGGTGCCCAAGGTGATGGATTTGAGTCAGGAAAGTCGAGCGACACAAGAGATGTATGGCATCCCGAATGAAGCGACGGCAACTTTCGGCAAGCAATGTCTGATGGCTCGTAAGTTAGTGGAGGCTGGGGTGCGTTTCATCGAGATCACGCATGGTAATTGGGACCAGCATTTTAATCTCAAAGCTGCGCTTGAGCGCAATTGTGACGCCATTGATCAGCCTATTTCGGGACTGCTCCAGGATCTCAAACAAAGAGGATTGCTGAAAGACACTCTCGTTATTTGGGGCGGGGAGTTTGGCCGCACTCCTCACAGCCAGGGTGAGGATGGTCGTGACCACAACAACAAAGGTTTTACGATGTGGATGGCGGGCGGCGGGGTGAAAGGCGGTATGAACTATGGCAAGACGGACGAGTATGGTTATGAGGCCGTGGAAAACCGAATGCATATTCATGACTGGCACGCCACCGTTTTGCATTTGATGGGGCTTGATCATGAAAAGCTGACCTACCGTTACGCTGGGCGGGATTTCCGCCTCACCGATGTGTATGGAACCGTGGCGAAGGAAATTTTGGCATAATGCTCAGGCAATACTTCTGCGCAGTTCTCAAATCGTTGATTTGTTCTTTACCGAAGCTGCCTCTACACTGGACCGATGACGTTGCTAGACATCGGCTGGAATGCTGCCTTTGAAGAAGCCTTTGCCCCTTACTACAAGGAGGGATGGGTGCCCGCGCGCTTGACCCGCGACAATAAGATCACTTATGGTGCCTTGGTCGGAGATGGGGACGAGTATGAGGCCATCATGTGTGGTAAGGTTTACCACGATGCTGAAACGGATGCCGATCTGCCTGCCGTAGGAGATTGGGTGGCCCTGGAAGTGGGCCAGGAAGACCAGGAGCATGTCATTCGTGCTCGCCTGCCACGCCAGACTTGTTTTTCCCGCAAGATGGCTGGCAAGAGTACCGAGGAGCAGGTCATCGCTGCCAATGTGGACGTGGTCGTGGTCGTCACAGATGCTGGCACTGACTTCAGCCTGCGGCGTATGGAGCGCTACTTCACCATCATCACACGCAGTGGTGCCAAAGCGGTGGTCCTGGTGAACAAGTCAGACCTTTATGAAAAGGCTGACAATGAAGAAGCCGCGGAGCAGATCCGTGCACTGAATCCTGAGGCGGACGTGCACATCACTTGCGCGACTAAAAAGCGAAGTCTTTCGGTCTTGCGCCAGTACCTGAAAAAAGGCCAGACGGTGACACTCATTGGCTCCAGCGGTGTGGGAAAATCTTCCGTGCTGAATCAACTTCTCGGTGATGAGTATCAGTGGACGGATGATGTCAATGAACTCACAGGGAAGGGGCGTCACACCACCACCGCGCGTGAGTTGATCATCCTGCCGAAAGGGGGGATTCTCATTGACAATCCTGGCATCAAAGAGGTCCAGATGTGGACGAATGAAATCACCCTCAGGGAAGGGTTTGCGGACATCGAACAACTCGCTCTCCAGTGTAAGTTCGGCGATTGTAAACACGGTAAGGACGCAGGCTGCGCGATCCGTGCTGCTCTAGAGGCAGGCAAATTGGATGCCGGACGTTATGAGGGATTTCTCAAATTGGACGACGAGATCGAAAAACTCCGCCGAAGCCGCAAAAAACGTCAAATGACGGTGGAGCGCCGCTCCAAACGAGAACTTCGTGCCCAGGTGCGTCAATATGAAAAAAGACGTGATCCTGAGCATGAATTGGAACCTCGCGAACGCCGCCAAGGCGGAAAATAGGCAATCTTTTGCGGCAGAAAAACCTCCCCATGTCGTTTTGAACATAGAGGTCCTGTCTTGACTCTCACTACGCCACCGTTGATTTTTCCATTAATCCATGTCTGAAATCGTTCCTCCGCCCGCCGTTCCTGATTCGAGCTCGATTGAGAAAGCCTCCACCTGGGTGCAGCCCCTTCGCAATGAGATCGGGCGAGTCCTCGTCGGGCAGGCTGAGCTTGTGGATCGTCTCCTGGTCGCCCTTTTAACCAATGGTCATGTTCTTTTGGAGGGGGTGCCTGGACTCGCCAAGACTCTCGCCGTGCGCACGCTTTCCAGTGCGCTTCACGCCGACTTCAAGCGCATCCAGTTCACGCCTGATTTATTGCCGGCGGATGTCATCGGCACCATGGTGTATCATCCTAAAGAGGGAAGTTTTACTGCTCGTCTAGGGCCCATTTTTGCCAATCTCGTCTTGGCCGACGAAATCAACCGTGCCCCGGCTAAGGTCCAAAGCGCCCTGCTGGAAGCCATGCAGGAGCGCCAGGTCACCATAGGTGAGAATACTTACAAGCTACCAGATCCCTTCATGGTTCTCGCCACGCAGAACCCGATCGACCAGGAGGGGACTTACACCCTCCCAGAGGCGCAGTTGGACCGTTTCTTGTTTAAAGTCCGTGTCGTTTACCCCACACCGGCTGAGGAGCGCCGCGTGTTGGACGCCATGGCCACTAGTGCTCCTAAGTTGGAGGTGAATCAGATCACCAAGACCGAAGACATCGTTGCTAGCCGGACTTTGGTGAATGCCATTTACATGGATGAAAAGATTCGGGATTACATCGTCTCCATCATCCAGGCCACTCGCACCCCGGATGCCTACGCTCCGCATCTGAAGCTGCTCATCCGTTGCGGGGCTTCTCCTCGTGGAACTATCAATCTGGCTCTGGCTGCCAAAGCTTACGCTTTCCTGGCGGGACGTAATTACGTCACCCCTCAGGATATCAAAGACCTAGCGCCAGACATCCTGCGCCATCGCATTCTCCTTTCGTATGAGGCCGAAGCAGAAGGAGTGAGCAGTGAAGATGTGATCAAGCAGTTGCTCGACAAGCTGCCTGTGCCGTAAGCACCCAGGTTAAAGATCCCAACGGTCTCCTAGATCTGCTGACTGCCCTGAATCATGTCTGCTTCCACTCCTGAAAACGACGAACAACTCACCCGCATCCTCAAGCGAGTGCGGCGTATCGAGTTGATTACCCGCGGTATGGTGAAGGAAACCTTGGGTGGGCAGTATCATTCTCGGTTTAAAGGGCAGGGGATCGAGTTCGACGATTTTCGCGAATATCAGGCGGGTGATGATGTGCGTTTTCTGGATTGGAATGTAACTGCGCGTATGAACGAGCCGTTCGTGCGCAAATACATTGAGGAGCGTGAACTCACGGCCATGATCGTTGTGGATGTGAGTGGGTCGGGTGACTACGGTAGTCAAGAAGACAGCAAACGTGAGCGCGCTGCTGAGGTCGCTGCGGTTTTCGCCTTCAGCGCGGTACAAAATCAGGATAAAGTGGGCCTCATTCTGGTCTCAGACCGGGTGGAGCACTACCTTCCTGCGCGTAAAGGCAGTGCCCATGCTCTTCGTATTTTGCGAGATATTTTGACGATCCAGCCGAAAAGCCGGAAAACTCAACTCTCACCGGCCTTAGATCTCGCCTTGGAGCGCGTCGCTCATCGTGCTTTGGTGGTGCTGGTATCAGATTTTTTGACCCATGAAACGACTTGGGAGGCCAGCCTGCGATCTCTGGCAGCCAAGCATGATGTGGTCGCTGCTCAAATCAGTGACCCACGGGAGTGGCAGTTACCGGCAGCGGGTCGCCTATGCTTGGAAGATCCAGAAACCGGTGAGCAATTCACCGTGAATACATCCCACCCAGCCGTGCGTCAAAAGTATGCTGAGGCGATGAGCGAGCGGCAGACCGCGCTGGGCAAGTTACTTCGGAAAAATGGTGTCGAGCGAATCGATGTTCGTATGGACGATGATTATGCACCAGCAATGAAGGCTTACTTCCGTGCCCGAAGAAGGAGGAAGCGCTGATGATTAACTTTTTGTTAGCCCAAGCTCCTGCTCCCCCCCCGCCGCAGCCCCTGCCGCACCCAGAGCTGCCAGAGGTTTTCCTGCCACCTGTTCCTGAGCCTACCTGGATATACGCCGTGGCATTCTTAGCACTGGTCGGTCTGCTAGCGCTCGTTCTGTGGCTGCTTTTGCGGCCACGCCAAGCCGGGCGGCCTGAGCCTAAGAGGCCCTGGAAAAAAGCCATGCGCGCGCTCAAAGAGCTTTCTTCTAAAGCTCGGGGTTTACCCGCAGGCGAAGTCAGTGCTCAAGTCTCAGAAATTCTGCGCCGGTATTTTTTAGATCGCTACCAAGTGCCGGCACCCTTCCGCACCACTCGCGAGTTGTTTGATACTGCAAGTGCTCTGCCTGTTTCTAGGCTCCAGAAGTATGCGTCTTTAGCTACTGTGTGGGATGAGCTTTCGTTTGCGCCGGCTCCTGCATCAGAAGAAGAGACGATGGAATTGCTGGCCAAAGCGATTAACGCTTTGGAAGAGGATCATCCCGTGCAGGCGGCCGATATCGCGGCTGAAGAGCGTGTGGAGACCCCGCTTCCGCCGCTGGATGTTGGCGTAGGTCTTCGTAAGCTGTTCTTTCTGATTGCTGGGTTTGACTTTCTCATTGCGGGTGGGATGATTTCGCTGCTGTTCTTTCACGGACAGGCTCAAGAGATGTGGTGGGTTATTTTGATTCTCGCCGCCATGGTGGCCTTTTTAGGCCTTCGCAATTTCCGTGATGCTAGCGCCATTGATCCTCGGCAACGGGAGCTTGAATTGGATCCTGATGCGCCTCTAGAAGAACAAATCCGTTATTATCAACAACGGCTGATTGCCGTTCCATTGATCATGATTCCACTGACGATATGGGTGGCTTATGACATGGAGAGACTGAGCTCGGGCGCTGTTGAACAACTTCGCGTGTGGGCTCCTATCGCCGCCCTGTATGATTTCTTTGGTTACTGGGGGGCGGTTCTACTTTTCCCTGTTTTTGGCCTAGTCTCTGTGATCTTGACATGGTCCAGATTGAAGGTGCTGAAGTTGCATCTCGCACATCAAGCCCGCTCCAAATGAATCTCCCTTTTTTACCAGACATCATTCTTGCCCGGTGGGAATGGCTTTTGGCCCTTCTGCTCCTCCCGCTCATGATGTGGTGGCGGGGGCGTATCGGGCAGGCTCCTGCGGTGGCTTTCCCCACGGCTTTCATTCTTCGGGATCTAGGCTTCAAGGCTAAGTCCACTTCGGGTGGGGTGACGTTTGGACTCGTCATTGTGAGTTTAGCCGCAGCCATCATCGCTCTGGCACGACCTCAAAAAGTGATCTCTCATGATGAGGACAATTCTGAAGGTATCGCCATCTGTCTTACTGTGGACGTATCCCTTTCCATGCTGATCGAAGATTTCTACATCGGTGGCTCTCCGGTGAATCGCATCACGGCAGCGAAGAGAGTGATGCGTGACTTTATTCGTGGTCGAAAAAGCGATCGTGTGGGCATCGTGGCCTTCGCTGGCGCTCCTTACCAACCGTGCCCCTTAACCCTGGATCATGAATGGCTGGAATCGAATCTTGATCGAGTTCAAACGGGTGTGATGGAGGATGGCACTGCCATCGGCTCAGGGCTGGCGGCCGCCTCTCGCCGTTTGGATAAAGAAACCGTGCCCAGCAAAGTTATTATCTTGCTAACGGACGGTGCTAACAACAGCGGTAAACTGAGTCCTCAAGATGCGGCCAAATTGGCAGCAACTCTGGGGCAGAAAATTTACACCATTGCCATCGGTACACCTGGGGTCCACCGCATTCCCTTGCCCGACGGGCGTGTGATCACCAGTGGCAGGCAAGAATTTGACGAAGGCACCCTCCAAGAGGTCGCACGGATTGGCAGTGGTAGCTTTTACATGGCGCAGGATCTTACGGCACTGAAAGAGATCTTCAGCACGATTGATGCCCTGGAGAAAACGGAGATCAAACGCCGAACGATCAGTGAAACCGAAGAACTATTTTTCTTCCCAGCCTCTTTGGCCGCCATGCTCCTCGCACTGGCGTTGCTTTTACGACTCACCTTTTTGAATTCAGCGCCTGTGGCTGTGGCCACCTGATTTTGCTTGGCCTATGACTTTTGCATTCCCAGATCTCCTCTACCTGCTGCTTGGACTTCCTGTTTTTTTGGGATTGCGCCTGTGGGCAGCATGGCGTGCGGGGCAGATCGTGCAGAAGATGACGGCCCCTCGGCTGCGCCCCCAGCTCTTGCTGGGTATTTCAGCCGCGCGTTCCAGCATCATTTTTGCTTTGCAGCTCCTCGCCTTAGCTTGCTTCATCATTGCAATTGCGCAGCCGCGTTGGGGAGAGGATAAGACCGTGCAGGTCGAATCAGGTAGAAACATCATCATCGCCTTAGATACCTCGCGTTCCATGCTGGCGAACGATGTCACACCAGATCGTTTGACCCGGGCTAAACTGGCCGCGCAGGATGTTCTCAATTCCTTAAAAACAGATCGTGTAGGTCTCATTGCATTTGCTGGCAATGCCTACCTTCAGGCCCCTCTGACCACCGATCATGAAGCGGTGGTCGAAGCGATTCAGTCGCTTGACTTCACGGCCGTTCCTCGAGGTGGGAGTGAATTGGGTAAAGCTCTAAAGTTGGCGATGGAGACTTTTGAAAAAAGCCCCGCGCGCAATCATGGATTGATTCTTTTCAGCGATGGCGGCGAACCCGATGCCCAAGTGCGCGAATATGCCCAACAGGCTGCGAAGAAAAACATCCTCGTTCTTACAGTCGGAGTAGGGACAGAGTCTGGCGCACTGATTCCGGACCCAGATCCAGATCGTCAAGGTGACTATGTCCGTGATCGCAGTGGGAATGTTGTGAAGACCTCATTGCAAGGGGCTGTGCTGCAAGAGGTGGCTGCTGCTACACGTGGGAGGTATCTCAAATTGGGGTCCCAACCTCTGGCTGTATCCGTGGTGCGGGATCTGCTCTCTGCGCTCCAAGCACAGGCAAATGAAGCCAAGCAACTTGTGAAACCCATCGAACGTTTTCAGTGGCCGTTGTCTATTGGAGTATTGTTTCTTATGATCGCTTGGTTCCTCCGCCCATCTCCTTCGCGCCGTCGTTTGGTGCCATCTATAGCTATCATCTTCCTGAGTATTGGACAGGGCTCACAGACGGCGTTTGCTGCTTCAACAGCACCTGTGTGGGCCACTCTTTTGACCGAAAATCAGGAAAAAGTGCAGGCTGCAGAAGAGGCACTCAAAAGTGGCAATCACAAGCTGGCCTCTGAGCTATTTGGCAAACTGCTCAAGGATGAAAATCCGCCGCCCAGTCATCGTTATCGCTACGCTCAGGCTTTGGGATACTCGACTCATCAACTCAAAGATTACGACCGTGCCGTCGGAGCCTTCAGCCAAGCTCTAGAATCCGATGAGCCTCAGGTGCAAAAGCAGGCTCATCAAGGGTTAGCTCACAGTTTGTATGACCAAGGGGACCGATCTTTGGCCAAGCAGCCCAAATACACGCTCAAAGCTTGGCGGGATTCGGTGAAGCATTTTGAGGCCATTTTGAAAATGGAACCTGAAAACAAAGCCATTCAGGAAAACCGAGACTTTGTGAAAAAGCGTCTGGAAGAGCTGCAGAAGCAATTGGACGCCCAGGAACAAAAAGGTAACAAGGGTAATAAGGGCGACAAAAAGAAAGGCCAAAAAGGGGATAAGGGAGAAGAAGGGGAAGATGGAGGTGAAGAAGGTGAATCCGGAGAGGAAGGGGACGAAAATGGAGAAGGTCAAAAAGACAAAGACCGCAGTCGCAAAGAAAGCCTGGGAAAACAAAAGGGTGAAAAAAAGGAGGAAGAACTGCCTGAAGGTGAACTGAAAGCTGCGGATAAAGGTGAGCCCAAAGACAAGGAAGGCCAGCAGGCTGAGCAAGCCGAAGCCTCTGAAAACAAGGCCGATGATGCTACAGGCTTTAGCCGCAATGAGGCCCGTGCCTTTCTGCGAACCTATGCAGACGATCAAAAGAAAGCCCAGATCGTGCGTCCGCGAGATCCGGCAGTGAATGGCAAAGATTGGTAACTGGAAATGAACATGATGGGACCCATGACTAAAGTGATTCGAGATTCCTGCACAGCTTGGCGTTTACTTGCTGTTTTCTGGCTGGCTTTGACCAGTCTGTCTCATGCTGCCACAGTTCGTGCCTACATTCAGCCAGCCAAAGCTAGGCCTAACCAAATGGTGATGTACGTTATTACCGTCCAGGATGGTCAGGTAGAAAGCGTTCCGGATCTTCGACTGCCGCTTCAGATCAGTCAATCCACAGCAGTCTCGACTTCTCAGCAATACAGTCTTTCTCAAGGTCGTCAGACGACTTCTATTCAACTCAGTTGGGGGGTCGCAGCGTCTGAGCCTGGGGAGTTTGTCATTCCTGCGCAAACTCTTCGTATCAATGGGGAAGAGGTCGCGACGAATGAAGTAAAACTTTCTGTGGAGGCTGGTAGTGATCCCTCCGGCCTTGGCTCTGGCGAGGATGCTAATCAGCCAGTTCTTCAAATCGAGCTTGGTAAAAAAGAAATTTATCAAGGAGAAGTCATGCCGGTGACCTGCAGTTTGTACGTGCCTCGACAGACCCAGCTTCGTCGCCTCGGATTGATCGAAATTGAAAAGAGTGACTTCGCCATTTCACGTTTCCCTCAGCAAAGTGATCAGACGACGACCGTCATTGACGGGGTGGGTTATGTTGTTCTGACGTTTCGCAGCACCCTTTCATCTCTGCGGACAGGTGATCTTAAAGTGGGGCCTGCATCCATGGAGATTTTGGTCGAAGTTCCCATGGAAGGAGCTCGTCGCCCCAATTTGCCTCAGAATTTTCCACAAGCGTTCTTTGGGGTCCCTACTGAGCCGCGAAAACTGGTGGTCAAAAGCCAGCAAGTAACTCTCAAAGTGCTGCCTCTGCCAACTGAGGGGAAACCCGCTAGCTTCAGTGGGGCGGTGGGAGATTTTTCGATGACAGCCAGTGCCAACCCAAACGAGCTCACGGTGGGAGATCCATTAGCAGTGGAGTTAATCTTTGAAGGCACCGGTAACTTTGACGCGCTCACGGCTCCGGCGCTGACTGCTCCGAGTGGATGGAAATCTTATCCTGCGAAGCGCTACAATATTGAAGGGCAGCTTGACCAAAACCAAGTGCCGACTTTAGAGCGAAAAATTGGTTATTCGCAGGTTTTCATTCCTGAGGCTGTCCACGCTGCGCTTCCTCCTTTTGAAGTCAGCTATTTCAGCGCCACGCAGAAGCAATACGTGACTCTTCGCACAGAAGCGATCCCGCTGACCATGAAACCTGCAGCGCCCACCTCTGAGACTGCTGCGACGGCCTCGACGACAGCGAATATGCCCGTGCCCCCCCCTGTTGCAGATCCCTCGCCAGATATCACAGACATCGTGATTAAGCCCTCGCCAACCTCTCGCTGGCTTGCACCTACCAGCACGCTACTCATTCACAGCCGCACTTTTTGGAGTCTTCAGATGGTGCCCGTAGGATTGCTCCTTTTAGCAAGTGTATTTGCGATCAGTCGCCGCCGCCGTTCAGCCCGCATGGCAGGTCGGGCAGGGGAGCTCCGTGCTGCCTGGGCTGAATTTGAATCAGGTAAAGCCTCGGAGGCTAACTTTCTGCGCCACGCAGCCCAATTCATCCATGTCGCTAGTGCTGGAACTCCGGTGAAAGATCCTGATTTGAAAGCGATCGTCGAACGCTACGAAAACACACATTTTACCGCTGCGGGTGCTAGTCCTATCCCAGCGATTGAGCAGCGCAAGATCACGGAGACTTTAAGTCGCCTGTTTAAACAAGCTCTCGCCAAGGTGACTTTGCTGGCCCTTTTAGGATTTCTGGCCTCCACTAGTTCATCGGCACAATCTTCGAAAAACTCAGCCCCCACCTCAGATGAAGTCTATCGTGAAGCTTTGGCGGAAATGGAGAAGGGGAATTTCGCCCGTGCTCAATACGTGGCTGAATCACTGACCAAGAAGAAACCCGCTCAACTCAGTCCTGAGGTTTTTCAACTCATCGGTCACGCGCGCTACCGCCAAGAGGATCTTGGTCGTGCCGTTCTATGGTATCAGCGAGCGCAGTTATTTGATCCACGCAATCCTGAATTACGCCAGAATCTGCGCCATTTGCATGAGCGGCTACGTTTTTTGTCTTTTGGTGAAAAATCGCCCCTAGCAGAATGGAGTCTGTGGCTAACGCCCAATGAATGGGTGCTTTTGGCTGCTATTGGTTTTTGGCTTGTGATGTTCTCCGTTCTTTGGCGTATCTTAGCTGGTCGCGGGGCTCTAACGGGGGCAGTGATCGTTTCTGTTTTGGGTCTTTTGATCGCCATTCCAGCAGCTTCTTTGGCTGCATTCAGGCCCCAGGGACTGGAACGCATACAGAATATTTCTCTGGTCACCGTGTCTGATGTACGGGCCTACACCGCTGCTACCGTGACATCTGGGACTGTGATGGATCTACCGCCAGGTTCTCAAGTGCGAGTTTTAGAAAAACGTGGCACTTGGGTTTATATAGAAATTCCAAATGCGCCCGAAAACTTGCGCGGCTGGGTGGAGGGGGGGGCCATCACCCCATTGTGGATTTGGGATGAAGCTTTAGTCCCCTGATTTTTTTTAGACCCCGAGGAATAATTCCGTCACAGCGGGCTCTCATGGTTAGGCATTGCCGCATTTGGGATGCTGAATTAAATCCAACCACAACCTACCTGATATGAAAGCTATCCTTCTTCTTTCCCTCGCCCTTGCCAGCCTGGGTCTCTCCAGTTGCGCCAATTGCTGTAAAAAGAAGCCTGCTGATTGCACGAAATGTGCATCGTGTGACTCGAAAAAGATGTAGAATGGGCTGAGTTTTTAAGAGCTCAACCTCTCATTTTTTATTGTTAGCTGCGTCACATGGAGTTCGAACACTTGGTTCAAGAACACTACCAGGGGCTTTATCGCTTCGCGCTGAGTCTTGCCCAGCGCGAGGCCGACGCAGCTGACCTGACGCAACAGACTTTTTTGCGTTGGGCTACTCGGGGTTTTCAACTCCGTGATCGTAGCAAAGCCAAGACTTGGCTTTTTACGACCCTTTATCGTGAGTTTCTTACTGGCAGTCGCCGTTCGGTTCGTTTTCCACATGTAGAACTGGCAGATGCGGAGCCGGAACTCCCTGCGGTGCAGGATCGCACGATGGAGGAATTGGATGGTCAATCTGCTCTGGATGCGCTGAGCCAGTTGGACGAAACTTATCGCGCACCCCTGACTCTTTTTTATCTTCAGCAACACAGTTATCAGGAAATCTCGGAAATTCTCAATGTTCCCATCGGTACGGTGATGTCTCGCCTTTCGCGGGGGAAATCCCAGTTGCGTCAAAAGCTGTCCCCAGCCCGCGAAGATCAAGATTCTAGTGCTTCTCCTCCTTCTCCCAAAGTGATTCCTTTTGTCGAACCCCCACGTTCTAGTCGCCATGGATGACTCAGAAATTCAGCTTCGTCTGAGTGCCTGCCGCCCGCACGGTCAGGACAATGATGATCCTCTTTTGAAAGAGGCTCTGGAGACTTTGCCTCAGCGTCCTGCTTTGATGGAATGGTTTGCTCAGGAGCAGGAGTTCGACCGCAAAATGTGCAAATGCGTCGGTGAAGTGCCGGTTCCTGATTCCCTGCGGTCAGAAATTTTAGCGGCGGCTAAATTGACCACTGCTGTGCCTCGCTGGCAGCGACTTCCCTGGTTGGCCACGGCGGCTGCGATTGCTCTTATGGGGATTTTGTTCACGCTCTCCGAGCCCGCAGCCACGGCGGGCACTCCCACTTTAGCGGAATTTGAGACAGAGATTGTGGATATTTTCGATTCCATGAAAAATCAAGGCTTTGGTCTGGATCATGTCACTGGTGAAATCGCCAATGTAAGTGCTTGGCTGGGTACCCAGGGTGCACCTAAACCTTATGTCGTAAAACCTTGTACCAAAGAGGCACGCCCATTCGGTTGCCGCACCGTCTCATGGCGAGGTCAAAAAGTCGCCATGGTTTGTTTTGGCCGAGGGGATCAAGAGGCCCATCTTTTTGTCGTCTTGAAAGAGGCTTTAAAAGACACCCCAGACCAACTCAACCCTGAAAAGGTGGAACGTGTGGAGGGATATCCTGTAGCCTCCTGGTCATGCCGCAAATATGTCTATGTGATGATGGGAGATTCCCCTGAAACGAATTTGGACGAATTCCTCGTCGCTAGTTCAGATCTCAAATGACACGGGTTGGCGGATTTTGTCCCGCTCGAGTACGTCGGCTAATGTAGTGGCCTGTAGCCAGGCATTGACATCATTGCGCAGGTTGCCAAAGACTTGGCCGAGCCCACACCCGCCTGGAATGCCGCATTCGCATTTGGCCCCGGGTTGATCAATCATCGTCGCACAGTGAATGGGCTCAAAGGGCCCATCAATCAGTTGCACGATTTCGCCAAGGGTGATGCGGAGAGGTGCTTTTTGAAATTGGTATCCCCCACCCACGCCTCGTTTACTCCGCAACAGTCCGCCATTTTTAAGGACCAATAAAATCTGTTCCAAAAATTTTAAAGGGATGCGTTCATTCGCGGCAATATCCTGGATGGAAAAGGTGGATATTTCAGGCGAGCGAGCCATAGCCAATAAGGCGCGCATGGCATACTCGGCTTTACGGGAGAGCTTCATGAAGGCTATGCGTTAAAGGAGTTTAATTTTGAGGCAACCAGCAATGGCAGCATTTACGAAATTTTTTTTGACAACTGGACTCGTTTCTGGCCAAACTCTCATTGTTCCTATGAAATGGATTTTCTCCCTCATCACCCTCTCCGTTCTTTCTTCTTGCACCACGAAGCCCTACATGGTGGGCAGCGTGAATGAGCAATTCTACAAACGCTATCGCACTCCGGGTGCAGGCTACCATAAGAAGGGTGAAGTGCGTGAATTCGACTACACTTGGCAGGAGCGCCTTCAAGGCACTGCCCACCTTCCAGTCGCCTTCAAGCAGAACCGCTCTAAAGTGGTGTATGTTCAGGAGGAAACTGTGGTGACTACTCCTTACACCAGCAGTAAATAAGCTCGCTGACAAAATGATTTAAATGAGAGCGGCTAACCTGTTGAGGGTTGCCGTTCTTTTTTTATGGTTTGTCAAAGCGTTGCATGCTCCTGCTATTCTTCTTGGCTGAATCAGTTAAGGGAATTTAGAAATCTGAAAATAAACCTTGATTCCCCAGGTTTATCTAGCATCCTCCACCTCCCCGAAAGTCCGAAATATTATTTGATCTCATGGCAGTAGCAATCCGTCTCCGTCAAGAAGGCTCCAAAGGCCGTCTGTTCTATCGTGTCGTCGCCGCTGACCAGCGTTTCAAACGCGATGGTCGCTTCCTCGAAATCTTGGGCACTTATGACCCACAGAAAAAAGGCGCGAACACCAACATTGATCTTGAGAAGGTGAATTCTTGGATCGCCAAAGGCGCTCAGCCTACAGAAACAGTTCGTAGCCTCATCAAGAGAGCTGCAGCAGCTGCTAA
Source organism: Prosthecobacter dejongeii (assembly GCF_014203045.1). Classification (NCBI taxonomy): domain Bacteria; kingdom Pseudomonadati; phylum Verrucomicrobiota; class Verrucomicrobiia; order Verrucomicrobiales; family Verrucomicrobiaceae; genus Prosthecobacter; species Prosthecobacter dejongeii. Next base: position 275,972 of record NZ_JACHIF010000008.1, read on the forward strand.
GTAAGCAATTGGTAACATCATTTTTGGTTTCCGTTGTTGCTCGGGCTGACGGAAACATTTAATTGCTTGTCATGGACGCCCCCGAAGCTCTTCGCGAATTCCTGACCTATGTGGTGGCCAATTTGATTGACCACCCTCAGCAAGCTTCCATCGCCATTGGCCACAACGCCAATGGCGTTTTGGTGTTTAGAGTGCAACTTGCTCCCGAAGATGTTAAGCATGTATTGGGTAAAAACGGCATGACGGCTAGTTCTATCCGCTCATTACTCACGACGGCCGCTGAGAAACACGGCATTCGTGTCAGTCTCAAAATCGGTGCTGCACGTGATTTAGAGGGAGAGGAAACCCCTGAGCAGGAGCAACAACGCGAAGCTGCCGCTGCTGGTTGTTGAGGCGGGACCTTGACGAATTTTCGTCCTGTTATTTTGATCCCCAGCGGTTGCAGAAAGCACCGCGCCGCATTATCCCCAGCGTTCCTTTTCATGTCGCTGACTCTTCACGATACTCTCTCTCGCTCCTCACGCACCATCACACCTTTGGATGGTAAGACACTGCGCTTCTACTGCTGCGGCCCTACGGTTTACGGTCCGGCCCATATTGGCAATTTCCGTACCTTTGTCGCTCAGGATGTTTTTCGGCGGGTTATCGAGCAAGGCGGCCTCGCAACCTTGCACGTGCGCAATCTCACGGATGTGGATGATAAGACAATTCGCGATTCTCAAAAAGCTGGCCAGAGCCTCACCGACTTCACCCGTTATTGGACGGAGAAGTTTCATGCCGATTGCGCAGCCTTGAATCTTTTGCCACCTCATGTGGAGCCGAGCGCCGTGGCTCATATTCCGCATCAGATCCGCATGATCGAGACGCTCATTGAGCGCGGTCATGCTTACGCCACTCCGGATGGCAGTGTTTATTTTAAAGTCGCCTCCTTCGCGGATTATGGTCGCCTTTCTCATTTGGAAGATCGCGAACTCAAGCTCGGGGCCTCTAGCGCTGCCAGTGCGACAGATAGTGACGAATACACTAAAGATTCCTTGGCGGATTTCGCTCTTTGGAAAGGCAAAAAGACGGAAGATGGCCCAAACCATTGGTCCAGTCCCTGGGGCGAAGGCCGTCCGGGTTGGCACTTGGAGTGCAGTGCCATGTCTCTGGAGTATCTTGGAGAAGACTTTGATGTTCATGGCGGTGGGGTGGATCTCATCTTTCCGCACCATGAGAATGAGATCGCTCAAAGTTGCTGCGCTACCCACGGCAAATTTGCCCGTCATTGGTTTCACGTTACCCACCTCATGGTGGACGGCGGGAAGATGAGCAAGAGTCTTGGAAATCTCTATACCCTGGAAGATCTCGGTGCGCGTGGTTATACTCCCGCAGAAGTCCGGTATGTACTCATCAGTGGACATTATCGCACGCCTTTGAATTTCACGCTGCATTCCCTGGATGCAGCCCGCCAGGCTCTTCAAAAGTTGGCCAAGTTTGATAAAGTTCTGCGTGAAATCAGTGGCCGGGTGGGGGATGTGCAGGGCTCTGCGCCAAGTCTATTTGCGAAAGCTTGGGGAACGTTGAATGAGGACCTGAACGTCCCCGGTGCGTTGGGCGATATTTTCGGTGCCATCAATAAGACGAAGCCTTCGTCTTTGTCCAAGGACGAAGCTACAGCCGCACTTGAAGGGTTCCACTTTTTGCTCCGTGCTCTTGGCTTACAGTTCCCTGACCTGATGGATGAAGTTGCTGCGGAGGTTCCTGCCGATATTGCCGAGTTGGCAGAAAAACGCTGGCAGGCTAAACAGTCCAAAGATTGGGCTGCTGCCGATGTTCTGCGCAAAGAACTCGATGCTGCGGGCTGGATCATTAAAGACAGCAAAGACGGCTACCAGGTGCTGCCGAAGTGACCTTAGCGCTGAATGTTTGATGGAAAGATCAACCTAGAATGGGCGCATGGAGCTATAGCAATCACGAAAAGGATTTCCTGATGGAGCAGACTGAATCGGTCTGAGGGGTGAGTCATGACCTCATTGAGCGCTAGGCTGATCTATTCCTTGAGCTCTGGCTAGTGCGCGCGATTCAGTCCGTGAAGAAGTCCGCTTTGAGCCTTAACCACAGCCTCTTAATGGGATTGAGGTCCGGGCTGTATGGCGGTAAAAACAGCACTTCGAAATGGTGCCAACGCAGACTTTTGACCTTGTGCCAGGTCGCATTGTCGAGCACCAGCACCCGACGTACCCCTTCCTACAAAGGCACGCTTTTGGCCAGCTCATTCAGCCAGCATTTGAAAACCGCGCTGTCGAATCCGTCAAACACCAGGTGAAAGCTCTCCCCGCTAGCAGGGCACACCGCCCCGACCACACTTCGCCGCAGATGTTCGCCCAAGTGCGGAACCTTCGGCTTGCTGCCTGGCTGCATCCGCCTGCGTCTTGGCCGAGGATCTCCTTCCACGCCTAGATCCTGGGCCTGACTTTTGATCTTTACTTCAAAGGCCTGGTGCCGGGCTCCATGCTCAGGCTCATCCAGAAGCGGCAAAGGCCACTTGCGCGGCAACTGCGGATTGAAATCCAGATCATGGAGATGGCGGATGACGGTGTTATAGCCGAGCTCCACCTGGAGCTGTTCTTTGAGCACTGTGACGGAAGATCTCGCACACCTCCTAGCGAGTGAGGCCGTGTAACAGGCAGCGAATGGCGGAAAGCCGGATGTAAGCTGTGCTTGTTAGGGCAGTGTCCGTGGCCACCTGAATTTCCTCCAGGCTGGCGTTGTCACAGTTGGGGCTGACTTCCATAGGCTTCAAGGTTTCTCCAAACCACACTTCAGGTCTTTGTAGAGCGATTTGTTCCAACCTACATACCGGAAATTCTTTCCGTGATTTACTCTAGTCGATCCGTTTCATCTGCTTGTCCGGAAATAAGCCAGGCCACCCGCGAGTGCAGGCAGCCGTTCTAACTCTGTTACTGTGATCGCAAAGTTTGTTCGGCGCTTCTACCACACCCACGCGTGCACAGTAGGCACGGTGCTACCGATCTTTTTCAGGATGGCTCCAAGGCGGTGGCGACAAACTTATTGTCGCCACCGCCTCCTTCTGTACTAACATCAAAAAAGGGATCATTCTCCCTCTGCGTAAAAAGCTCCTGGCCCAATTTAACGCCATCTTGGGCGCTCATCCTCCCTGCCAATAAATCAGTATAAAGTCGATTTGTTTTGATAGCCAAAGAATGAAGCAAACTTGGTTTTAAACTGTCTTCATGTTGAGGCCATTTCTGAATACTCATTTTTTCATTCACCACATTGCTTAAAAAAGCATTTAATTTACTACTACCATCCAAAATTTCCAGATCGACCGCAGGGTGTTCAATATTGATCAATGATGCGATCCAAGCTGTCTTCCAGTAAGGCAAGTGCTCTTTGGAAGCTTGCAAAGGATTTAACTTTTCAAGTATTGATCTCCCTTCAAAAATCATTGAAACAGCATGCTTGAAAGGCTCTGTGGGGTTGTTGCCTTCACGCCAATGGTATAAACCTAAAAGATGATACCGCTCCACCAGATTGTTCAAAGTTGTAACTGCTAAGTCGTAGTCTTCTTCTTTGATGGCTCGTTTCCAACGAGAATGAGAGCCCTGTAATCTCTCTTCATAAAAAGAGATTCGTTCAATTGCATTCATTGCCATATAATTATTTTATTTTAATAGGACTAAACTTACAAGGATTTTCACTCACTGGAATCAGTCTCCAGAGGCTCTGACTGCCTTTTAAGGCTGCATAGCTCTCCAGTTTTTTATCTTCTTGCAAGTCAAGAAGCTGTTTAGCCAGTTGCTTGTGCGAGCCATCCCCTTCCTTGAGGTAGCTTTCGAGACGTTTTTGGTTGTAGTTGAGACTACCCTGCATGTTTCCTGTAGTATCCACGGCCAGTGACTCAAGCCCTTTCCCATGCTTGGCCTCCACGGCGGCGTAGGTGGGGGTGGTGACCAGGGCGAGTTCTCCGCTGGCGGTGCGGAAGATGAGATCCAGGCCCTGGTTCCCCCGGTAATGTAGGGACACGTTTTCAAGCTGGTAGCCGATGCGCTTCATCTGCTGGAAGGCGTGGACGATGCCCTGGGCTTCCTCATGCGTCTGTGCGCGGTTTACCATGTTTAGCAGGGCCTGGCGCTGGGGCTCGGGGCCGTAGTCTTCCAGCTTCCCGGGGAGCTCAAAGAGGGTGTCGCTGAGGGCGGGGTTTTCCAGCCGCCTTTGAAAGTCGGCCGGGGTGTAGATCTGGGTCATGCCGGGCTCCACAACGAGCCGACCGTCTGCACGCGCGCGGGCCACGGCCATGGCTGCTACTCTTCCAGTTCAGCCCAAACGTATGTGCCTCTCAGATGAACCGGCAAAGCACGCAAAAAGTCCTTTCCGTCTTTAGGGTAATAAACTTTCCCGATGCCTGTTATTCCTTCCTTTTCAGCGAAGTAAGTCTCCCTGACATCATCACACACCGCTCTGCCATTTTCATCTAAGGTCCAAGTTCCCATGTGTTCTGTTTTACCACCACTAGAATCAAAAATTTTTACTTTCATAAGTTATTCATTGATCTCGTAATCATACACTTGCCTGCTCATCTTAAAGTTTGGTGGAAGGTGAGAATTGATTTCTTCCAACACGAAATTGCCATAGGTTCCACGCATAAGCAAGGCTTTGGCTCGGGCAAAAAGCCCTGCAACTGCAGCATTCTCGAGATACGGTTCTAGATCTCTTTCTATCTCTGCCTGATGAGAGATCATATGGCGCAGCCGTTGCAGATTCTTTAGGCCTATCGAATGCATTTCCCGTGGGCCATTGTGCCGCTTTTTAAGCACGCCAGGATTCGCACTGAGGCAAAGTCCGTTATCAATTAACGCAAGTTCAATCACCTTGTTCTGATCGTTCACTCTGATCATGTAGTTACTCTGATGGCGGTCTGTTTCAAGCAGGAGATCTTCCAGCAGTTGCCAATCTTCGGCGATTTCATCTGTGACCAATTTGCGGGCATCAAAAAATGGATCTTTTAAGATAGCTGACATCTTTTTTCCTGTTAAAAAGCCTTCCTTCATCAACTGGGCGGATCCCTCTCCATTGATATTTTCAATACGGGCGGTGGGAGGGATCAATGAAATCGTGAGATGCTCAGCCACCAGGCTCGCGGCGATTTCGCGCCGCCACTGAGTGGAAGGCTCAATTCCAGCCCGAATTTTTTCACGTGATTGAAATTGTGCAGGCTTATAGATGACCGGGACGCCATTGCGAAGTTCAAAGGCGAAATTGATGCCTCCGCCCTGAATCAGTTTACGGCTGGTGAAGGTAGTGGTCTCGATGTGTTTACGCATTGAGGCTGTGGTATCCGCAGCGCGCAATTTTTCTAATTCCTGCTGGATGTTAATGTCCACAGGCGCATTCAAAACTTCATGAAGAGCCTGCTGTATTCTTGCCATCTCCTCTTGAGAAAGAGTCCGTTGATTAGTGGGCATGGTGGCGCTGGTATCAAACGGCGAGACAAGCTCATCACCTCCGGTGCCATAGGCAGCCTGCCCTGCACCACTCCTCTGGCTGAACTGGAGGCGGGCTTCGGGTGCGGGGCCGGTGCTGCCTGCGGCCTGTGGCACCGGGCGGAGGGCGGCGTCGCGGGCGCGGCGTTGCAGGTCTTTGACCTGGGTTTCAAAGCTGCGGCCGAGCGTCGGCTTCAGGCCCACACGGGCCAT